>DATFTC010000331.1:0-18643 GCA_035262305.1 Myxococcaceae bacterium | reverse complement strand
GGATCTGGCCTCTGGTAGCGGACGCGTTCTCTCAGGTCACATCGACGCTCTTCGCCAGATGACGTTCTCGCTGGATGGAAAGAGGCTGGCGACCGCATCCTGGGACAATACGACTCGCCTTTGGAATGTGAGCGACGGTCGGCTCCTCGGCGTGGATCTGCACAACGACCACGTTCTCTCCGTGGCATTTTCGCCGGACGGTCGCACCCTTGCATCTGCAGGAACGGGCAAAGCAATACATCTATGGAAGCTTGATGCGTCTGCAAATGTTCCGGACGACCCGCCGCAGTTCGCGAGCTGGGCCGCGGCGTTTACCACCGCGATCGTGAGCTCCACTCGTGCAGTCACACCCTGATAACTGGAGGAGGGATGATCATGAAGAAGAAGAACAAACGAACGTTGTCGCTTTCGAAAGAGAGTCTTCGTGCCTTGGTAAATCGCGAGCTATCGTTAGTGCGGGCGGGCCAACCTTTGACCGACGGTGATATCTGTCAAGGCCCGCCGACCACCAGCGATGACATCGCTGCTCGTTGTGAGGAGGGATGAATCATGAAGAAGAAGAACAAACGAACGTTGTCGCTTTCGAAAGAGAGTCTTCGTGCCTTGGTAAACGGCGAGCTCTCGTTAGTGCGATCGGGCGGAGCCGATAGCCTCGACAACGCTTGTCAAACCCCGCCGACCACAAGCGAGGCGGCTCACTGTGACGACTAGGGTTAACACCCGTCGTAACGCCGGCCGTCAAAGTCACGCTTGATGCGGTTAGCCTTCGCTTGCTGCTGAGGAGCGCGTCATGCCATACCTTGTCATTCGTGAGTCGGACCGAGTTCCGTTCTCTGTCCCGCTGAAGGATACATTCAGAATTGGTCGGTCGACGGAGAACGATCTTGTGCTCACCGATCGCCATGTATCGCGTCAGCACCTGGAGCTCTCAATCCGCGATGGAGAGTGCTTGGCCGTCGATCTCGGATCTCGACACGGCACGATGATCAACGGCGCTCGAGCGGAAAGATGCACGCTGCGGCCCGAGGATCGCATCCAGATCGGCAGAGTCGTCCTCACCTACTGCGAAGATCTGGATCAGCCGCAGATTCTCCATCAGCTTCCGAGTACGGTTGAGACAATTGCTCCATTTGTCGAAGATGCGGTCGCGCGCCGGCTGCGGTTGTTTTACGATCTTGGCCGGGCACTGACGGAAATCGGCGATACCGAGGCGATGCTCAAAAGCGTTCTCCAAGCCGTCGCCGAGGTGCTCGGGTGCCGGCGTGCGCTGATCGGGATTCAAGAAGATCGGATTCGAGCGTTGCGCCAGATTGCCTGGGCCGAGGGCAACCATCACGAAGGCGCCGGCGAACAGGTGATGAGCGAGGCCGCGCTGGACGCGCTTCTGCGTCGGCGGGAAGCCGTGATCTTACGCAGCGGCCCGGCGGGCCAGCATCGGTCTGGCATCGGCGCGCCGCTGCAGCTCGGCACCCGACTGCTCGGGTTCATTTGGGTGCAGGACAGCGTAACAAATACATTTGGACCCGAGGATCTTCACTTCCTCAACGCGCTCGCTTCACTTGCGGCGGCGTCGATCGACAGCGCCGAACGATTCCAGCAGGCCACTGCCGCAGCTGAAGCACTGCGGGAACCCGCCGAGGAGATGATCGGCGAAAGCGAGCCAATGATTCGACTGAAGTCGCAAATCGATAAATATGCGGCAGCCCTCAGCGCCAACGTGTTGATCCAAGGTGAGAGTGGTACGGGCAAGGAGTTGGTGGCGCGGCTGCTTCATTCGAAGTCCCCTCGGGCGGCCCATCCATTCGTGGCGGTGAACTGCGCCGCGCTGCCGGAAACGATGATTGAGAGCGAGTTGTTTGGCTTTGAGAAGGGAGCGTTTACCGGAGCGACGAAGGCAAAGCGGGGTAAATTCCAGCTTGCGCATCGCGGCATCTTATTCCTGGACGAGATTGGCGATCTGAGCCAGGCGGCACAGGCGAAAGTCTTACGGGTGATTGAGGACGGCGAAATCCAACCGCTCGGATCCGAAAAGGTTGGACAGGTGGATGTACGGATTCTTTCGGCGACGAACAAAGACCTACTGAAAGAAGTTGAAGCTCGCCGGTTTCGCGAAGACCTGTACTACCGCTTGGCGACTCTCCAGTTGGAGCTGGAGCCGCTTCGCAGCCGCGGTGGGGACATCGCTCTTCTTGCGCAGGCATTCCTCGCACGGGCGGGCGCTCGGCTCGGCAAGCATTTCGCCGGAGTCACCGAGCGCGCCATCGATGCGTTGCGAGGCTACTCGTGGCCCGGAAATATTCGCGAGCTGAAAAACGAAATCGAACGCGCCGCCATCCTTTCGGGATCGGTGCGAATCGATGCCGCCGATCTGAGTGCTCGGCTCAGCGCACCCGGGCCTCGGGCTCCAGTCTCGCTCGCGGAGCAATTCGCTCGGCTGGACCATACCGAACGGGCGTTGGTGGAGGGAGCGATGGCGCGGGCCAAGGGAAATGTCTCAGAAGCCGCGAGACTCCTCGGGATTAGTCGCATCATGATGAAGCGACGACTGGATCGGTATGGCGTCGCAGGTGAGCAAACCGTTTGAGGAAAGCGGCGCGGCGCATCGGCAGATCGACACGAGAAATCGCCAAACCAAATCACACCGACCGTGCGCCTAGATAATAACCATTGCTGTCAACAACGCGCCATCGGCGACCTCAACGGCGTTCCAATCGAACAATGTTTCGGTTTTGCTCAACATGGAAGTGCCGAGCGCGGCTGTGCTGTCACCCGTTTCCTTCATCGATGCCGGCGAGTTTGCGTCCGGGAGTTGTCCGCGCTTTGTGGCGACGGGAGACTTTTGTGTTGGATTGCCTGATCTGGCGGTGGTCAACTCGGCGTCGAACGATGTATCCGTGTTGATCAACTCGACAATGTGACGCGGTGTCTGTCGCGCGGGTGGATCCGCTGCGTGCTGGCTTTTACGCCAGCTGCGCGAGGGTGGCACCGGGGCGGTGTACGCTCCTGCACCGGTAACGGGCCCCGATAAAGATACGGGGGATCCTCGTACGCGATTGGGACACGGAATCGCTCTAGGAGCAGCTCGATCGCCGCGGCTACGGGCCGCTCGTCGCGGACCACAACTTCCTCTTCCCAGGCTCGGGCAGGAATGCAAAACAAGGTGAGGAGGACAGGCCAGCGCTTTGCCGATGACGCGACCTACCTCGGTCGAAGAGACGTTCCCCGCGGGTCCCTTCCTCGAATTACTTCAAGTGCATGCTTGGCGAGTCTCCGGCGAGTGTCAAGCGATGCAGTGACGTTCGAGCGCGCAACGGAGAACCCTAGCTCGAGCCGATACTCCGGAGGGTCGGAGGTAGAATGAAGGTTCTGTTCTACCCCCGGAGTCCGGGAGTAGCCCCCTGGGTCCGGCACTTGGTGCGCCCTTGAATGTTCTGCTTGGCCCCGAGGCTTGGGTGTCCGCGAGAAATCGCAAAAGAGGGCGGGAAAGGCGGCTGTGATGCTCTTCGGTCTAGGAAAACGAGAGGCGATACTTGCTGCCGGGTTCGAGCTCTTCGCAACGCGCGGATTTGAGAATGCGAGTGTGGAAGACATTCAGCAGAGAGCGGGGATCGCCATGGCGACTCTCTATAAATACTTTCCCAATAAAGAGCTGCTGGTGAACGAGGTCTATCGAGAGCTGCGAACTCAGCTGGAAGACGCGCTTTCGATCGGGATCATCGACGAAGGAAGTCCGCGCGCGCAGTTTCACGAGCTCTGGGTCGAGATGGCCTCATTCCATCGCAAGCATCCGCTTGCTATTCCATTTCTCGAGAACCGTCACCACGGAGCATATTTGGATCACGTAAGCCGGGTCCTGGAGCGCGTCCCTGAGCCAATCGTCGAGCTCATCGACCGGATGTGCCGGAACAAAATCGCAAAAGATCTGCCGCGAATGATCCTCGCGACGGTTATCTGGGGAACATTCGTAGAACTTGTGAAGCTCGAGTCTCAAGGCCTACTTTCGCTCTCGAAAGACACCTTGAAAGCGGCGGAAGACAGCACGTGGGATGCCGTTCGAGCCGACCGCACAGCTTCCTGAACCCTGGCCGCAGAGTCCGGATGAGGCGGTGGGTTGTGACCGGGCAGCCCAGCTCGTATCACCACTGCTGCAATGGCCGCGGTTCTGCGGCATACCGTTCGAGTAGCGACGGCAAAAACCATCCGAGCTGAAGGTAGCGAATGATTTTATGACCCGCGCAGAAGGAGAACAGATGTGGCTGTTCGATTTGAGATCTTGATGAATCGGGCGGCGTTGGTAGCCGCAACCTTCGCCTGCGGCGCGACGCTGTTGGCCCCGCTCGCGGGTGCTCAGCCGGCGGCGACGCACGGCACCCAGCCCGGGGTGACGTTGACGCCCTGCCATCCCAATGGCGTCAAGGAAGAGCTGCGCTGCGGCGTCTACAATGTTTTCGAGGACCGCCGGACCCGCAAGGGCCGCAAGCTGCCGCTGAAGATCGTGGTCATCGCCGCGCGCCGGCCGCACCCGGATCAAGGGCCGGTCTTCTACATGCCCGGCGGGCCCGGCGAGACAGCCACCGAGATGGCTGCCGACATGATCGACTCCGTTGATCGCGACGAGCACGACGTGGTCCTGGTGGATGAGCGGGGAACCGGCGATGGCCATCGACTGGACTGTCCTTCGCTCGGGTCGGACGACAATCTGGAAGGCTACCTCAAACCTCCATTCGACCCCGAAGCTGCCCGCGACTGCCGCCGGAAGTTGGAGCGGCATTTCGACCTGAGCCAGTACACCACGGCGGCCTTCGCAGAGGACCTCGATGAGATCCGCCAGGCGATGGGTTACGCCAAGATCAACCTCGATGCGGGCTCCTTCGGAACCTATGCGGCGCTGATGTACATCCGCCGTCATGGCGAGCATGTGCGCAGCGCGTATCTGGCCAGCGTGGTCACCCTGTCCAACCGCGTGCCGCTGTATCACGCCGAGGCCGCCCAGCGGGCGCTCGATGAGCTCTTTCGCCAATGCGACCAGGATGCTGCCTGCCATGCGGCCCATCCACGCCTGCGTGAGGATTTCACTGCGGTCCTCGCCAAGGTGCATGAGCGGCCGGTGCTTACCTGGGTGCGCCACCCAACGACCGGTTCCAGGACAGAAGTCCACCTGGCCGAGCCGGCGTTCGCCGACGCCGTGCGCGTGATGATGTATTCCGGCGAAAGAGCGCGCGAGCTCCCTTTCCTGATCGAACAAGCGAGGGCTGGCGACTTCAGCCCTTTTGCCGACGCCGCCGTACGGACGATCCGGGGTTTTTACGCGGGCGCCAGGTTCGGCCTGCATTACGCCATTACCTGCAACGAGTTCGTCGACCGCATCCGCCCCGAGGAGGTCGAGCCGGCGACGCGCGGAAGTTATTTCGGCGCCTGGCGGGTCAACGGGCAAATAGCGCTCTGCAAAGCGTGGCCGAAGACGCACCTGCCCGGCGATCATTTCGAGCCATTCCGTTCCGAGGTGCCCGCGGTGCTGATCTCGGGAGACACCGATCCGGTCACGTCGCCGCGGTGGGGTGAGGAGGTAAAGTCCTTCATGCCCAACGCCATCCACCTCGTCGTGACCGGAGGCGGCCACACCCCCGACAACGACTGCACGCGCTCGATCCGAAGCGAGATGTTCCGCAGGGGAGCGACCCGGAGGCTCGACGTAAGCTGCATTGCGAAGCTGCGGCCGGCGCCGTTCAAGCTGCCCGTCAAATCCGCCGCGGAGAAATCAGGTTCTGAGGGACTGTAGAGGGACAGCGCGGAAGTCGAGCAGCAACTGGAGCGCGATCAACGTGGCGCGCGTCGCGGAGCTGACTCGGACGGATGCGACCGGCTGGGTTGCGCGTTCGAAACACGCAAGCCGGAGGGCATGACCTCGCAGGTAATTGCCTTCATTCGATGCGCTTCGTACTTGTCTCGGTGACCGCAGCAACTTCGCGCGGTCCAACCAAGGGGAGCTTCTGATGAGCAACGTAAACGAGTTGGTGGTCTCATATGTGGCGGCCTGGAACGAGCGTGACTCGAAGAGGCGGCGAGAGCTTGTCGCCAAGACATGGACCGATCGTGGAACGTACGTGGACGCGCGTCGACATGCAGAGGGCATCCCTGCAATCGATTCGATGATCGAGACCGCACAGAAGCAGTTCCCGGGGTACCGGCTCCGGCTCGTCAGTGGTATCGAGACGCACAACGGATATCTTCGGTTCAGCTGGGCCGCCGGCGGCACTCCGGAAGCGCCTCTCTACCTGGGAGGCACCGACTTCGCGACTGTGGCTCAGGACGGCCGGCTCCAATCCGTCGCGGGCTTCGCGGACGCGGCGCCGGCGCCCGCCTCGAACTGATGTCTTCGTGAGCTCCCTGCGCGGTGCTCAACGCGCTTCGGCATTCAATCGTCACATTTCAAATACTCAAGCGGGAAAATCCATGAAGAGCTATCACGCAGACTCAGGTGCTGGTCTCGATGGACTGAAGCTGAAGGAGCACGACGAGCCGAAACCGGGGCCGCGCGAAGTGCTCGTACGTATGCGAGCAAACTCGCTGAACTTCCGCGAGCTGTCTGTACTAAAGGGCACATACCCTTTGCCGGTGAAAGCAGACGTCGTCATGGGCGCGGATGGAGCCGGTGAGGTCGTCGCGCTTGGCGCAGGGGTCACCCGAGTGAAGAACGGCGAGCGGGTGGCCGCGGCGATGTTCCCGAAATGGATTGACGGCCCCTTCGCGTTGGAGAACGCGCCGCAGCTAGGGGGTTCACTCGACGGGATGATGACGGACTTCATCGTCCTGAGCGAGGACGCGCTCGTCCGCATCCCCGACCACCTGTCGTTCGAAGAGGCCGCGACGCTGCCCTGCGCAGGCGTCACCGCATGGAACGCGCTCACGGGTTCAAGGCGCCTTCAAGCCGGTGATACAATTCTCACGCTCGGCTCGGGAGGCGTCTCGCTGTTCGCGCTGCAGCTTGCGAAGCTGCTCGGAGCGCGGGTCATCGCGCTCACCTCGAGCGATGAGAAAGCGACGCGTCTTGAGTCGCTTGGAGCCGACAGCGTCATCAATTACCGCACCACGCCCGATTGGCATTTGGCCGTACGCGAGCTCACCGGAGGCCGGGGCGTCGACCAGGTCGTCGACACCGCCGGAGCCACGCTTGAACGTTCGATTCAGTCGACGGCCTGGGAGGGCGAGGTCGAATTCGTTGGACTCCTCGGCGGCAGAGCGTCGACGCTCGACGTAAGTGTGCTCTACCGATCCATCGCGAGAGTGCGCGTTGTCGCGGCGGGGAATCGAGCCCAGTTCATCGCCATGAACCGAGCGATTTCCGTCGCTGGGATGAAGCCAGTCATCGATCGCGTCTTCGGTTTCGATGAGCTCCCGGCGGCATTCCGTTACTACGAGTCGACTCACCCGCTGGGGAAAGTCGTCATTAGGCATGCGTAGCTGATCATGTGTTGGTGGGAGTTATGTCGATGAGCTCGGAGGTATGGTCTCGGGAGTCGCCGCGATCTAGCTTCGGCGGCATGAGCGGAATTGGTTTGGAATCGGCCGCCACGGAGCAAACGGGGTTCGGGGGACTCTTGCGAGAGTGGCGGAACGCACGCGGAATGAGTCAGCTCGCGCTCTCGCTCCAGACGGGCGTCTCCTCGCGTCACCTGAGCTTCATGGAGACAGGGCGCGCATGCCCGAGCCGCGAGATGGTGCTTACGCTCGCGCAAGCGTTGGACATGCCATTGCGCGACCGGAACGCGCTCCTCCAAGCGGCCGGCTTCGCCGCGATGTACCGCGAAACCCCACTGGAGGCGCAAGCCATGGGCCCCGTGCGCGACGTCATCAATCTCTTGCTGCGCTCGACGGAGCCGAACCCGACATTTGTCGTGAACAGGCGGTATGACGTGCTCGATGCCAACGACACGGGACGCTGGCTTCTGTCGACGTTCACCGAGAATCTCGGCTCCTTTGCTCCGCCGCACAACTTCGGCAGATTGCTCGTGTCGCCGAAGGGTATACGCGAGCACGTGGAGAACTGGGAGGACGTCGCGCGCAAGGTGCTGGGCCGACTGAAGCGGGAGCTTGGGGGCGCGCACACCCGAGATGCGGCCGACGAAGCACTCTTGAAAACCATCGCACCTACCTTGGCCGAGCTGGGCAATCCACCCCACCCGTCGGATGCTCTTCCGCTGTTGGTTCCCGTTCACCTCCGCCGAGCTTCGCTCGGCCTGCGCCTCTTCACGACCATCGCCACGCTCGGCACGCCCTTGGATGTGACCCTCCAGGAGTTGCGCATCGAGATGCTCTTCCCGGCCGATGACGATAGCCGGCGTATTCTCGAGGCCCGGACGTCCAGGTAGCGCCTCGACGAGCGCGCCGAGCGTCGCGAGCGCCATTCGCGGTTTTAGGTGCGCGTTTGACTAGCTCCGGAGAAAGGCCAGCAAGTCGGCGTTGACTTGGTCCTGAAGCGTGGCGGTGAGGCCGTGCGGCGCGCCCGGATAGTAAATTTCCTTCGCGCCCTTGATCAGCCTGGCCGATTTCCTCGCCGAGTCCTTGACGGGGACGATCTGGTCGTCCTCGCCGTGCATGACGAGGGTCGGGACATCGAACTTCTTGAGGTCCTCGGTGAAATCGGTTTCTGAGAAGGCCTTGATGCTGTCGTAGGCATTCCTGAGGCCGGCCTGCATGCTCCAGAGCCAAAACTGATCCAGTATGCCCTGTGAGACCTTCGCCCCCGGCCTGTTGGCGCCGTAGAACTGTATCGCCAAGTCCTTGTAGAATTGCGAGCGGTCCGCGGTGAGGGCTTTTCGCAGGTTGTCAAACACTTCCATCGGCAGGCCTTCCGGATTGGTCGCGGACTTCAGCATGATCGGCGGCACTGCAGCGATGAGGACCGCCTTGGCGACCCGCTTCGTGCCGTGGCGGAGGATATAGCGCGCCACTTCCCCGCCTCCGGTGGAGTGCCCCACCAGCGTGGCGTCCTTGAGATTCAGCGCCTCGATGACCGCCGCAAGATCGTCGGCATATCCGTTCATGTCGTTTCCGAAAGCAGCTTGGCTGGACCGGCCATGGCCACGCCGGTCATGCGCAACGGCGCGGAAGCCGTTCTGCGCTAGGAAAAGCATTTGGCCGTCCCAGGCGTCGGAGCTCAAAGGCCAGCCGTGCGAGAAAGTGACCACCGGGCCTTTGCCCCAGTCCTTGTAATAGATTTCCGTGCCGTCTTCCGTCTTGATCATCGGCATACCCTGTCCTCCTTTGTTGTCGTTGTTGCCGTTCCTTCTCTCCCACGTTCGGAAGACCGCGCACAGATGCGGAACGACGCACCTGTTTGGTTTTTCACTCCATCTCATGAGCGCCAGCGCCTTCCAGATTCGCCACGGCGGCTGGGACTCCGGCCCTCGAGCCGACGCATCGATGTGGCGCCGCGCTGTCGGATGCGATTATCAAGGCGGCATGATCTCCATCGTTCTACTCGCCGGAATCGTGCTCGCCGCGTCGCCGACGGCAGACAACGTCGTTAGTGCCACCCGCTCCTGGCAAGAAGAGCGGCTGAAGAATCTGCAGTCCGAGGATGGCTGGCTCACGCTCGTCGGCCTCGGCTGGCTGAAGGAAGGATCCAGTTCCGCCGGCTCGGGAAAAGACGTGGACGTGGAATTCCCGCGCGACGCTCCCGCGCTTATCGGAACCTTTACGCGTTCGGGCTCAAGCGTCGCGTTTAACCCCGCGAAGGGCGTTGCCGTGTCTCGCGGCGGTCAGCCCTTCACCGGCGGAGCTTTGAAAACCGACGCAAGCGGAGCAGAGCCGGATGTTCTCCAAGCGGGTCGCTTCCGCTTCTATGTCATCGCCCGAGGCGAGCGGTTGGGCGTTCGCATCAAAGATCCCGAGGCGCACACGCGCAAAGAGTTCAAAGGCATTCCTACCTACCCCGCGTCAGAGCAATGGCGCATCCGCGCGCGATGGGAGCCCGCGGCGAAGGCGACCACGATCGCGGTGCCGAACATCCTCGGCGAGGTGGAGACGATGCCATCGCCGGGGACGGCCGTTTTCACAGTGCAAGGCAAAGACGTTCGGTTGACGCCGGTGTTGGAAGAAGGCAGCTCGGATCTCTTCTTCGTTTTCGCGGATGAAACAAATAAAACCGAGACCTATGGCGCGGGCCGTTTTCTGTACGCCAGTCCACCGGAGAACGGCTCGGTAGTGCTCGACTTCAACCGCGCGTACAATCCGCCGTGCGCGTTCACCCCGTTCGCCACCTGCCCGCTTCCGCCCAAGCAGAATCGGCTCGCTCTGAAAGTAGAAGCGGGAGAAAAGCGCATCGGTTCACACTGAAAGGGCGGCGGTCGAGTCAGCTCCCCGCCAGGATATCCACAAGCGCGCTCAGCCCGACTTCGATCAGACCCCTCCAAACGTGAGCGTCTGACGAAGACGGGTGACCTGGCTCCAATTGCTGGTAGAGACGCTCGACACTCAGCTTATCGATCACGAGCTTGGCGGCGAGGGTCGGATCAATTTTATGACGCGCGTCTTCCTGTTTTTGAAGCTCGGCAAGAGTGGCCTGAACCTGCGTTGGGTCAATCATCGCGATCGGACTTTGGCAGTAACTGCACATCGACTCCCTCTCCAAGCTGATCGGCGCGCCGCAGTTGGAGCAATGGATCGTCTTCACCCGTTTTCTCAGCTCGTTGATCTGCGCCGCTTCGAGGCTTCGAACGATGTTTTTTTCGCGGAGGAACTGGAAGAGCGTGATGAAGTGGCCATCGCTGCGTGGACAGCGAAAGTAGTTGAACCGGGTGCTCCGTTGGATGTCGACGGTATTCACGAGCCGATCACCGCAACGCGGGCAGGCGAGTACCTGTGGCAGAGCGGGTGGCGCGCTTCGGTGGGGGCTCATCAACCGAATCAGCTCCAGAGTGGATCCGGGCGTGAGTTGAAGGTGCTCCTTTCGGTCGAACCAGAACCCGCTGCACGAATGGCAGGCATCGATCTCGATCCGAGTGCCGTAATTTCCCTCGACGCTGTGCTGCTGCATTGATTCCCCGCAGCCGGGGCAGTTCATCGGGCCTCCGCTTTCGTTTTGCCTATTTTGAGCGAAGCTGCCCGGCGGCGCGACTGAGTGCAGGTGCGCGAGAGGTCGTCACTTGACGCAGATGTAGTCTGTCATTGCGTCGCGAATAGACTGGTCGCCTCCTGCGGGCTGGCGACAACAGACAGCGCGCTAAGCACAAGCCGCACAACTCGAACTGCAACATTCCGCTTCCGATAAGGCTCGAACGCGCCGCCGAGTCGGAATCCGGATGCGACCCGGCGGCGTCGATCAAGCCTTCATCGTGGGTTCATCAGCGATCCTCACGGTCTCCGCCATTGTCCCGGCGCTGCCGCCGCCAGCTGATGATGGGACTGTGGGGCTCGCGCCGGAGCTGGAGAACTAGGTGCTCCAACCCCATCGAACTGCCGTGGGATCGAGTTTTGGTTGCTTCTGTGCCACCGATCGACTTTTCATTCGCGCTCGATGACCAAGACAATGCTCTCTCGGCGTGAGTTGGCGCAAGCCGCCGTCGCCCTATGTACCGCTGGGGCGACCCGCGCATACGGTCGAGACCGCGCCTGGCGGAACACGTGGAATGAGTACTCGGACGCTGTGGTCATAAACGGGGTGGGTGGGTGCAACATTGACGGGTCAGCGCCGCCGGACGCGCGTTTGTCTCCCTCTGTCATCGCTGAGATCAAACAATCCGGGCTCACTGCTGTAAACGTCACTGTCGGCAGCGTCGGGTACGTCCCAAATATTGCAGATGCCCGCGCTTCCACGCTGGAGACGATCACCTATCTAGATAGGAAGCTCCATGCCAATCCGGATGTCTTCGTCAAGGTGTGCACCGGCGCAGACATCGCGCTCGCCAAGAAAACAAAACGTCTCGGAGTGATTTACGGCTTTCAGGATTCATGGCTGTTCGGACGCGAACTATTTCGCATCGACACGTTTTTCCATCTCGGCCTGCGTGTTTTGCAGCCCACATATAACTTGCGCAATCTAATTGGCGACGGTTGCCTCGAGAAGGCCAACGGCGGCTTGAGCCTGTTCGGGTATGAGCTGGTGGAACGTGCCAATCAGCTCGGCATCTGCCTCGACTTGAGCCACGGTGGCCGCCGGACGATGAGCGACGTCGTTGGTGCTTCGAAAAAACCCGTCGCGATTACCCACACCGGCTGCGCTGCGCTGATTGACGTGCCGAGGAACACACCGGATGAACAGCTTCGCGCGGTGGCCGAACGCGGCGGCGTGGTCGGGATTTACTTCCAGCCGTTCCGCCGAGCTTCTGGCCAACCGACCTCGGAGGACGTTGTCCGTCACATCGAGCACGCCCTAAAAATTTGCGGAGAGGATCATGTCGGAATTGGCACAGACATCGGCATCTCGACGATCGAGCTCACGCCTGAGAATCGTCGGAAGATCCGCGATTCTATCCGAGACCGCAGGGAAATGGGTGTGGCCACACCGGGCGAGGATGAGGACGCGGAAGTGTGGATCGTCCCGGATCTGAATTCGCCGCGGCGCTTGGAGAAGTTGGCGAGCCTTTTGCTGAATCGCGGCCACTCTGAGAAGCGCGTGCGAAAAGTCTTGGGCGAAAATTTTCAACGGCTCTTTACTGAGGTTTGGCCATCGCCGGAAGCCGCGCAGATGAGTCCCAGACAGTGACAGGTACTTCAAATGCCGCGCTGATTGGAGTGGGTGGGCGGGTTGTGTCGGCGCCGATCGTTGGCCAGGCGGTCAGCCGGTCTCAGGCCCAAGACGCGGTGAGTCCCGCGCGCTCAACTCGCAGAGGCCGTCCGATCCTATGTTGAGGCCGATGTTGCTGATGTTGTAGAGGTGCTCGCTCGCGACGAGCCAGACGATCTCGCAGATTTCCCGATCGGTGTAGTGAAGCTTGAGCCGCTCGAAGGTCTCGGGCGACACCTTCTTCTCCTTCGTCAGCTCCGTCGCGTAGTCCAGCGCCGCGCGCTCGGCCTCGGTAAACAGGGGGCTTGTTTGGTACTCTGCCAGCGCGTCGAAGCGCGCTGTGTCGCCGAGCTCCGTCATCGCGTACCACCGGGCGGTGTCCATGCAGAAGTGGCAGATGTTGATGCTCGCGACCCGCTCGCGGATGATTACCGCGGTCTTCGCCGGTAGCCGTAGCTTCTTGTCCAATTGCGCCACCTTGCCGAAGAAGGACCCGAATGCCGCTGGCATGCGAGCGACGAACACCTTGAGCGGCGTGATTACCTTGCCGAATTGGCGCCGAACGAAGAAGAACACGATCTTCAGCATCAGGCCCGGAGGGCGTTCAATTGAGGAAAGGAAAGGGCGCCCTTTCTCCGCTCGTTGGATGCCCGCGTTGTCCGGGGCGTGTTGAAGCCAGTTGGTCGTTTGAGCTTGCATCGGATCCTCCTTGTCACATCGAGTGGCTATCTCCGGTCATCTGGATGACGGTTGCCGAGGAATCAATGTGACGGTAGACGAACACAATGGCTCGCCCGAGCGATTCGCTCGCTTCGCGAACTGCTTGGGAATTTGCCTCCCCGCGGCAGGAAATTCGCAGACACTTCCCAGAAATTTGGGGCGTTGGCCTTCAGGCCGAACGGACCGACAGCTCGGATTGCGCCACCTCGGCGAGACGGGCGACCACGGCGTCGCGATCGGCGTAGCTCAGACCCTTCGTCTCGATGGGGCGGCAGAAGCGCGCTGTGATGCGCCCGGAGCGGACGCAGAGCGCGCCATAGGGAAGGCGCTCGCGCGCCCCGTGGAACGCAATGGGGACGATCGGCGCGCCGGTGCGCAGCGCCAGCACCACCGGGCCCTTCTTGAACGGAGAGAGTCGGCCATCCCTGCTGCGCCGGCCCTCGATGGAGATGCCGATGCTCTTCCCACCGCGCAGCTCGGCCTCGGCCCGCGCGAGGCCGCTGCGCGCCTGCTCCGGCCACTGGCGCACGATGGCGATCCCGCCGCCCGCCCACATCCCCCAGCCGAGGAACGGATACAGGGCAAACTCCAGGTTGATGATTGTCCGGTGGCGCTCAGGGAGGATCAGCGGCCAGACGAGCGCCTCGATAAGGCTCGACTGGTTGAGCTGGACAAACACGCAAGGCTCGTCCGGCCAGCCGCCGCCGCTCTCCTGCTCGATCTCGAGCTCCACGCCGAGCGCGCGGCAAGCCTGCCGACACCAGCGCACGAATGCCCCGCGGGCTAGGTCCTCGGACACTAGCCGCGCCGCGCAGGTCCCTCCGAGAAGTGGGAGGGAGGCTGCGGCCAGGCCGGTGCGCAACAGCGCTTCCAGCTGCGGGCGTTCACGCATCGCCGTCTCCATCGCCTATCCCAAGCTCGCCACGATAGCCGGCGATTGATTCGGAGCATTGCTTTTCGTGCGCAGTGAACCGTTCACCGGCCGCAGAGCGTCCTTCACGTGCGTTGGGAAGGGACAAGCCCTACGCGTGCCGCGATCGATGTGGACGGCGGTGTATTGAGAGGTCGCCGCCACCTCCAGCGTCTGTGCATTCACCATTTCGTGCACGAACAGAATCGCCTTCTCTCGAGCTTCGAGCACTCTTGAGCGCACGAAGATCATGTCGCCGGCGAGCAACTCCTTCTGGTAAGCAACGCGTTGCTCCACGGCGACCATGCCGCAATTCGAGTCTCGGAAATATGTTGGCGTGAGGCCGACCGATGCCAGCAAGTTCCAAGATGCCTCGTCGAACTTGCCTACGTGCCACATGGCGGTCATGTGGCCCATCTGGTCACAGTGCCAGGGATAGACCGTGCCTTCATAGGTGATCCACTTTTCCAGCTCCATCGTTCGCCTCCATCGGACGTTCGGATGTCTTTTTCTTGCCGCATGGGTGGCCATGAAGGAATGCAGATCGATGCAGTACGAGCGTGCAATAATGCAGGCAGGATTTGCCGCGACCGGCTTCTCCAACGACTAGCCTAAGCTCGTCCTGCGCTCCGGTTGATTCATCCCATCGCCCTCCGGACGCGATGAACCGTTCAACGACCTCAAAACGGCTTGCACGTGCGGCGGCAAGGGACAAGCCTTGCGCGTGGCGCGATCAATGTGAACGGTCGTGTAATGGGAGGTCGCAGCCACTTCGCGCGTCTGTGCATTCACCATTTCATGCACGTAGAGAATCACCTTCTCCCGCACTTCGAGCACTGTCGACCGCACGAAGACCGTGTCGCCGGCGAGCAACTCCTTTTTGTAAGCAAGACGTTGCTCCAGGGTCACCACGCCCCGATTCGAGTCTCGGAAGTATGCCGGCGTCAGGCCGAGCGATGCCCCCAAGTTCCAGGATGCCTCGTCGAACTTGCCCACGTACCACATCACGTTCATGTGGCCCATGTGGTCGCAGTGCCAGGGGTAGACCGTGCCGCGATACGTAATCGATTGCTCCAAATCCATCGTTGCCTCCATCGAATGTCGGGATGTCCTTCTTCTGCAGCGTGGAGGGACGTGAAGAAATGCAGATCGACGCAGCGTGAGCGTGCAATAATGCAGGCGTGGCTTTGGACTGGGACGACCTGCGTACCTTTCTGGCCGTGAAGCGGAAGGGCTCTTACGCCGCCGCTTCTCGCCTTCTCCGCGTCGATGCGACGACGGTGGGCCGCCGCATCGATGCGCTCGAAGAGGCGTTGGGGGGGCCTCTCTTCCAGCGCTCACGAAATGGGCTGTTGCCCACCGACGAGGCTGCGCGGCTGCTGGTGCGCGCCGAGCGAATCGAAGCCGAAGTGCTCGCGTCCGAGCGCGAGTTTCAAGGCTCCAGCAAGGCGCTCGAAGGCACCATCCGGGTGACGGCTGGAGATGGCCTGCTCGCCGCGGTCTTGGTACCGGCGTTGGGGGAGCTGCTTTCACGCAATCCCGGTCTGCGCGTGG
Source organism: Myxococcaceae bacterium (assembly GCA_035262305.1). GTDB lineage: Bacteria > Myxococcota > Myxococcia > Myxococcales > Myxococcaceae > DATFTC01. The sequence goes on along the minus strand of DATFTC010000331.1, from coordinate 2,732 downwards.
AGCTTTTGGGAGACGCACGCCACTTCGACCTGGCCAAGCGCGAAGCCGATGTCGGGCTAAGGCTTCGGCGTCCGACGGAGCCGGCGTTGGTGAGGCGACTGGTGGGCCGCGTGCCTTTTCGCCTGTTCGCGAGCGACGCCTACGTCGCCCGTCGCGGACGGCCTACGAGCGTCGGGGAGCTCGCCGAACACGACTTCATCGCGTACGGCGCCTCGCTCGATCGCACGCCGCCCATGGTTTGGCTGCTCTCACATCTGCGGCGCCCGCCCCGCATCCGATGCACGCTCACTGCTACCGTCGTTGCGGCCTGTGCCGCGGGCCAGGGCATCGCAATCACGATGCCTCAGGCAATGCAGGGAATCACCGGCGTCAGCGAGATCCTTCCTCGTATTTCTATCCCGCACCGCGAGCTGTGGGCGGTGATCCACTCCGACTTGCGCAGCAATCCGCGTGTAAAAGCCGTGCTGGAGTGGGCCGCATCCGCCGCTGCCGCTGCGGGAATCCGCGCCTTCGACGGGTGAGGTCCTAAGCTCGGCGGCGAAGCGCTAGCCGTGCGCGCACGCTAAGCGCCAGCGCAGATGTTGCGGACCTTGGAGCGCTCGCCGATGACAACCAGCGGTAAGGCATATCGTTTGCACGAACCGCGTCCGGAAAAGTGTGACCGCGCTGACACAGACGGCGACCCGGGCACTGAGTCGCGGATGCTCGAAAGGAGAAGCAGCTATGCTCAAAATCAAAGACGCTGCATCTGAGTTCCTGGCCAAGAAACGCATCGCGGTGACCGGAGTATCCAGAAAACCGCAGGGTCACGGAAGCAACGTCGTGTACCAGCGCTTGCGACAGCGCGGCTACGAAGTCTTTGCGGTCAATCCAAACGCTGACCGAGTCGAGGGCGATCGGTGCTTTCACGATCTGAAATCGATTCCCGGCGGGGTTGACGCAGTCGTGATCGCATCCAGGCCCGAGATCGCTGAAACCACCATGCGCGAGTGCGCCGACCTCGGCATCAAGCACGTGTGGATGCATCGCGCGTTCGGGACGGGGAGCGTATCCCAAGCAGCTGCCGCCTACGGCCGAGCGCGAGGAATCACGGTTATCGACGGGGGCTGCCCGTTGATGTTCGATCCCACCGCCGATTTCGGACACAAGGCGATGCGTTTCGTCTTCGGCCTGACGGGCAAGGTCCCGAAGCAGGTGTGAGGGACGCTAGGCCCCGTCGTTGCAATGATTTTGGTCGTGCACCCTGTCGCATGTATCAGCGAGCATTACCGGGGGCACCGCCGGCCGTAGCCGTCGTCTACGTATGATGCGCCAAACTGTGCGCGATTGATAAAGTTATCGACACGGTTGGTGCTTGCTCGGCGGGCGCTCTCAATGGAGTCTTTGAAATGCGAGACATCAAGCCGGCAACGGGCGTTGCTGGCAGTTTCCACCAAGCGGGAGCTGGCAATGGCTACGTCGTGCTCCCAGCCCGCATGAAAGCAAGGATTAAGCGGATCCCTCAAGCTGCAATTGCCCTCGACCCCGCAGTGAGCCTGGCCGATGTTGTTTACTGCATTGAACGCCGCGACGCTGCCTCCCGAATAGCAGCTGCTATCAAAGAACAGCCATGCGCAGACATGTCGATTGGCGCCATTGTAAATCGGCTGAATTAGCTCGTCGTTGCGATTCAATCCCACCTCAAGCTCGACACTGCTGACCGCGCCGCAATCTGGACAGTCCGGCATCGAACCGTGCGCATGGACGACGCCGATCCCAATCTCTTTCCCAATCGTGAGTTGAGCGATGTGAGCCGCGATCGCCGCGTCCAGCTTGGCTTGCTCGGCGGCCTTCCAGTCCTTCCATAGTTGAAGTCTTACGGCGAATTCCGCCTCAGTCATGTTCCAGAACCCAACTGGCCCACTGGGGGAGGGTATGAATCGCCGCTCGGGCTTCGCCTTGTAGTTGGCATTGATATCATAGACGTGCGTAACGCAGCCTACCGCCTGAAGCCTGCTGGACATGTTCCCTACGCCGCCGAAGTACCATTCGTAAATCAGCTCGACGACCAACGCATCGCAGCCCCGACCGCGCTGCGGGCAATCGTCGCCGCCATCGCGTCCTCCGTCCATGCCGCCATCCGTTCCGCCATCGCGGCCGGCATCCGAGCCACCGTCGATTCCCGCGTCGACACCACCGTCGCTACCCCCGTCATGTCCCGCATCCAGCCCAGCATCCGCTCCTCCGTCCCGACCGGCATCCGTTCCCGCATCGAACCCCCCATCAATACCCGCATCGGCAGCGCCAACGGGCCCACGCGACGACGGCGAGGATGGAAGGTCAGAGGACGGCGAGTCTGACTCCGCCTCTTCCGTGGTGGTGGGCTCGCGCATACCCCGGGGCAGGCCGCGTCGCTCGAGCACCTCGATTACAAATTGGTATTTCTGTTGAGGCGTCGCGACCTCGAGCTCGACTCGATCCCCTACGGCAGCCGCGGGGTCGATGTCCACCCAGTGTAGCTGCGCCTCTTCTCGCCGAATCGTCCCTGGGCCGGAAAGGACGCGGAACGTTGCCGGCGTCGAAGTGCCCAGTCGTCGAAAGAAGAGAATGGGGACGTGGTCCCCGGCAAACCCGTGCCGCGTCGCAATGTCCGTTGCACGCCGAGTACAGCGGTTTCTCGCCGGAACCAGCACCAGTGCGCCGAGCCCTCCTTGATCAAGTACCGCTTGCAGCAAAGCGGCATCCTGACCGTC
>DATFTC010000330.1:0-88334 GCA_035262305.1 Myxococcaceae bacterium | reverse complement strand
CCGGTTCTCGACCGTGAAAAGGGCAAGGAGCACGTGCGCGGTGGTGAGCTTCTGGCCGACGCTTTGGGCGATGTCGCTTGCCTCTGTGAGAACCTGAGCAAAATCGGTACCGTCGACCATTTCGGCTCCAGGCTGGAGAACACCAGCAAGATCGTCTACACCCAGAAAACGGACCGAGCAAAATATCGGCTACAAGCCGCTACAAGCGCGCGGTTGACGGGGTTTGGCGCCCGGCAAGGCGAAATTCAGCCAAGGTCAAGGTGTTGCGGGGCAATCATTTTCGAGTGCGGCCGTAAAAGAGGCCGCGAGGGAGCAGCAGAGCATGGTGTCTGTACTTCAGCCCGCGAGGGCCATCCTGGATCCGGTCGATGGCCTGTCGTCCGCAATCGAGGCGCGCCGGTGGTTCTGGCCGCTGTTGTTCTTGGTGGTCGCGGTGAGCTGTTCCGGCGCCGCATTCGCACTGCGCTGGAATGCCGAGCGCACCGTCACTCAACAGCTTCAAATGAGCGGCGAGCTGCAGAACACCACCGAGCAGGATCTCGCCCAGCAAATCATCACCGCACAGCGCGTTCGGCTGGTGACCGGAGTCGCGCAGGGCGTCTTTATGGTGCCTGCATTGGTGGTGTCGGTCGCGGTCATCCTTAAGCTCGCCGGTTGGCTGTTCTCAGCCCCCACGCCGTTCACCAAGTGCCTATCCGCCGCCGCGGTCGCGATGCTGCCCTTGGCGCTGCTGCACTTCATCCTGGCGGCGTCTTTCTTGCGGCAACCGGCGGTGGCGGACGGGCAAGACGCGCAGCTGGTTCCATCGAGCCTGGTCGCGCTGTGGCCGCATTCAACGGGTGCCGCTCAGCGAGTTTTGGCGTCGCTGGACTTCTTCAAATTGTGGAGCGCCGCTCTGCTCGGGCTCGGATTTAGCGCAGCTTCGGGAATGCCGCGTGCGCGAGCGCTTCTGCTGAGTTTTGTTTTGTATGCGATGTATGTGGGCGCGTTCACCGTTGGGCTTTCGGGGATGAGGGGAGGAGTGTCGTGAACGCGCTAGCGCTGTTGATCGTTCTTGGAAGCACGCCAATCACGCTGCAGCAGGTGCGAGAATTGAGCCGCCGGAATACTCCGGCATTGCTTTCACAAATGGATTACCAGAGGGCGGTAGAGCAAACGAGAATTTCGCGCTCCGCCATTCTGCCGCAGGTCAGCGCTGCTGCGGATGTCAACGAGGTGTGGGTTGGCCGCCAACTGGTGACGCAACAACAGCAGGTAATCGATCCGGACACTGGGCGCCCGACCGGCGAGATAAACTATATTACGTTCGCCCAACGTGCGACCCATGTGGGTCGGCACGACGCATCGGTAACCCTCTCTCAGCTTTTTTTCGACGGCGGCAAATGGTGGAACCAAATCGCTCAGTCGGGTGCTCAGGAGGACGCTGCTGCCGGCCAGTTCCGGGAGCAGCAGATGACTTCGGAGCTCGAGGGTGTTCGACGCTTTTATGTCCTCTATGGAGCACAGCGGGCGCTCAACGTCTTACTGGACACCGTAAAGCGAAGCCAGGACCAACTCGATCGCGCCAACGCGCTCTACGAAGCGGGGCGCGGAAACAAAAGCGATGCGATCCAAGCGCTGGTGAATTTAGGGAACGATCGAATCGCGGCGGTCAAGCAGCGGGCAACCGTCGCCGGCGCGCAGTCCGACTTGGCGGTGTGGATCGCCTTCCCCGGTGCGGAGGAACTGGTAGCCCAGGATCCGGGAACCGTCGATGGCAAGGTCCCCCTGCCTCCGAAGCTCGAAGAAGTCGAGAGTGACGCCCGCGATCGGCGTCCGCTGCTCAATGCGCTCCAACAACAAATCCGCGCTGCGCAGGCTGGGACCGCCGTGGCGAAGGCGGCATTCTGGCCAAGGATCTCCGGTCAGGCGCAATGGCTTCGAGTTGGCAGCAGCCTTAACCCCGTGTTTACGGACCTGAGTCTTCAGAATCAATGGATACTCGGGCTCAGCCTGCGCTGGGACCTTTTTTCGGGATTCGCCACCACGGCTCAGACCGCGCAGGGCGGTTACAACGAGGTGACCGCGCGGATTAACTTCGAGGATGCCGGGCGACAAATCGATGGCGATTTACGGCGCTATCTTCGGGGAGTCGAAGTCCAAACGGAAGCGGCGAAGATCGCCGCGGACAACCGCCAAGCGTCTTCGGACAACTTGGTGCTGGCGCAGGAGCGATTCAACGCCGGACTGGCCAACACCCTCGATGTGCGCGATGCGCAGCTCAAGTTGACACAGGCCGAGCTGTCTTTGCTCCAAACGCGGATCGATCTCGAGGTGGCCTACGAGTCCCTCCTGCGAACCATCGGCGGCCCGCCACAGGGGGCGGCAAAATGACCTGGTGGAAATCGGGAATCGCGGCGGCCCTGTTTCTGGGCTCCGCGGCGATCACGATTGGAGGCCTGCGCCAGCGCCCACCGCCCGCAATCGAGGTTCAATTTGCGAAGGCAAAGAAGGGGAGCATCACCCGGACAATCACCGGCGCAGGAAAGGTGGAAGCCGTCACTACGGTGAAGATTTCATCCAATCTGTCCGGAGACCTCATCCAGCTGCGGGTCAAGGAGGGCGATCGCGTCGCCAAGGGACAAGTGCTGGGCCAAATCGATCGAAAGCGCTTCGAAGCGGCCTCAAAGCAGGCGCTCGCCGCGCAGAGCGCGTCCCGCGCGGATGCCCAGGCTGCCCTGGTAGAGGTCGAGAGGTCGACTGCAGAACACGCGCGCGTCGAAGTCCTGCTGAAGAAAGGGCTCGCGTCGGCAGCAGAGGTGGACAAAGTCAAGGCGGACCGGGACGCGGCCCTGGCTCGGCTCGCCTCCGCGAGAGAGCGGCATTCCCAGGCAGCGGCGGCGTACGAGGAAGCGCAGACCAATCTCTCCAAGACGACGCTGATTTCACCCATCGATGGCAGCGTGATCGAGAAGAGTCGCGAGGTCGGCGAACGCGTGCGCGGCTCCGATTTTTCCGAAGATGTCGTGATGACGCTCGCCGCTCTCAACTCGATGGAGGTGAAGATCGAAGTTGGCGAGCACGAGGTCGTCTACCTGCGGCAAGGACAAAAGGCAGACATTTCGGTGGATGCTCTCGAAGGTCAAACATTCGAGGGAGTCGTCACCGAGATAGCCCAACGGGCGCTGATCAAAAATCCAGGCACCGAGCAGGAAGTGACGACCTTCCCGATCAAGGTCGGGCTCACCAGCCGACCCCCCGGCGTGATGCCGGGAATGAGCGCCGAGGTTCGAATCGCCGCGGAAATGCGCAACGACGCGATCATCGTTCCGATTCAGGCGGTTACGGTTCGCTCGGACAAGAACCTGAGCGACGCGCCCGCGCCGATCGAGGGAGCGATGACCAACCTGGCGGCGAAGAAGCGCACCGAGATGCTGGCGAAGGTGGTGTTCGTCGTCGACGCCGAAGGTAAGGCGCGGCCGAGGCGAGTGCGCACGGGGATTGCCTCCGATACGGAAATGGAGATCGTCGACGGACTCCAGGAAGGGGAGAAGATCGTCGAGGGCCCCTATCGAACGCTGGCCAAGGACCTCAAGGACGGGGATCGCGTAGAGCAGATGAAGCCCAAGGGAAGGCCGGGGGGTCTACCAGGGCGCAGCTGACGCAGGGCATCGGGACGACCGAGTTTCAATCGGGCAGAGCAAGTGCTGATCACGTTGACGGACATCACGCGGTTCTACCAAGTCGGAACAGAGGTGGTTCGCGCTCTTCGCGGAGTGAGCTTCGCTGTGGATCGAGGAGAGTGGGTAGCCATCGTCGGGCAGTCTGGTTCGGGAAAGAGCACGCTGATGAATGTGATCGGCTGCCTGGACACGCCCACCGGTGGGCAGTACCTGCTCAACGGAAAAGATGTGTCGCGGCTGGCCGATGATCAGCTCGCGGATATTCGCAATCAAGAGATAGGCTTTGTGTTCCAGACCTTCCAGCTGCTGCCGCGCGATACCGCGCTGGCGAATGTGGAGTTGCCTTTGGTCTATCGCGGGCTGAGCGCTAAGGAGCGACACGAGCGCGCGCGAGCGGCTCTGGAGAAGGTCCAACTCGCGGATCGGATGAAGCACCGGCCGAATGAGCTCTCCGGCGGTCAGCGACAGCGGGTCGCCATCGCCCGAGCTTTGGTGACCGAACCGTCGCTGCTGCTGGCAGACGAGCCTACCGGCAATCTCGACTCGACCACCGGAGAGGAAATCATCCGGGTCTTCGAGAAGCTGCATCAGGCGGGTCACACCATCTGCTTGGTGACGCACGAGTCGAAGTTGGCGGCGCGCTGTCCCCGCGCGATCCGACTCAGCGACGGGCAGATTATCGCCGACGGAGCTGGGCACGAGGTTGCGACGAACGGGTCCCCTCGCACAACAGCGCAGATTGCTGCCGTCTCGTGAGATTGCGAATCGACATCTTCGAGGGCGGGCGAATTGCGCTGTTGTCGCTTAGAGCGAATCGACTTCGAACGGTGCTCACCACGGTGGGTATTGGCATCGGGGTTGCGACCCTATTGGCGATCATCGGGATCATTCAGGGCTTGAACACGTCCTTCGCCAACCAACTCGCCACGATGGGTTCGTCCACCCTCTATGTATCTAAGTTCCCCTGGGTCATTAAAGGTGATTGGTGGCAGTACCGGAATCGGAAGGATTTCACGCTCGAGCAGATGGAAATAGTTCGGAACCAGTCGACGTTCGCGAACGGTGTGGCTCCAGTCGTGTTCCGCGTTGCCGACGTCGCGTTCCTGACCGAGCAGCTCTCGCTGGTCAACATCATCGGAACCAGAGCAGAGTACCTGACCGTTACCGGATGGGAGCTTGCCTCCGGCCGTTTCCTGAACGAGACCGATGATGAGGCTCGTCGCTCTGTCGCGGTAATCGGAATGGATGTCGTCGACCGTCTTTTCCCCAATTCCGACCCGTTGGGCGCCTCCATCCGCGTCGACAATCGCCCGTTTCGCGTCATCGGCGTCTTCGCGCGACGCGGCAAGATACTGGGCGAGAGCCAGGATCTGCGAGTGATGATCCCCTTCAAGACGTTCTGGGCGTATTTCGGTAAGCGGCGGGGTTTCTCGATCACCGTCGGCATTCAGCGTGCGCAAGACATCGACGCGGCCGAGGATCAGCTGACCGGAATCTTGCGACGGGCTCGCAATACGCCGCCGGACAAGCCCGATGACTTCACCATCAATCGTCCCGAGCAGCTGGCCGCCACCTACAAACAGCTCACCGGCGCTCTCTACGGTGTCGCGGTAGGCATCGGGCTAATCACGCTGCTGGTGGGCGGTATCGGGATCATGAACATCATGCTCGTGTCCGTCCGCGAGCGGACCCGGGAAATAGGAATTCGGCGCGCCCTCGGCGCCCGCAAGCGAACGATCGTCTTCCAGTTTCTGATGGAGGCGGCCGCGGTTTCCGGGATCGGCGGTCTTCTCGGAACGATCGCCGGGCTTTTCGGCGCCAAGCTCGTCTCGGAGATCACGCCGCTCGCAGCAGCCATCGATCCATTGACGGTTGCGTTCGGCGTATCTTTTGCCGCCATGGTTGGGCTGCTGTTCGGCATCTGGCCGGCGGCGCGCGCGGCGAATCTGGATCCGGTGGAAGCGCTTCGGTACGAGTAAGCCGCGATGCGCGCCTTCTGGGACAACTGCCGATTGGCCTTGGGAACATTCTGGGCGAACCCGCTGCGTTCACTGCTCACCTTGCTGGGAATCGTAATCGGCGTGGCAACGGTGGTGTCAATGATGGCGATGATCGAAGGACTGCGGCTGAAAGTGAATCGCGATCTGTCCCAGCTGGGTGCGGACGCGTTCCAGATCCAAAAATTTCCTGTGGGGTTCGGACGATTTGATTGGAACAAATACTCGCGCAGGCCGAACCTGACGCTGGCCGATCGAGACGCGATTTTGGCGAGCTGTCCCTCGGTGTTGACTGCTGCCGGCGAGCAGGGCGAAGGAGCCCAGAAGCTCTCCACCGCCACCCGAGAGACGCAGCCAAGCGTATTCGTCTGGGGCGCGACGCCAGAGTGGGTCCAGACCAACGGCTGGGCAATTGCGGCCGGTCGATCCTTTAGCGATCCCGAGCAACTCGACGGGCGTCGCGTCGTGGTGCTCGGGCTGGACGTCGCCGACCGGCTCTTCCCGGACATGGACCCGCTCGGTCAGACGCTGCGCATCAGGGGTCGCTCCTTCACCGTGATCGGCCTGCTGCAGCGGCGCGGGAGCATGCTCGGCCTGGCAAGCCAGGATAATCGGGTGGTTATTCCGCTGAGCGCCTTCCAGGCGATCTTCGGCAGAAATCGGTCCGTCAACATCAGCGTTCAGGCCAAGGATGCAGGGCTGGTTGCCAAGGCGCAGGACGAAGTGGTGAATCTTTTGCGCCGCCGGCGCAACGTATCGCCCAATGAAGAAAGTAACTTTGAAATCTTCACCAATGATTCTGTGACCAAGAGCTTCAACAGCCTTTCGCAAGTGATCACCGCCGCGAGCTTCGGTGTATGCATCCTCTCGCTGATTGTGGGTGGCATCGGGATCTTGAACATCATGCTGGTTTCGGTCACCGAGCGGACTCGCGAGATCGGGATCCGAAAAGCGCTCGGAGCCAAGCGCCGCCGCATCCTTGGCCAGTTCGCAACCGAGGCGGTGGCGCTGTCGCTGGTGGGTGGAGTGATTGGAATTGTGATCGGTTTTTCTTTGGCTTTCCTCGGGCGTTGGATGCTCGACTTTCCGACGGTTGTCCCGGCCTGGGCAGTGGGTGTGTCTCTGTTGATGAGCTCGGGCGTAGGTCTGGTATTCGGGATCTACCCTGCCGCGCGGGCGGCTCGCCTGGATCCGGTTGAGGCGATGCGGGCAGAGTAGATTTCAAAACAAATGATTCCCGGCGTTGCCTGAAGCGCCGTCGTGCAAGTTGACGACCGGTTGGCGTGCAAAGCCACAAGTGCCTACATTCGACAATGCCAGACTACACCGCTGAAAGGTAAAGTGGCGCACGCTGGGCTGATTTTGACACCGGGCAAACTGGATAAAGGTACGGATTTCTCATAACAATTGACGGTCAAAGGAGCGGACAAATGAATCGGTATCTGGGAGTTTTCGTCGCCTTGATCGCATTCACGACCGCGGTGGTGATCGGTACCTCCCGGTACAAAACCAAATCATTCGAAGCAGAACGGGACCTCAATCTCGTTCGAATACAAAAGGATTATCTCGAGCGGGTGGGATGGATCCGGTCTATTCCCGATGAGCGGGCATACAAGGAGGAAGTCAATACCTTCCTGCGGTGGTATTTCCGCGAGCTCAATGATCACATGTCGCGTTTTCGCGGCAATCGGAAATTCGATGATTATCTGACCGATTTGTCGAAGCGCGTCGACAATCAAAAGGAATACGCTGAAAAGAGGTCATATTTTGATTACACGAAGCGATTCTTCGACGAGCTGCGGACCGGCGCGTATTCACCCGCGTTCTCTGCCGCCGACAAGGGAATGCGCCTGGACATCACGACCGCTTCTGTTCAAACCGAGCAAAACAAGTCACAGGTGAAACTGGGAATCGCCCTCTGGGGCGCACAGCGCGAGCTTCGCGACGAAAGCACGACTGCCAAAGGAATCACCGCGGTGATCAAGAAACGGATGGTCACCAGCGCTTCCTTCAGCGTCACCTGGAAGCTTTACGACGACAAAGGCAAATTGATCGGCGAGATGACCGCGCAGGGCGATCCAATGATGAAGGTCGAGTATCCCGAAAAATACATTCCGGAATTTCCGCCCCAGATGGTGCTTGGCTATTACGCGATGGATCTCATTCCAGCAGACGTGTCGAAAGTAGAGATGCTTTTCAACGTCGCATCGCGCGCGGCGACCGGCGGAGAAGCGGTGGCGAATTTTGTTTGGAAGATCGACGCCCCGGCGGATTGGAAACTCAAGCCCGGAGAAAAGTGGGAAGGGGCGGAAGAATCGGTTCGGCCTGCAGAGGAAATCGATCCTGCAGCGGCCGCCAAGGCTTCGGTGAGCTCGCGAAAGTAGCACCCCTTTTCGAGTCGCAGCGGGTTGGCTTAACAGCCTTATTCCCGGGAGATGATCGCGAAGTGCGAAGCGAGTTGATAAGCGCTCAGCGTTCCATCTTCGTCCAACAAGTACAGATTGAGCTTTGAGTCAGCTTTGAGATCGCACAGACCGATGCCGGCGCGGACCTCCGCGAGTAATTCTCCCGAGTGAACATCCACCGCTCGGACCATGTCGCCCGGGATGATTGCTACCCCTCTTGCGAGCAGAGGTGAGCACCGCCACAGCAATTCGCTTTGCAGGGCCCCCAGTCGCCATTCGATTTGCCCGTCACTGGCGAATGACACCGCGCCGCCTCGGGGAGAACATGCGATGACGCGCTGACTCGGCGCGACCAGCGTAAACGGCCCTTCGCCAAGGTGAAGGCGCCGTTCCCAGATCAACTGGCCCTTTTGCCCCAAGCACATCACAATGCCCTGCCCGGCGCGTTCGCCAGCGACGAATACGCGGCTGCGCTGTGGCACGAGGGCGCTCAGCGAAGCGAGATCGAGCTCGCATTTCCAATGCTGACTCCCGCTGTGCGCGTCCGCCGCCAGTAGGCAGAACCGCTCTCGGCGCCCGGCAGCAGCGAGCGTCCTTTTGCCCCATGCGGTCGCCGGGCCGGCGAAGGGCAGCGCGCTGTGCAATCGATATCGCTCCTGACCATCCTGCAGGTCGAGGCCGTAGAGCTGTCCCGAGTCTGCCGCGACCACCGCGCGGTGCCCCTGAATCGTCAGATAAGCGTGGCGGGATCGGCCGGGTGCAATGCGCCACATTTGACGGCCGGTTACCTCGCTGAAAGCGATCACCGCGCCCGAGCCGGTGACTGCAATGAGCAGCCCATTTTTGCGGTGCAGCTCAGGTCCGATGGATGAACCATCGTAATCTCTTATCCACCGCGCGCTTTGCTCAGAGCCAAAGAAGCACTCAATCCGATTCGACGACGCGGTCAGCACCCATTGTTCACTGCAGGCAATGCCGTGGGCAGATACTCTCCGGAACAGCATCTCGCCGCTCGGCGAGAATCCACAGGCCATGACCGCCGACGCGACTACCGGCCCGCGCGGTCCGAGGACAAGGCGTCCCTTCTCATCGCCCCCGAGTCGATGCTTTTCCCACAGCTTGCTGAAGCGGAGCCGTCGAAGCCTCCCCGTGCGATTAAGGGCTCTCTGATGAACTACGCGGTCGGGTCGCGCCCTCGCCACCACCTGGCGGCTCGGCTGGATGGGTGCTCTGAGCGACGCAAGACCCTCCCGACAGCGTTCGACCAGAGCAACGACGTAAGGGTTTCGCTTCTGGTTCCTGTTGTGTGCAGCGAGTGAGTAGGTGATCGAAAGCCCGAGATTGAACATTGCGCGAGCCAACTCTGCACCTGTCAGCTCATATTGCTTCCGGTCCATCGAGGCGCGTCCTTCAACAAGATCGAGCTGAAGGGGCGGCCCGACGCCGCCGAGTTGCAGACTGAAGCTTCGCTCCTGCAACTCCATCGCCTGCGACAGCTCGCCCGCTTGTCGAGCGATTTCGTGCGTCAACAGAAACGGGCGGCCCTGAGCGCGCCATGCCGGACCTTCCGAACTCGCCCAGAAGGACAGCGAACCTTCGAAAAGGAGCGAAGTGAGCGCGCCTCGTCCGTTGGAGTCGAGCGCAAGGATCAAATTGTCTGGGTCGGTTAAATGGACCTCAAAAGATTTTGGATGCGAGGGGCCCGAGTGCCATCGAAGCCCATCGGATGTTTTCTGCCCTGCTACGTCGCTGATTGGCCGCTCCGCCAACGCATGAAGCTGTTTGAGCATGCGTTGGACCGATGCGGCATGGGCGAAGGAAGGGGCGCAATCGGCCAGGTCCTTCACCAGGGCGCGGGCGCATTGCACCGTGGCGGCTGCCAGCTCGGAGAGTTCAAGCTTGATTGGACCACGGCCGAGGTGCGCGGGCCTTCCCAGATCTACCACTGCGATGTTGACGGTGCTTCCAACGCGGTGCAGTGCGATTTCGAGGTGCGCTTCGGGCAAGGAGACTTGTGCCAGGGCGTAGCCACCCACATACAGCGCGCTCACGGCGTCGACCAAATCCGGCACGACCGTGGCAAGCGATTCCTCGGTGGCCGTGGGCAGAATCTCGATGCCGTCGAGGTCCAGGCCAAAAGAATCCAGGAGCAAGCGCTCCCGTTCTCGCTTCCATGCCTGTCCGAGTCGGAATCGGATCATTGCGTTCGTTGACAAATCGAGAGGCCGTTGGCTAGCATCCGCGGCCCCAATCGGCGAAGATTGTACAACCCGCTGATCTACTTGGATATTGAATGACGTTCTACGAGGCTGCACTCCGCGTGCTGGAGAGTGCCGGCCGTCCACTCCACGTCCAGGAAATCACCGAACAATCGATCGCGCAGAGTCTGTTGTCGCACGTCGGCAAGGCGCCCGACGCGACGATGCTGTCGCGGTTGGCTGCGATGGCCCGCCGCACCAGAGATCGCAGGGTGATTGTTACCGCCAAGGACACATTTGCCCTCGCCGAATGGGCGATTCCTGAAGACCCGGAGGCGTTGGCGCAAACCGGTCTTCCTGAGCCCAATCCCGAAGAATCGCTCGCGCCGCTGAGGCCGCTGGAGCGCCATCCGGAAGCAAGGGTAGATAACGTCCGAGCGGCAGGGCGCGCGGATCGACGGCGCAGGCACGAGGAAGAGCATGATCTCCGCGGTCGGAGGAGGAGGTTTCCGCCGATTTCGGAGCTGGTGTTCGAGATTCTGAGCGAGGCGGCTAGGCCGATGAAGCCGGAAGAGATCAGCCAACTCGCACGCGAGCGGGAGCTCACAGGTGGGGAGCTGAGCTCGGAGCAGCTCCTCACCGCGCTCTTGGAAGACAATCAACGCCGCATCGACGTCGGTCGCCGGCCGCAGTTCGTGCTCTCCAAAGAAACGGGCGAGCTGAGTCTAGAGCGCACCGGTGCCGGGGAGCCCTCTGATGTGCAGGCGGTGTTGGCCACTGCGCTGGGTATTCCGATCGAAGGGGGACGGCCAGTGTTGGCGCGGGTTCCGGCAGTGGTCCCTGCCGATGGCGCCGAGTGGGGCAACGCGGCGATCAGAGCGGCAGTCAAGGACTCTCGTCGAACAATCGCTCGCGAGCTTCGCCGCCGCCTTGTGGAGTTGGATGTGGAAGCCTTCCACAAGGCATTGGTTAAGGTGCTGCAGGCCCTCGGCTTTCGCGAATTGAAGGTCGCCAAGCGCTCTCGAGACGGAGTGTTGCTGACGGCAAGAAAGCGCGAGGGGAGCGTTGATCTGCGCTTCGCGGTTCGCCTGCTCAAGGGAGCGACAGCGGTGGATCGTCGGATGGTCCAGGATTTGCGGCGCGACCTTGGCCACTATTCGGCGCAAGTGGGGCTGATCGCCTCCGCCGGCGACCTTCGCGGAGACGGCAGGGCAGAGGCGCAAAGCCATGGGTCGATGACTCTGGTTTGGTGCGCCGAAGCGCTGGGCGAGAAATTCATCGAGGCGCGAGCGGGCATTAGCGCCAGCCACTTGGAGCTGTTCGAAGTGGATGATCGATTTTTCGCGGCGGCGAAGCTCGAGGCGGAGGAAGCTCGGCGCCGGCGCGATGAGCGGATGCGCGAGCGCCAAGCGCGAGAGGGAAGGGCCCCGGCGGGAGAGCCCGAGATCGAGAAGCAAGTCGAACCCGCCGCCTCGGAGCAATCGTCGCTCCCAAGCGAGCACGCCGTGGGCGAGGGAGCGTCAGAGGCGGCAATCCGCGAGCCACCGCCCGACTCCGCCGCAGGTACCCGGGACGAGTTGGCGGAGGAAGCTGAAGAAGGCGAGGGGGACGAAGCCAAAGCGGTCGAACCTGAGGCCGCCTCGGCGAGCGCGCCGCCGGAACGAAAACGCAGGCGAAGGAGGCGAAGGGGTCGGCGGGGGAGAAGTCGTCCCGCGGAGATGGCGCCGGCGACCGGGGCAGCCGGTCCGGCGCAGACGCCTGCTGCTGCAGAAGTGCCTGCTGAGCCGCCGCCAGCGGGCAGCGAGAATGAAACGCCTTAAACCGACCGTAGGGCCGTCCACCCGCCGGGTCCTGCTAATTTCAGTTGCGGCCGTCATTTGTACCGGCTGCCGCAGCGCAAAGACGCCGGTTGGCCACATCGATATCGCCGAGGAAACTCTGCGCGATAACCCGCTGCTGGCGATGAGCCCTGCCCAGGTCAACGAGCTGCTCGTGCACAAGCTTTCTCAGGCTCGGTTTGAGCTCCTCTCTGCTCCTGCGCGAGGCGGGGCGCCGCCCATCGGACTCCGCCTGGAAATTGCATTTACGCGCGAAGCGCAAAAGGAGGGCAGGGACGGGACGTTCGCCGAAGTTGGCGCGCTGCTCACCATCCGGCGCAAGGAGAACGGTGGCTCCGCGTCCTACGAAGTCGTAGGCATTGGCGAGTCACCGGTCCTCTCCGAGGACGCGCCGTCGCGGCGCAGCGCGATGCGTTCCGCATTGGCCTCGGCGCTCGATCAGGTCACCTCGTCGGCTCATCTCCAGCTCGCCGCGCTTGAGAAGTCCGATTCAGCGCTGGTGAAGGAGCTGTCCGCCAAGGATCCACGGGTACGAGAGTTCGCCATCCGCGTTCTTTCGGCGCGAAAAAATCCGGCGGTGGAGCCTGCGCTTCTCGATAAACTACAAAGCTCCGATCCGAGCGGGGTGCGCCGCGCCATTGGGGCGCTGGTCGAGCTTAAGAACGCCGGAGCCGTCCCCTATCTGATCGATCTGGCAAAGGGAAAGGACCCCAGTTTCGTGCGCGAAATTATCTTCGCCTTGGGCGAAATTGGGGGCGAAGAGGCGGAGGCTTACCTTTACACCGTCGCCGAGGGCCACGATCAGCCGGCGGTTCGGGCCGCTGCCAAGAAGGCGCTCGAGGAGCTCAGGGCGCGCAGTCCCAGTCGGGGAGGGCGCGCAGATTCCAATGCCAAACGGCAGTCGACCGGGGGTTCGCCGTGAAGGGAATAGCCGCAATGTGTTTGGCCTTCGCTGCCGCCGCATGCGCGTCGCGCCCGCAGGCGCCGCGCGAACCGACGGCTTCAGCCGAGGACTACTATCCGTTGGCGATCGGGAATCATTGGACGTACGACACCAACTTTCTGGGTGATCGACGCGAGCGGCGAGTGGAGATCCTCGATCGCCGCGACGGCTACTACATCGACAACCAGGGTGCCCACTTGGCGATAGACGGGCTTGGATTGCGCGACGAAAAACGCTACCTCCTCAAAGAGCCGATCGAGGTTGGGCATTCGTGGACCAACGTCGTATCGGCTTCCTCGACCGAGCACTACAAAATCACCGACTTCGGGTCTCCCTGTCGCGTCCCCGCAGGAACGTTTCCGAAGTGTGTCCGCGTCGAGTCGCGAAACCGCATGGACGAGCAACGGACGTTGGTAAACGAGCTGACTTTCGCGCCGTCGGTGGGGATCGTTCGAATTGAGCTGACGCTGGAAGCGGGCGGCAAGCGCGTGCCCCAGAGCACGTTCGAGCTCAAGGAGTTCGCCCTCGCCCCGCGGACCCGGGAAACTCGCTAAGCTGGTGGAGAAGCCGGGCGTCTGAGTGGGCTCGTTGACCGAGGGGCGGCAGGTTCGTACGCTGAGGTGATTCTGCGCGTGCGATATGGCCGACCCAACCCCAGAGCCGCTCCAGACGAACGAGGAGCTCATCCTCGCATTCCTCTCGGACGGCGGAGACGACTTCACCTCGGGCGAGGCCATTTCGGACAAATTGGGCCTGTCGCGCGCGGCAATCTGGAAACACGTAGAGTCCCTGCGGCAGAAGGGATATCGCATCGAAGCGGTGCCAGCCCGCGGCTACCGGTTGGTGGAGATACCGGACCGGCTCACCGCCCTGGAAATCGCGCCTCATTTAAACACCCGCGACATCGGCCGGGTCATCCACTATCGGGAGAGCGTCACATCCACCAACGAGCTCGCCTTCCGCTTGGCCAGCGAGGGTGCCTCGCACGGAGAGGTCGTCGTGGCCGAAGAACAAACGCACGGGAAAGGCCGCCGCGGCCGATCTTGGCTGTCGCCAGCGGGCTTGAATCTGTATTTTTCGGTCGTTCTTCGGCCGGACCTTTCTCCTCACCGCGCCCCTGAGCTGACCTTAGTAGCCGCCGTGGCGGGGGTTGACGCGCTGCGCGCGTTGGGTGTCTCACCCGGAATCAAGTGGCCCAATGACCTGATGATCGACAGCCGAAAAGTCGGCGGAATTCTTACCGAGCTCTCTTCGGATCCCGATCGGATTCACTTCGCGATCCTCGGAATGGGCATCAATTTGAATGGAGCACGGTCGGAATTTCCGGCCGAGATCGCGCCGACTGCGGCATCGGTTGCAGAGGCGATCAAGGGAAAAGTCCGGCGCGCTCGGTTTGCCGCCGACTTATGGGGCCGGCTGGAAAATTGGCTCGATGTCCACGCTGAGGAGGGCTTCGGCAAGATTCGCGATGTCTGGCGACAGTCATGCTTAACCCTGGGACAAGAAGTCGCAGTGCAGACAGGTAAGGAGCAGATCGTCGGCAGGGCGGAGGACATCGACGAGACCGGAGCGCTGGTGATTTCCACTGCCCAGGGAACGAGGCGGCGAATACTGGCCGGAGACGTCGAGCAGGTTCGCCGGCGGCCGCCCCCGGATTAGAGTACGCGGATGCTGCTTGCTATCGACGTTGGCAATACGAATACGGTGATCGGGGTGTTCGAGGGTCGAAGACTCCTCGAGCATTGGCGACTGGAGACAGACGCTCGCCGAACGCATGACGAATACGGCATCTTGTTGCGCCAGCTGTTTGCTTGGGGCTCGATCGAGCCGCACAGAGTCAACGCGATCGCGGTCTCGAATGTCGTGCCTCCCTTGCAGCTCACCCTGGAGCGGATGAGCGAGCGGTACTTCCGATGCAAGCCGATGTTCGTCGGACCGGGCGTCAAGACGGGGATGCCGATCGTCTGCGACAACCCGCGCGAGGTCGGCGCCGATCGGATCGTCAACGCGGTAGCTGCCTACGAAAAGCACAAGGGGGCACTGGTAGTGGTCGATTTCGGCACTGCGACCACCTTTGACGCGGTCAGTGGCAGGGGCGAATACCTCGGCGGGGCCATTTGTCCCGGCATCGCCATTTCAATGGAGGCCCTGTTCAAGAACGCTTCGAAGCTGCCTCGGGTCGAGTTCATTAAGCCGCCTCACATCATTGGAAAGAACACGGTACACTCCATTCAGTCGGGTTTGCTGTTCGGTTACGTGGGACTGGTCGATGGGATATGCGACCGGATGTCGAGAGAGCTGGGGGCGGTCAAGGTAATTGCCACCGGCGGGCTGGCTCCACTCGTCGCCCAGGAATCAAAGGCGATCGCCGAAGTCGATGAGTTCCTCACGCTGGAAGGCCTGCGCATTATCCACGGAAGGAATCACAGCGGGTGAGTGAGCCAGTCGAGGCCGCGGCCCCGGCCGAGGACGTCGCGCGCTGTCCGATAACGCCGGAGGTCCTCCCTCCGAACATGCGCAAGCACGTCGACCCCGGTGCGCCAGCGCCGCTGCGGATGATGGCTGCCAAGGCGCTGATTCCTCTTGCCCCTTCCGAAATGCTCGCCGCCCTGTTCATGCTGACCTTTGATCCGGATCCGGGCGTTCGGGAAATGGCGGGCAAGACCGCGGCCAGCCTGCCGGACCGAATCCTTGCGCCGGCCCTGCGAGACGAAGGGACGAAGCCGCCGGTGTTGGCTTACTTCCTCGACCTGGTTGGCGACAACAACGCCTACGCCGAGATGCTCATCTTGAATGCGAGCACTCCGGACGACGCCGTCGCCAAGGTGGCGCAACAGTGCAGCTCCCGGATTGCCGAGATCATCTCGCAGAATCAGCTCCGCCTGCTTCGCCACGAGGACATCGTTCGCCAGCTCTGTGAGAACGCGAATGCTTCTCGATCTCTGATCGACGGAGTGTGCGATTTCGCAGTTCGAAGCGGTGTGGTGCTCAACGACGTCGCGCAGATGAAAGAGGCCCGCGTCCGGATCTTTGGTCCCGAAGCACTTGCCAAGCCGGTCGACCGGGGCCCGACAGCTGCCGAGATAATGAAGGAATATCTCGAGCTGGCCGACGAGGCAGCTCCCCCGATGGAGGAGGGAAAGCGGCTCACGCTCGCACAGCGCGTGATGAAGATGAGCATCACCGAGAAGATCAAGCTGGCCACGGTTGGCAATAAGGAAGCGCGGGGTCTGTTGATCCGCGACACGAACAAGCTGGTGGCAGTGGCGGTGATCCGAAGCCCGCGGATCACGGACGGCGAAGTCCTTCGGATAACCCAAAATCGCGCCGTACTGGACGACGTGCTTCGCGTCATCTACGGCAACCGCGAGTGGACGAAGATGTACGCAGTTAAGCTGGCGCTGGTGAAAAACCCGAAGACGCCGCTCGCAATTTCTCTTCGCTTTCTAAGCACCCTGCGCGAGAGCGAGATCAAGGACCTCGCCCGGGACAGAAACGTCCCCTCCAGCGTGCAAATGGCGGCCAAGAAGATGGTGGACAAAAAGGACGCGCCGAAGCGGGAGAGCTGAAGATTGCCCCGCGCAGCCTAGCCCTCGTCGCCCGCGTACAACGTTGTCAGGCGGCAGCGGGCTCGTCCTCCTCCGAGGCCTGCTCCTCGAGGAGCTGAAGCGCGATCGACAGCGCCTTCTTCGTTTTGTCTCGCACCTTGTCCTGCCCCTTGATGCGTTGGAGGAGCTTTGCCAGTTTCTCGTCTTGCTTGTTCGCCCGCTCTTCCAGCTCGTGAAGCTGCGCCCGCAGCGAATCGGCTTCCTTGGACAAACGCGCTTGGGTTTGCTGCGCCTCTCGGTGTGCGGCGTTCATCGCCGCCTGCATCGCGTCCATCTGATTTCGCAAGCCAGCTGCCTCGCTTTGAGACTGGCGCAGCGCCGCATCCAGCTCATTGACCCGTGAACGCAGCTCGTCCGTCTCTGACTCTCGGGCCTGCAGTCGGTTGCGCGTCTCGTTCAAGTCCTCCTGCAGCTTCTTGCGCTCAACTCCGATCTGTTCGTTTCTGCCGGTGAGCGCCTTGATCTGCGCGTCGCGCCGAGCGAGCTCGACCGAGGACTCCGAAAGCTGTTGTTCGAGCTGCACCTCGTGATCGCGCAGCTCAACCGTCTCGGTTTCTTTATCGCGCAGGCCGGTGCTGAGCAGGAGGACTTCCTTCTCTTTTTTATTAAGAGCCTCGCGAAGCGCGAAGAATTCCTTCTCTCCCTTGCCGCCCTTGGAGGCAACTGCTTCAAGCTCTGCGCCGCGGCTCTCGAGCTGTGCCTCCAGCTCTCGCGAACGTTCCTCGGCGTCGTTTTGGCGGCTCTGCGCCGCGCTGAGCGAGCGCTGAAGAACAGCGAGCTGAGCGCGAAGCGAGCGGATCTCCACGTCCGCCTGCCCGGGCGCAAGCGGTTCGGAATGAGCGTCTGCTGACGCGTGCGACGGTGCCTCGTCCGCCGGCGAAGTGCCCAGGACCTCCACCGCCCGAGCCGCATCGTCGGCCAGCTCTTGTCCGTCTGCGAAGTCTGCGTGCGCTTCCTCCACAGCTTCGCGGGGTGCCTCTACCGGCTCTTCGCTCGGTTGGTCCTTCGCGCGCGACGCTCCGGAATCGAAAGCCTGATCGATCATCTCGAGCTCGGGATCGCCATCGAAGGTGGTTTCGTCGATGGAGATTTCCTCCACTGGCAGATCGCTCTCAGCTTCCACGACATCGTCCATCGTCAAGCTGTCGTCCGCGCTGGCATCCGGCTCGGGCAGCCCTAATAGGCCTCCCACCCGCTCGACCAACACCCGAAGGTCGACAGGCTTGGGCACGTACTCCTCAGCTCGGGTTTTCAGCTTGCTGTGCTGAACGAACCCATCCGGGTTGCCGACGATAACCACCGGAATGCTGCTGAGCTCGTCGTCCTTCTTCAGCTTTCCGCAGATGATGTAACCGCTTTGACCCGAGGCGAGTTCGACGGACAGCACAACGAGGTCAGGGTGCGAGCGGCGGATTAGGTCGACGCTCTTCTTTCCGTCCGCGGTCTCTTCGACATCCAAACCGCGCGTCGCGAGCGCGTCTCTCATTTCGCCGGATAAGCCGCGATCACTTTCGACGATCAAGATTCTCTTGGGCATCACCCTAGGCCTACGTCCGAGCTGAGAGGAACGTCGAATACCTTGGATACCAAGAGAGGCTAGCGGGAGCTTCGGGATGCCGTCAACGCGCGCCCGGAGAATGCTGGAGGGATGCGGGTTGAACCAGACTCGGTGTTTGGAGAACGGGCGGCGAGGTCGTACCCGTTGGGCGCGGGTCACCCGGCGAGGGCCGGCGTTTCGGCGAGTTGGAAGGAACCAACATCTGTCGGATGTCGCTCTCGTCCAGATCGCTCACCAGCTCGTAGACTATTTCGTGATCTCGCCAGATCGCCACGTTGTAGCCGTGGCTGCTGTCCAGCTCCAACGAGGGCAGCGGCTGCGCGGGCACGTCGCGATCGGAGTCCTGGAAGACAAAGAGCCCGATTCGGCGCGGACCGGCACTCGCTCCGAGCCCGTCGTAGGCGATGTAAGCGGCTTGCTTGTCCTTCACGTGGGACAGCCGCGCGCCGGCGAGACTGGTGTTTGGAAAGGTAGGCACGTGAACACTGTGTTCAAGCTTGCCCTGGAACCAGGCTTCGAGACTCTCGGCGCCCTCTCGCTGTACTTCGAAGGGCAGGGACTTGGCGTGGCGCCGCGCTGCATCTTCGATATAGCCCTCACGCATGCCGGGCCGCAGCGTCACGTAAGCTCCTCCAGCCGCGGCGATGACGGCAGCCGCGGCGCCCGCCCGAGCCCAGCTTCGCAGCGCAGCGCGATGCTGCTCGTGTCTCAATTGGGTGCGAATGCTGCGCCTGAGGCCCTCTGGAGCGCGGGACGAAGGTCCGCTTGCATGCTCCTTCGCCCTGCTGTGCAGGGTTTCTCGAAAGGCGGACTCGAGATGAAACTTCTGAGCGCAGGGCGCGCAGCGGGCAAGGTGCCGTTCGAATTCGACCTTGTCCGCCGCCTCAAACTCCCCGTCCAGGTACGCGTACAAAAACCCTTCTAATTCCTCACAGGTCATGACGCGCTGCGAAATCTCTCCGCACATCGTGGCCACGCCTCAACCTCCGAACTATCGACTCCAGGCCTATCCGGTCTTCTTCCGCTGACGGTATTCCGTCAAATCCACCGGAGAGCCCGACGATTCGTCCGGCTTGAAAACACCCTGGCCCAGCGCATAATCCCGAAGGGTCTTCTGCAGCAATTTGCGGCCGCGGAACAGTCGGCTCATCACCGTTCCGACTGGACACTCGAGGATCTCCGCGATCTCCTTGTAAGAGAACTCCTGGAGGTCAGCCAGGATGACCACCAGGCGAAAATCGATCGGCAGGCCATCGATCGCTCTAAGCACGTCGTCCGAAAGGAGGCGGTCGAAGAAGTACTGCTCCGGATTGGCAGCGACCTCTGTCGCGTCCCGGCTGACGAACCGCTCGTGGACCGCATCGCGGTCGATGCCCTCGACGACGGTGCGCTCTTTGATGCGACGCCGGTAGCGATTGATGAAGGTGTTGGTAAGGATCTTAAAAAGCCAGGCCTTGATGTTGGTGCCGCGTTCGAACTTGTCGAAGAACCGATAGGCGCGCATGCAGGTGTCCTGAACCAGGTCCTCTGCATCCCGTTCATTCTTCGTTAAACGCAGGGCGGCAGAATAGAGGGGATCCAGGTGCGCCAAAGCCAGGGCCTCGAATTCTTGCTTCATTCGACTCGGTCGATTGAGACTCAACATCTGTTCTTTTCCCTCAGCGGGACTGAAGTCTTGCCGATCCCACCACTACCGTCAATGTATGCGCGGACGCGCCTCGGACGGAATCCAAGGCACCAACAGACGGCGAGGGCGCAAAAATATTCCGAAATAAAATCGGCCTTGGACCTCCGGTGCGAAATGCCGCTTCTTGCCTCGGCGAGCGATGCCGCGATGCGGCCGACGTGCTATTCACGGGCAATTGGCCGCCCTGCCGAAATTGCTGTTCGCCTTGCCGCGAGGCGAAGTGATGGAGCATCCCCATCTCCTGGCGAGCGTACGCAGCGGCGAACGACTGCTGAGGGCGACGGGCGAATTCATCAGGATGCCGCCGGGCGCCCGGCTCGTGCACCTGCCAGGACACCTCCCGGTCGGAGTCGACGCAGAGTCGGGCAAGCTCGAGTTGCTCGATCGAATCAAGGTGGACGGCAAGTCGATAACGCCCACCGCGGTGGGCGCGCTGCTGCCTCCTGGGTATACGCGGACTTTCCTTCCCGGTGAGGTCAAGGCGGAGGGACCCATCTTGCCCCAGTGGGCGTACACTGCTGCAGGCTGGGCGGGCGGAAGTGCGGTCGTTTGGGCAACGCGCACCGATCGCCGCAGGCACTGGAACCCCAACCGGTTCTCAACCCCCGACCTCGAGGCCAAGATTCACCGCTACCGCGCCCGCTTCCCGAAGAATCGCGTGCTGGCTCAGCTCGAAACTTGCGCGCGCGTCTACCGTTGCTTCACCAGCCAGAATATTTTTTTCGTCCGCGACGAGGGTGCCATTCCCGCATCCGTGGGATGCAATGCTCGCTGCGTTGGCTGCATCTCTGATCAGCCGGCCGGAGGTGCCCCTGCTTCCCACGAGCGCATCACTGAGGGACCATCCGCTGTGGAAATGGCAGAGGTGAGCGCGTTCCATCTGTCCAATGCGCGCGGCCGGACCATGGTGAGCTTTGGACAAGGATGCGAGGGCGAGCCCCTGACGCGGCACCGGGCAATCGCCGACGCCATTCGTGCAATCCGTCGACGAACGTCGAGGGGATCGATCAACATCAATACCAACGGCAGCATGCCCCGAGCGCTCGAGCTATTGTTCGACGCTGGTTTGGATGCAGTTCGAATCTCGCTGAACTCGGCTACCCCCAGCCTCTACTCCGCCTACTATCGCCCCGTCGGGTATGGGTGGGATTCAGTCGAGGCTTCGATCGCCCTCTCCCGACAACGGGGCGCATACCTGGCGATCAACCTTCTCCTCTTTCCAGGCGTCAGCGATCGGTCCGGTGAAGTCGCCGCACTGGAAGACCTGATCCGACGATATCGCGTCGATCAGCTGCAAACGCGGAGCTTGTGCATCGATCCGTTCAATTATCTGGCGGTGGCTCATGGGAGGGGCGCTGGCGGAAGTCCACTTGGGGTGCTGCCGATGCTCCGCAGGCTGCGGAAAGTGGCCCCGTGGCTCGCGATCGGCAACTTCGCGCGCGGGCTAGCAGAACGCAAGACCGACAATGCCTGATGGCCCTGTCCCAAACGTCCGCTACACTGCCCCCATGCCCAAAATGACTTTCGCCAGTTTTCCAGATTGTTGCCGGAGATTGCTCCGCGAGCTGGAAAAGGAAGGAAAGACCGGCGCCCGAAACTGCGAGAAGGGCCACGCCGTGAGCCTGGACTATGCGCGGCTGATCGAGACCCGCTCTGCCGCGGCGCGCGAGCCTGGCCCCACCAAACGCGACGCCTGACGAAAGAACAGGAGGCCAAAAAGAAATGGGACTTCGGCCCGGGGGGAAGGTCGGAGTCCCATTTGAGGCCAGACCCATTCCAGCCTCTGAAGAAGTCAGATTCGCAAAGCAACCGTTTTCACGGTGGAGTTACAAGAAACAAGCCAGGCAGGCGTACGGACGATGAAGGCTAAGCTGCCGGATCTTCGGTGAAAAACGGAGGAGCTAGGGACTGAGAATGTAAAGCTAGTTTACAGTATCGGAGTGTTTCGACTCGCGAATCAGCTCAGCGGCCTCAATCTTTAGGACAAACAACATTAACTTCATAGGGTTACGTAGCTGTCCTGATTTCGGTCAGGCGATGGCCGTGGCGCAGGATTAGCCGAGCTCTCGTGCCAGGAGCTGCCCAAGCACCGCATCCTTGGCCACGTAGCCATCCGCGCCGGCCTCGCGACAGATTCTCTTCAGCTCCTCAGTGCCTTCTCCCGAGCAAAGCAGCACCTTGATTCCGGCGAACAAGCTGTTGCTTTTGATGAATCTACAGAGCTGCTCACCGTTCACGTTCGGCATTTTGACGTCGAGCAAGACCAGGTCCGGACGCGTCTGCTTCCTCAGAATGATCTTCGTTGCCTCGTCCGCGCTGTCCGCGGTGCTCACCTCGAAACCTTTGGAACACAGCTCTCGTTCGAGCCACTGAGCGGTGAGCTCGCTGTCGTCGACGACCAGCACGCGCCGTTTTTTCGCGGCGACATCGGGAGCGCGGTTGGCGCGCCCTTGCGACGAGGAGGTTGCGTCGCCGCCTTCCAGCAGTCGCAGCACGTCCGCCACGGCGCGCTCGAGGCCATTCGCCTTGCAGATGTATCCATCGGCAGCACAACTGCGCGCCTTTTCCGCCAACTCGGGTTCCGGTAGGTCGGAGTAGAGGACGAGCTTCGATTGGACTCTGCGCTGGCTGCGGAGAAAATCGAGCACGTCATCGCCGAAAACTTCCGGCATTTTCACGTCGACCAGGATGACATCGAAGCTGGTGGCGCTGAGCCTTCGATCCAGCTCGGCAAGGTCGAGCGCGCCGACCGCTTCGATTCCCAATGATAGGAGCGCTTTGGTGGTCAGCTCGAGCAAAACGGGGCTGTCATCCAGAACTAAGACCCGCGACGACATCGTCCCTTCACCACTCCGAAGCTGCCGAGTTAGGATGCTGCTGGTCATTCTACATCGTCTGCGCCGAGCAAGTCCCGTTCGTAACCCAATCGAAGCGGCTCACCCACTGCACCGCCTTGGACTCCACACCGTTGCAGCGCGCGCTTGAAGCTGCTCCTGAACGGCCAAGCGCAGCCAAAACAGTCGCGGACCGCGAGTACTTCTGCTTCAAAGCGGGCGATCTTCATTTGGCCATTGCCTCGGAGCATGTGCTGGAAGTCGTTCGCTCCGGACCGCTGACTCCACTTCCCAAGGTGCCGGCGTTCATCCTCGGCGTCTGCGCGCATCGCGGCGAAGTACTGCCGGTGCTGGATCTGCTGCGCTTCTTGGGAAAGGGCGCAGTTCGAATCGCCGGCAAGACGCGGCTCGTGGTCGGAGTCTCTGGAAATTACGTGGCAGGAATCGTTGCGGACGCAGTGACTGGGCTGCGGCGCTTCCGGTTGGCAGACATCCATCCCGTTCCGGTCAGTGGGAGCGGAGGCGGCGAGCACCTCCTGGGCGCGGTGCGGCCGGATCCGGCGGCAAACATCATTCTCTTGCTCGACCTGACCAAATTGCTTCATTCGGCGCGCCAGCGCGCGGTACCGCGATGATCCGATCTGTCGATCAAGCGCCGCAGACCGTCGAAATCGTGCTCTTCAAGATAGGCGGCGTGACCTACGCTGCCGATGCCTCGCAAGTGATCCGGTTCGATCGGGTGGCGCTCAACTCGCCAGGCGACGAGACGGTGCCGCCCGGGCCTCGGCGAGGGAGCGAACGCGCGCTCATCGTCCGCGGCGGGAACGGCGCGTGTCTCCCAATCAGCGTGGAAGCGGTGGCGGGGCTGCGAACCGTTCCGGTGACATCGCTGCGTCGCCTGCCGCACGTGGTTGGCATCAGTCGGCCCGCCCTGGGCTTTTGGCTCGATGGCGAAAGGCCGGTAATGTTGATTGACCTACTTGAGCTCCTGGAGGGCCCGGAGGGCATGAATGGCTTTGCAATCGAGCGATGACAGGGGCGTACTTCGCCCTCGCCGATCCACTGTTGAGTTCAAGTCGCTTCTGACAGCCCTCCGCGCAGCGGTCGGGGGACAGCTCTCGGCGCGCGTAGCCGTGGATAAGCTCAGCGGCAACGCGGCAGAGCTTGGGCTGCTGCTGAACGAGCTGCTGGGCAAATTGAGCCGCCAGATCGAGGAGAGTGAACAGCGCAATCGGCTCAGCAGTCACGAGATTGAGCAAGCGGTTTCTGCCCTCGCGGCGCTTGTCCGCGAAGGCGACCTCTTGCGTTGGAATGGAAGCACTGCCGATCCTCAACTGCGACCGCTTCTCGACGGCTTTGGCAAGGTGATTGAGACGCTGAGGATCTTTGTGCGCGAGATGAATGGAGCGGCGCTGCGGCTCTCGTCATCGGCCAACGAAGTATTGGCTGCCTCTACGCAACACGAGGCTTCGTCGAGCGAGCAGGCAGCGGCGATTCACGAGACCACCGCCACGATGGAGGAGTTGAAGCATGCCTCGGCACAGATCGCCGAGAACGCCGGTTCGGTTGCGCGGGTGGCCGAGGAAACACTCGGTGCCGCGCGCTCCGGTCGCGGCGCGATCGGCGAATTCATCCAGGCAATGCAACAGATCCGAAACGATGGCGTAGCCGTTGCCGACTCGATCGCCAAGCTTTCCAAGCGGGTCGAACGCATCGGGACGGTGGTCGAAGTCATCGACGAAATCGCCGACCGCTCGGATCTGCTGGCGCTGAATGCAGCTCTCGAGGGCTCGCGGGCCGGTGAAGCTGGGAAGGGCTTCTCCATTGTCGCCGCCGAGATGCGCCGCCTCGCCGAAAACGTGCTCGACTCCACCAAGGAGATCAAAAACCTGATCACCGAGATTCGAGAGGCTACCGCTGCCGCTGCTGGAGCGGCGGAGGCATCGAAGGTCGCGACGCAGTCGGGGGAGAAGCTGGGCGCGGTGGCCGCGCAGGCGGTCGAGGGGATCCTCGCCGGCGTCCAGGAAACCTCGGACGCCGCTCGGGTGATCAACCTCGCCACGCAGCAGCAGCGGACGGCGACGGAGCAGGTGGTTTCTTCGATGGGGGAAATTGAGGATGTCACGCGGCAGACCACCCAGGCATCGAAGCAGGCCACCGGAGCGGCGGCAGAGCTTACCCAACTGGCAAGTCGCCTCGCGGAACTGATCAGGCGGTTCAAGGCGGACTGAGCGTGCTCGGATCCTCCCTCGCATGGACACTCAGGCGATCAGGCAGTCTCTCCTGAAGAAATTCACTGAGGTGACCGCGGATCGGCTTCAAAAGATCCAGCTGGGGGTGATTCAGCTCGAGAAGTTGGACAGCGATGGCGCCGCGAACATCGTGGCGCACGAGCTTCATACGATGAAGGGCGAGGCGCGAATGCTCGGCCTGGCTGCCATCGGCCAGCTCGCTCACGCCGCGGAAGATCTTCTCAAAGCTGCGCGAGAGGGAAGGGCGCCGAGCCGCACCGCAGCGGATCTCCTTTTGAGGGTCTGTGACGCAGTTTCCGACCTCCTAGAGGACTTCGAGATTGCCAAGTCGGGGAGCGAAGCCACCGCCGCGATCTGCCGCGCGCTTGCGGATGCGTCCCGGCAGAAATCGAACGGAGCTGACGTGCCCTCGCCGTCGCCCGTCGTCGCCGCGGCCAAGGTCGCCGCCGGTGAATCATCCATCGACGCTCCCAAGGCGCCGAGCTCCGATCGAACCATCCGAGTGAACGTCGAGATGCTGGATGCGCTCGGGCTGATGGCGGGCGATCTGCTGGTGGAGAGCGCGCGCGCAAGGCTGAGGGCGGCGGAGCTCAACGGCATCCTGCAGCGATTCTCGCGGATCAGCGATCGCTTCTTGCACCTTGGGGATGCTCTCGGCCCGGCCGCCGATCGTCGGTGGCTTGAGCAGCTCGAGGGCGACCTTCACTTACTTCGAGACGATGCCTTCCGCTTTATTCGCCGAAACGCGGATGGCCAGAATGTTCTCCACGGGAACCTTGCCAAGCTCGCGGACCACGTCGCGGAGGCCAGGCTGGTCCCGTTGTCCACGGTCTTTGAAGCATTTCCGAGGGCGGTGCGGGACATCGCCAGTCAGCAAGGCAAGCAGGTAGATCTCTCGGTGGAGAATGCCCACCTCGGAGTTGATCGCTCGATGGTGAGCGATCTAGGCGATGCCCTCGTTCATCTGTTGCGCAACGCGGTCGACCACGGAATCGAAGCCGCGGCCACGCGCCTTCAGCTCGGTAAGCCGGGCGCCGGACAGGTCGCGATCCGCGTGCGCGCCGACGGGGACATGCTCCATATCGAAGTGGCCGACGATGGACGTGGAATGGATCCGGACTCGCTGCGGCGGGCCGCGATCGCCAAGGGCCTGTTGAGCACCGCCCAGGCCGCCGCTTTGTCCGAGCGTGAGGTGATGGACCTGGTCTTCCTCGCGGGTTTCTCCACCCGTGAGCAGGTGAGCGACATCTCCGGCCGAGGCATTGGGATGAACGTCGTCAAGCAGAAGGTGGAGATGCTGGGCGGCTCGGTTGCGGTCCAGGCGCAGGTCGGAGGGGGGACGACGGTGTTGCTCAGGGTCCCTCAATCGCTTGCATTGCTCCGCGTTCTGCTGGTCCAGCTCAGCGATGCGGTCTACGGCATTCCCGCCGCCGACGTCGATGCGGTGGTGCGCGTCAAGCCCAGCGAGCGGTTGGAGATCTTCGGAACCATCGCCATACGTCACCGCGGCAAACCGATCGCTCTGATCGCGCTCGGGCCCCTCCTTGGCCTAAATGGGGGGCCGCGGCACGACCAGCCAACGGCGGTCGTGGTTCGACAAGGAGATGATCGAGCTGCCCTGGTCGTGGACGGGCTGCTCGATGAACGCGAGGTCGCTGTCAAGCCCTGCGGCGGGGAGTTCCTCAAAGGAGCCCCGTTCGTCGCCGGTACCGCGGCGATGGAGGACGGGCGCGTCGGCGTACTGCTGCAGCTGCGGGACATCATGGCGGAAGTGCGCCGCTACAACCGCTCCAGCGCGCCAGCCCCGCCCGCAAAGAAGCTCCGGCTCCTCGTCGTCGATGACTCTCCGATCGCGCGTGCAACCGCGTCGGCTCTGGTGAAGGCGCTCGGCCACTCGATCGACGAGGCGCAGGATGGAGAGGAAGCCTGGGCCAAGGTGGTAGCGCATCCGTTTGACGCGGTTCTCACCGACGTCCAGATGCCCAAGCTGGACGGATTCGCGCTGACGCGTCGATTGAAATCGAACGCGGCCACCGCCTCATTGCCGGTGGTCATCCTGTCGTCGCTGACCGCGGCGGAGGACAAGCGCCGCGGCGCGGACGCGGGCGCGGACGCGTACCTCATCAAGGGTGAGCTCGGGCTGGAGTCGTTGGTCGAGGTTCTCGCTCGCCTGACTTGAGGGAAGCGTGGCGAGAAGGGCTCACCCGCTGCGGGTTCTGATGGTCGATCAGTACCTTCGGCTTTCCAGCGCCGCCCAGGCTCACTTGGATCCTGCGGAGGTAAGGTTGGTCGGCGAGGGCTCCAGCTACGGCACGATGGCAGAGGCAGTGCTGCGGCACTCGCCCGATGTGGTGGTTGTTGAGTTGACCGGACTCACCGACGAACCTTTTGCGGCGATCGAGGAGGTGATGGCCGAGCGGCCGACTCCGATCCTCGTTTTAAACGCTCACAGCACTCCGGCGCTCAATCCATTTCGCGCGCTTGCGCTGGGTGCCCTCGACGTCGCCGAACGCCCGGCGAACGATTCGGCCGATTTTTGGCGCGGATTGTCCGAACGACTTGTGTTGCTCGCTCAGGTTCAGGTCGTTCGTCACATCAAAGGAAATCGGTACCGGCGGACGGTCCGTCGAGACGGGCAAACGTCGCCGGCCTTCCCGTTGGTTGCAATTGCGGCGTCGCTGGGTGGTCCAAGAGCGCTGTCGGCAATCCTCAGGATGATCCCCAAGGCCTACCCCGCGCCAATCTGCGTGTGTCAACACATCAGCGAAGGCTTCACCGACGGTCTGGCGCAGTGGCTCGCGTCCGAGACCGCCCTGCGTGTCATCGAGGCTGTCGACGACGAGCCGCTGTCGCCGGGAACGGTCTTTATCGCCCCCTCGCGCGCTCACTTGTTGGTAAATCGCTCGGGCCGCGCGCGCCTGGACCACGGTCCTTCGCGGCTCGGCTTCAAGCCGTCCTGCGATGCTCTTTTGACCTCCGTGGCCGAGTCCTTCGGACATCGGGCAATTGGCGTGGTGTTGACGGGCATGGGCAAGGATGGCGCTCAAGGGTTGAAGCAGATTCGTCTCCGCGGCGGGCGCACGATCGTTCAGGACCGCGCCTCGTGCGTGGTGTTCGGCATGCCGAGAGAAGCAGTCGAGATCGGCGCGGCGGAGCAAATTCTGCCGTTGGACAAGATCGCGCCCGCATTGATCCAGTTGGCGGAAACTTGCTGAGCATTGGAGCCAAAGCACTCGGTCAGCTGGCAGCGCTTCTCAATGAGCGCGCCGGCCTCAAGATTGGTCCCGACGGCTACCCCGGGCTGCGGCTTGCGCTGAGTCAGCGAATGCCGGCGCTTGGTCTGTCGGATGCCGAGGAGTACGTCCGACGCCTTCGGGAGCTTGCCGGAGAGCACGAGCTCCGCTCGCTGCTTCCGCTGGTTACGGTGGGCAAAACCGATTTTTTTCGCGACAGCTCCCAATTTCGCGCGCTCTCGAACCGAATCATTCCGGACCTCCTCTTGGCCGCGCGGCGCGATCGCCGACGCCTGTTGATCTGGTCGGCGGGCTGCGCGACCGGAGAAGAGCCCTACAGCTTGGCCATTGTTCTTGCCGAGTGCGGGGCCACTCCGGGCGAGGCCGAAGTGTGGGCGACCGATCTCAACGTCGCTGCGCTGGAGACGGCAAAACTGGGCCGTTTTCCCGCGCGCCGGATGCAAGGGGTTTCTCAGGTGCGGCGTCGTCGCTTTTTTCATCCGCGCGGTGACGAGCACGAGGTCGATGCCTCACTTCGCGCCTTCATCCGTTTCGAAGGGCAAAACCTCGCCTCGCCGATCTTCGCCCACGTTTGGCCCGAGTCGGTGGACCTGATCCTCTGTCGCAACGTGATCATCTATTTCGACCTGCCGACAATTCAGGGACTGATGGGGCGTTTTCTTCGCGCGATGCGGCCGAATGCCTATCTGCTTTTGGGTTATTCAGAGAGCCTATTTCGCGTCTACGAGAAGTTTGAAATGGTCGAGGTCGAAGGCGCTTTCATCTATCGCCGACCCGGCGAACCGGCGACGGATTCGAGTCGTGCCTCTGTGGTTCGTTCGGCGGTGAAGGTGCGCTCACCGTCGGTGGAGGCGAACTCCAGGCCGCGGGTCCAGCCCACGGCCGCCACGCAACCTCAGCCAGAGCCCAAGGCCAGTGATGCGGCGAACGCCACCGCGGTGGCGAAAGGCTATCGCGCTTCGCCCTTGGAACGGTTGAGCGAGGCCGTCCGGCGAATGGACCGCGGCGAGTTCGATGCGGCCTTGGCTGCCGTCGGTCAGCTGACCGAAGAGAATCCGGACGACCTCGGCGCGCTCCTGACGCTCGGCAACATCTTTTCGCTGATGGGCCGTACCGCTGAGTCAGAGGAAACCTTTGCCAAGGCGCTGGCCCGCGAGCCGCTTTGCGTCGAGGCATGGCTCTTCGGGGGGGTGGCCGCCCTGCAGGCTGGGACGCTCGACGAGGCTCTCGCGCAGCTGAGAAAAGCGCTGTTCCTCGAGCCTACTCTGGCTCTGGGCCATTACCTTCTGGCGCAGGTGCAGGAGCGCCTGGGCGAGCCCGAGTCGGCGCGTCGTTCGTACCGAAATGCCGTCGCTCAGCTGCGCTTCCCGCAGCGACCGCTGGCCGGGCATTACCCTGACCTTCCCGAATCGCCGGAGGTAATCGGCCGGGTGGCGCGATACGCGCTGAGCGCGCTCGATCGGGACGAGCGCCAAAGCTGAATCCGCCAAGAACCGAATCGAGGCGCAAGGTCGTCTGCTGGGCACAACCGGGCTGAATTCCAACTCGGGCGTCGGCTGCCGAACCGACTCAAGCCCGTTATTGTTGAACCTCGCTGTGCACGGTTTCTCCAGCATATCATCTCAAAAGAGCTCGAGCTTCGCCGGATCCCTTTGGACTCGGATCAGCGGAGCAGCATCCATCTTTCGGCAAATCCCAGGAACATTTCGGCTGGTCTGGGAAGCCGACCGCAGAGCGGCAATAGCCATTGGTGCGCTCACGGTATGCGCTGCAGTTTTGCCTGCTGCCATCGCCTACGTAGGCAAGCTGATCATCGATTCGGTGGTGGTGGCGGCACGCTCAGGGCTTGCCCCGGATCGCGCGCGGGCGCTCACGCTCGTCGGCGTCGAATTCCTCTTGATGGTCGCCTCTACTGTCGTCAATCGCGGGCTCGGCCTGTTGCGCGAGCTGCTCCGGGCGAACCTTGGGAACGTCGTCAACCTCAAGATCCTCGAAAAGGCAGTATCCCTCGAGCTGCGACACTTCGAGGATGCGGATGTCTACGACAAGATGCAGAACGCTCGCCGCGAAGCATCTTCGCGGCCATTGTCGCTGGTGCTTCAGGCTTTCTCGATCGCGCAGAATGGAATTACCCTGGCGGTGTACGCCGCCTTGCTCCTGCGGCTGTCCCCCTGGAGCGTCCTCGTGCTGGTCGTCGCTTCCATCCCGGCTTTCATCGCCGAGGCAAGGCTGTCTGCCGAGGCATTCCGGCTGAATTCCTGGCGAGCCCCCGAGGCCCGCAAGCTCAACTACCTCGAGTGGATTCTCACTCGCGACAGCCACGTGAAGGAGGTCAAGCTGTTCGGGTTGGCTCCGCTTATCCTGGGCCGCTATCGGTTGCTCTTCGAGAAGTTCTTCAACGAGGATCGAAGGCTCGCGATCAGGCGAATGGCCTGGGGCTTTTTACTCGGGCTGATCTCCTTGGCTGCATTCTACGGTTGTTACCTGCTGGTCGCCGGGCGCGCGGCCCGCGCTGAGATCACCCTCGGCGACATGGCGCTCTACCTGGCGGTGTTCCGGCAGGGCCAGTCGAGCTTTCAGGGAATTCTCTCCTCGATCGGATCGATGTACGAGGACGCTCTGTTCATGTCCAACCTGTTCGTCTACTTCGATATTCCAACCGGCGACGGCGTTGCGCGGCAATTGCCGCCGCGCGCTCCCCCGAGCGGTTCGGCCCAAGCGATCGAGCTTCGAAACGTTTCCTTCCGCTACCCGGGAAGAGAAACTTGGGCGCTTCGCCACATCAATCTGAAGCTGGCGCCGGGCGAGAAGCTGGGGCTGGTGGGCGAAAACGGCGCGGGCAAAAGCACGCTGGTAAAGCTGCTGCTGCGACTGTACGAGCCGACAGAGGGAGAAATTCTTTACGGAGGGGTCGACCTTCGCGACATGGACCCACTGGACCTGCGGAAGCGAATTGGCGCTGTCTACCAAGATTTCGTGCGGTATCAGTTCAGCGCGGGCGAAAACATCGGTCTGGGGGATATTGAGCACATAGCTGACCGGCCCCGCGTCGAGCGAGCGGCTGCGCGCGGCGGGGCAGACTCGGTGGTCGCCGCGCTTCCGCAGCAGTATGAGACGATGCTGGGTGGCTGGTTCGAGTCAGGTCAGGAGCTATCCGCGGGGCAGTGGCAGAAAATCGCGGTGAGCCGCGCGTTCATGCGTGACGCGGAGGTCCTCATACTCGACGAGCCCACCGCCAGCATCGATGCCGAGGCGGAGCACGAGCTTTTTCAGCGGTTCAAAGCCCTTGCCGCCGACCGCACCGCGATCATCATTTCACACCGCTTCTCGACGGTTCGGATGGCGGATCGCATCGCGGTGCTGCACAACGGCAGCATCGAGGAGCTCGGCAGCCATCGGGAGCTGCTCGAGCGCGACGGGCGCTATGCGCATCTCTTCCGTTTGCAGGCGCAAGGTTACCTCGACTGAGAAAGGCGCGTCAGCCGCGGCGTCGCCGAACCAGGTCCACGTACGATTGCCAGGAGGAAGCGATCCATTCCATCTCCGCGCCGGTAACCTCGCGAACTCGGCGACCGGGCGCGCCCAGGATGAATGACCGCGGAGGAAATTTCCGCTCTGGAGTGAGCAAGCTCGCTGCAGCGACAAAACTCCACTCCCCGACCTCGACGTTGTCCAGAAGCACGGAGCCCATCCCGATCAGACAATGATCGTCAACCTGACAGCCATGCAAGACCACTCGATGTCCGACGGTGCATTCCATTCCGATCTTGGTGTGACTCGTGTCATGAGTGGCATGCGCCACGCATCCGTCTTGAACGCTCGTTCGCGCGCCAATTGAGATGGCCCCGTGGTCGCCTCGAAGCACCGCAGCAGGCCACACCGATGCTTCCTCGCCGACGTCGACCTCGCCGATCAAGTAGGCCCCTGGATGGACGAACGCGAGCGGGTGCACTCGCGGGATGTTCTTTTCAAAAGGTTCAATCGGCACGCAGCGCATCCTATGCTGACGTCCGGCGAAATGCTTTCTTCGGAGGAAGGCGATGAGGATTCTGGTTGCAGATCAGTTCCCCAAGAAGCAGCTCGAGAGTCTGCGCGGCCTAGGTCTTACTGTCGAGTACCGCCCCGAGCTGAAGACAGAGGACTTGCCCGAAGCGGCGCGCCAGGCGTCGATCCTCGTCGTTCGCAGCACCGAGGTGGACGAGAAGGCATTCGCGCAGGCATCTTCGTTGTCGCTCGTCGTCCGCGCCGGGGCTGGGGTGAACACCATCGACGTCAAGGCCGCGAGCATCCGAGGCGTCTATGTGGCGAACTGTCCGGGCCAAAACGCAGTCGCAGTTGCGGAGCTCACCTGGGCGCTGATTCTCGCCGTGGATCGAAGGATTCCGGACAACGTAACGGCGCTGCGCCAGGGCAAGTGGAACAAGAAGGAGTTCTCGCAAGCCCGCGGCCTCGAGGGCCGAACAATTGGCGTCGTGGGGGCAGGAAATATCGGGAGGGCCGTTGGACAAAGGGCGCTGGCCTTCGGAATGCGCGTGATAGCCTACTCGCGCTCCTTGACGCCGGCCAGAGCGCGAGCTCTTGGGTTCGAGTGGGGCGAGAGCCCTCTGGCCCTGGCGAGAGCTTCGGAGGTGTTGACCGTACACCTGCCAGCCAGCTCGGAGACGAGGGGAATCATTTCCGCGCAGGTGTTGGCTGCAATGCCCACCGGCGCGCTGTTCGTCAACACCGCGCGCCCCGACGTGGTGGATCAAGCCGCGCTCTTGGCTGAAGCGAAGAGCGGGCGCATCTGGGTCGCGACCGACGTTTTCGACAAGGAGCCAAAGACGGGGCAAGCGGAGTTTCGCAGCGAGCTTGCCCAATTGCCGAACGTGTACGGTACGCACCATATCGGGGCATCGACTGACCAAGCGCAAGAAGCGATCGCCCAGGAGACGGTCCGAATCGTGGACAGTTTCATCAACGAAGGGGTCGTTCCCAATTGCGTGAACATCGCGCGCAAGACGCCGGCGCGGTTCCAGTTGATCGTCCGTCACCACGACCGAGTGGGCGTCCTGGCCAACGTGCTGGACGCGATCCGCGAGGCGGGGATCAATGCTCAGGAGATTGAGAATACGGTCTTTGACGGCGCGGACGCGGCCTGTTGCAAGATCCAGCTGGATTCTAAGCCTTCGGATGAGGTTCTTTCGCGCATTCGCAGCCGTTCCGAGGAGATTATCTTTGCCGATCTGGTCGAGCTGCGCTCCTGAATCGATGTCGCGTACACACACGCCGAAGAAAGCGCTAATCTTGTCTCATGGCGTTCCCCATACATCGAAGTCGCCGACTCCGAAGGTCGGATCCGCTCCGTCGAATGGTGCGAGAGACGCAGCTTTCGCCGTCTCACTTCATCTACCCGATGTTCGTCGTCGAAGGACGGGCGGTTCGTCGCCCGATTCCATCGATGCCGGGCATCTTCAATCTTTCGGTGGACAACGCGGTGGAGGAGGCGCGCCAGGCAAAGAGCGTTGGCATTCCAGCCGTGATCCTCTTCGGCATTCCGGCGCAAAAGGATGCGCGAGGATCGGGTGCCTACGACAAGGACGGCGTGGTTCCGAGGGCAATCCGCGCGATCAAGGAAACTCAGCCAGAGCTTCAGATCGTCGCCGACGTCTGCATGTGCGAATACACCGACCACGGCCATTGCGGGATCATCCAGGGGCAAGAGGTTCACAATGACGCTACGCTCCCGCTGCTGGCTCAGGCCGCAGTGGCCTATGCGCGCGCCGGTGCGGACATCATCGCCCCTTCGGACATGATGGACGGCCGGGTCGCGGCGATCCGCAGGGCCCTGGACGAATCGAAGTTTGAGTCGGTTCCGATCCTGAGCTACGCGGCGAAGTACGCTTCCGGATTCTACGGACCATTCCGCGACGCCGCTCAAAGCACGCCGCAGTTCGGAGATCGGCGCGGCTACCAGATGGATCCGGCCAACGTCCGCGAGGCGCTGAAGGAAATCGCCCAAGATCTCGAGGAAGGCGCCGACATGGTGATGGTAAAGCCGGCGCTGGCCTACTTGGACGTCATTCGTCGGGTAAAGGAGCTCGTGCACGTGCCGGTGGCGGCCTACAACGTATCGGGCGAGTATTCGATGGTGAAGGCCGCCGCGCAAAACGGGTGGGTGGACTACGAGCGGGTGATGATGGAGATCCTGATTGGGATCAAGCGCGCGGGCGCGGATCTGATTATCAGCTACCATGCGCTGGATGCTGCGAAGCTCCTTTAATCTTCGTGCTGGTACTTCTTGACCGCGAACTCGGTTGGTCCATAGTTCGACGGGGCGTCTGATGGGGCGATCGCCGATGCTCATCAAATGAAGAAGAAGCGCTCGAAACGAAAGGCGGCAGACCCTCCGGCCGCTCGGCGCAGAGGCCAAAGAGCGGATGCGACGCTTGGCGCCTCGTCCTCGCGATCAACTCTTGCGTCTGAGTACAAGGTTGTCGAACTTACGACGGTGGACGAGATCTCACTGGAGACCGCGTTGAACGATTGGGTTCGCCGAGGTTGGCGGCTCGATTCGATTCAGTTCGCGATGAGGGATTCATCGCGAAGACCGGCAATGGCGTTCGTGCTCTTTACCCGGTTGTCGGAGCAAAGAGTGGCTCCAGAGTCCGTAAGCTCGCTCGATCGCAGCACATCGGATCTCCCCGCTCTCCAACCGCTGCCCGAGCAGTACGGTCCTTCGGATCCTTGGCGTCGTCTGAGACAGCTCGCCGGTGTCGAGACCGAGGATCAAGAACCGGCCGAGCCGACGTCGGAATAAGCCGTGTCCGCGGATCCAAAAACGCCAATGAGCTCGGGCCTGCGCGGGCTGCGCGTGGTCTCGGACGCCGAAGAGGGCTCGCCTTATCCCAAGTGTTCTTTGCTGCTGCGGGGAATGGCGCGCCTTGCAGATGTCGCGATCGCCTTTGGAATTTGGAAGCTGGCGGACGGCGCAGGAATGGTTGCCGCGCTTCTCTACCTGCTGCTTGCCGACGGGCTTATGCAGGGTCAGAGCCCCGGCAAGCGGATTTTCGGCGTCAAAGTGGTTCACCTGCCGACGCGTGCACCGGGGCGATACCGCGAGAGCATGCTTCGAAATGCGCCGTTCGGACTGTGCCTGCTCTTGGGCATGATTCCACAGCCGCTGGGGACGGTCGCCTTCGCGGGCGGCGTCGCGGTGATTGGCGGGATCGAAGCGTGGAAGGTTCTGCGCGATCCGCTGGGCCTCAGGCTGGGAGACGCGTGGGCGTTCACACAGGTGATCGATGGCAAGGTCGTCGCGGGCGCGGCTGAGCTGTCGGACTCCGCTCAGGCGATCCGCGCGCCCGGACAACTGCGCGAGCTGCCGAACGATGGAGAACTCTCCAGGAGGGGGAATCGTTGCGCATCGCCCTGACCTTCAACCTCCGGCTCTCCGACTCGGAGGAAGAGGCCGAATTCGATACCGAAGAAACGGTCAACGCATTGGCGAACGCGATCGAGCGCCTCGGTCACCGGTTGGAGCGCTTCGAGGTGTCTGGACCAGCGTCGAGGACCGTCTCCCGACTCGAGGCATACACCCCAGACCTCATCTTCAACACTGCTGAGGGAAAGAGAGGCCAATTCCGAGAAGCGTTCTATCCGGCGCTCTTCCAAGAGCTCGGATTCCCCTACACGGGCTCCGACGCTTACGCCCTCGCAGTCACCTTGGACAAGCAGGTGACGAAGCTGATCCTCAAAGAGCACGGGATTCTGACTCCAGCCTGGCAATTCCTTCAAACGCTCGATGACCTTCGGCCGCAGCAGCTTGAGTTTCCGGTGATCGTGAAACCGAACTTTGAAGGCTCGTCTAAGGGCATTACCCAGGAATCGATCGCCGAAGGCCCGGGGGAGCTGGGATCGAAAGCCGCGAGCGCCTTGGCGAAGTACCCGGCGGGCGTTCTCGTAGAGCGGTTTGTCGCGGGCAAGGACCTCACGCTTCCATTTTTGGAGAATCTCGAAAATGACTTCGGGGGCGTGCTCGCCCCGGTGGAGTACGTCCTCGATCCGGCCCTTCGCGCGAACCGAAAATACGAAATCTACGATTACGATCTGAAGGCGAGTCACGAGAGCGCGGTCTCGGTGCGAGCGCCGGCCGCGATTGCGACCTGCGTCGCCGAAGAAATCCGCCGCGAGGCTCAGAAAATCTTCAAGATCGTCGACTGCCGCGACCTGGGCCGAATCGATTTCCGTCTTGGGGACGATGGCAAAGCCTACTTCCTCGAGGTCAACGCGCTTCCCTCGCTGGAACCAGGGGCGGGTATCTACGCCGCCGCGGCTCTGGAAGGGCTTCACTTCGATGCGGTGATCGACTCGGTTCTGACCAGTGCGGCGAGGAGGTACGGGATTCGAGATACCGCTCGGCGGCAAGGAAAGCCCACTCGAAGGAATGGCCCGCTGAGGGTGGGATTTGCATACAACGTCAAACGGATCCTCCCCACCCCAGACGCGGTCGAGGACTCAGAAGCGGAGTACGACTCACCGGAGACCCTTCAGGCCATCCGCGAGGCCATTGCATCTTGGGGGCACGAGGTCGTCGACCTCGAGGCAACCCCCGAGCTGCCCTCGGTGCTGGTTTCGACTCCCCTGGATCTCGTCTTCAACATCGCGGAGGGCCTGAAAGGACGAAATCGGGAAAGCCAAGTCCCCGCGCTTCTCGAACTGCTGGATATCCCTTACACCGGTTCGGACCCGGCCACCCTTTCGATCGCCCTGGACAAGGGCCTGGCCAAGAAGATCGTCCGCCAAAATGGCATCCAAACGCCGAACTTCCAGCTGATGACCACCGGCAAGGAGCGCCTGCTGAAGGACTTCACCCGGTTTCCGTTGATCGTAAAGCCGGTAGCCGAGGGATCCTCGAAAGGCGTGGTCTCAAAGAGCGTTTGCCACGGCGAAGGCGAGCTGC
Source organism: Myxococcaceae bacterium (assembly GCA_035262305.1). GTDB lineage: Bacteria > Myxococcota > Myxococcia > Myxococcales > Myxococcaceae > DATFTC01. The sequence continues at coordinate 51,157 of DATFTC010000330.1, read as the reverse complement.
GAGAGGTGGTGAGGGAGATCCTGGAGAAATACCAACAGCCAGCCCTCGTCGAAGACTACATCGCTGGCCGCGAGTTCACCGTCGGTCTGCTCGGCGAAAAACGGCCGAAAGTTCTTCCACCGATGGAGGTAGTGTTCCTGGACAAAACGGAGAAGACGCCGGTCTATAGCTTCCAGCACAAGCTGGAATGGAACGATCGGATACGCTACGACGTCCCAGCCAACGTGGATCCATCACAGCTCGAGCGTCTCAGATCCGCGAGCCGGGCCGCCTTCATGGCGCTTGGCTGTCGAGACGTCGCCCGAATGGATTTCCGAATGGACGAAAAGGGGCGCATTTTCTTTCTTGAATGCAACCCACTTCCCGGATTGACGCCGGGATGGAGCGACTTGGTGCTGATCGCTCAGGGGAGCGGCATCGACTATCGAAGCTTGATCGGCGAGATCCTCAGCGGCGCAATTCGCCGTTACAAGGAACGTGAGCAGCGCAAGAACGCCGGCGGAAATGGAATAACGCTAAGGACTGGCCTGGAAGAGAAAGCCGTGCAAAGCGAACCGCGATCAGAAGCCAGACCGGAAGATCGAGCCCATCCCCAGGCAAGAGGCGCCTAGGGCGATTGACTGGCAGCCCTCGGCGGATAAGTTCAGGCGGCCATGCACAATATCGAGTCTGCCGAGCCGCGAGTCCGGGCGCGCGAGCTTGGGCTGCCGCTCGGTCGATTCAGGCCGGGCAAGTACAACGCGATCACCGACGTCGAGGGCGTCCGCGTCGGACACTCGACGATCATCCGCGGCAAAGGTCCCCTCAAACCGGGGATCGGCCCTGTCCGGACCGGCGTCACTGCTATCCTGCCCGACCAGGGAAACATCTTCATGGAGCGGATGACCGGCGGAGGATTCGTCCTTAACGGTGCGGGTGAAGTCTCTGGGCTTACGCAGGTTATGGAGTGGGGGCTGATCGAGACTCCGATCTTGCTCACCAACACCATGTCGGTAGGGGCAGTCTCGGATGGCGTCGCGCGCTATATGATCGACCGGTACCCAGGGATCGGCGATGAGCACGATGTGATCATCCCCGTCGTCGGTGAATGCGACGACAGTTGGCTCAACGACATAGCCGGGCGGCACGTGAAGGAAATCCACGTGCTGGAAGCGATCCGCACCGCCAGCGACGGGCCGGTCGCGGAGGGCGGCGTGGGCGGCGGAACCGGAATGATCACCTGCGATTTCAAGAGCGGCATCGGAACGTCTTCGAGGAAACTGCCGGAGGTCCACGGCGGTCATACGCTCGGGGTCCTGGTGATGTCGAACTTCGGCAAGATGCACAACCTCCGGGTGGGCGGCTTGCCGGTGGGCGAGGTCCTAGCAGAGAAGTTTCGCGATCTGCCGAAGAGGGTGCATTCGCAAGGCTCCATCATCGCGGTCGTTGCCACGGACGCGCCGCTGCTTTCGCATCAGGTAAGTCGGCTGTGCAAGCGCGTGTCCCTCGGCATCGGCCGCGTCGGCTCGTTTGCCGCACATGGTTCTGGGGAGATCATCGTCGGCTTTTCCACTGCCAATAAGATTCCGCGGCGCACGCGCAAGATGGTCTACAAGATGAAGATCCTCTTGGATGAACGCCTCGATCCCCTCTACGAAGCGGTGATGGAGGCCACCGAAGAGGCCATCTTGAACTCCATGTGCATGGCGCGACCAATGGAGGGAATCAACGGCAATTATTGCCCCGCGCTTCCGCTGGATGAGGTTCGCCGCTTCGTCGACGCTTGTCGTCCGATTTTTGCCTCGGTGAAGAAGAAACCGCAGGCTCCGCCGCCGGCAGGTTCCAAAGAAACGTCCGCACCGCTCGAGAAGGGAGGCCAGCTGAAGGTTGGGTCCGCTCTCCCCACCGAGGTTCGCGGCGCGGAGGGAATCCCGTTCCCAACCAAGCCGGTCGCCGAGGATCCCGCGGACTCCCAGCGGGGAAAACAAAGCGATCGCGAGCAAACCGACACTTCCGGCAGCAATTCTGGTAATTAGCCCCCGCCATCGTTGCATCGGTCGCTGAACTAAAGGAGTCGCCTTGGCACGTAGCAAGAGCAAGCATCGCCGAATTCGGATGAAGATTCGCCAGCGTTGGAAAAAGCGAGGCGAACGGAAAAAGCAAGCGACACCAGCGGCGGCGAGGGCAAAAAAGTAAGCGTGCAGAAACCGCCGAGTGTGCGGGCGACTCACACCGCCAGAAGCGAATGCCGTTCGATGAAGTCGCGCCTTCGGGTAGACTGAATGGCAAACCGGTCGGCGCTTTCATCTAGGGTGCGGTGCGCCTGGCAAAACAGAAGTCCCAATCAGATGGATCAGTGCCAAGACCCAGCTCGTACGCTGCAGAAAAACGGAGGTATCGCATTGAGCTTCAAATTCCTGGGTAGGCTGCTGGGACTTGCAATGCTGCTTGGATCCGCTGGCGCCCACGCACAGCGAGTCGTGGTGCTCGAATTTCGCAACGACAAAGCGGGCAAGGTGCGGACTCAAATCGAGCGTGCGCTTCGAAGCTCCCATTCCGTGGATATACTGAGCCTGCGTCAGTACAAAGCCGCCGCAGCAAAGAAGAGCTTCAAGGGCGCTCGGGCGATGACGCCGGCGGCGGTGGCCAAAACAGCGAAGGCGGCTGGGCTGAGTGCGGCGGTGGGTGGATCGGCTGGCAAGACGGTGCACGTGCAGATCTGGGACTCGTCTGGCGCGGAGCTGTCGACGCTGAAGTTTCCTCTGAAGCACGGCTCGCTGTCTCAGCAGGATACGCGTCACTTGGCCGACGCCGTCGTGTCAACGGTCGGCGCACGCAAGCCCTCGGGCGCGGCAAAGCGCGCCCCGAGCACTGCGAGCGTCGAGCCGCCCGTAGAATCACCGAAAGCCGAACCGACCGCGTCCGCCGTCGAACAGAAAGAAGAGCCTGTCGCTGCGTCGCCGAAGGCTGAGGTGACCTCTGCGAAATCAGACAGCTCTGGGCGTGAGCAGCAGTTGCGCGAGGAGCTGGCGGAAGCGCATACCACGAGCCCATCCACTGCCCCCTCGGAAACAATGGAAGTGGCAGCGAAGGGTCCGCGAGTCGGACCGAGCTTGATCCACGCGCAGGTCACAGGGACGACGACCTGGCGCTCCTATTGCTCGCGGCCTGGTTTTACCAGCTGCGCCCAATACAACGCTCTCGATCCGAGTCAACGTCCGCCGGGGGATACGGTGGACTTCAAGGCCCAGGTTCCCTACGTTGGCTTCTCGCTCGCCGCGGAGCTGTTTCCGTTCGCCGAATCGTCGAGCTTGCTGCACGGATTTGGATTGCTGGCCGGGTACGAGCGGGGTTTTTCGCAGACCAACGTCAATATCGTCACGTCGGCCGGCACCACCGGAAATCGCCAGGTGTATGCCGCCGATCAGGCCCTCACTGCACTCGCCGCATTTCGGTATTTCTTTGCGCTCGGCCAGGAAGAGCCCTTGGTCGGCTACGCGGGCATCCACGGCGGCTTCGGAACGCGCCGATTTGATGTCGACTCGAGCGCATCGGTGCCACAGCCGCTGCCCGGTTCGCACCGCAACTACCCCGTGGTGGGGATCGACGTTTCCGTTCCCATTTGGAAGTTCCTTCGGGTGGAGGGTTCGGGGAACTATTTTTTGAGTCCCAAGCCCAGCTCCTCCGAGATAAACAATTACGGCTCGACTGTTTCCTCAAGCGGCTGGGGAGCCGACCTGGGTCTCGCGGGAGACATCTGGGGTCCGTTTGGCTATGTGGCCCGCCTCCGCTACTCGCAGTACAAGGATCATTTCACCGGCTCGGGCGCGCAATGGCAGAGCGGCGGCGCAGCTGAGGAAAGCTACCTCGGGCTTTACTGGGGAGCGTCCGCGCATTTCTAAGCACAGCCACCCATGATTCACGGGCGCTCCGTCGCCCGCAGTCACCGCGATGTGCCCCGGAGTCGCTGCGCCCATCCGGCGCAGGCCGTCCGCACAACCGTGGGTCCGCGCAATCCACCGGTTCAGTCACTTTCATCGAGCGTGGTCTCATACTATTAGAACTGCCGTATCCGCCGGTGGTGAGCCGGCGGTCGCCGGAAGATTGCGACATGCCCCTGTCTTCGCGCGTGTGCGACTCGATCCTGGAGCTGGTGGGCGCGACCCCGCTCGTTCGGCTCGCGCGAATTCGGCAGCCTGGCGCAGCGGAGGTGTTCGTGAAGCTCGAGCAGTTCAACCCGACGTGCTCGCACAAGGATCGAATCGCCGCCAAACTTCTGGAGCGAGCGGAGGCTGAGGGGATCCTCCGTCCGGGCGGGACCGTGGTGGAGGCAAGCTGTGGGAGCTTGGCGGTTTCACTGGCCCTGGTCTGCGCGGCAAAGGGTTGGCGCTTTGTTGCCATCCTTCCTGATTCCGTCACGCACGAACATCTGGACACTCTCGAAGCCTATGGCGCCTCGGTTGTTCTAACGCCGGCGTCGGACGGAATGGCCGGCGCTGCCGCACGCGCCAAGGAGGTAGCCGAGTCGGGCGGGGCTTTTTGGCCGAATCAGTACGAGAGCCGCGAGAACGCGGCGGCCCACGCATGCGGGGAAGGCGCGGAAATTTTGCAAGCCGCTCGCCAGAACGGAATCAACGCGTTCGCAATGGCCCTCGGGACGGGTGGCACCTTGGGCGGAGTCGCAGAGGCGCTCAAAGCGGAATTCCCCGCAGCGATGATCGCGGGGATCTTGATTCGCGGTGATCGCGGCGGCGCGCTCGATCTGCCGTTGGGGCGGCCGGCTTCGGACATCGTTTACGGCGCGGATCGGACGATTGAGATTTCCGAGGCCGCTGCATGGCAAATGAAGGAGCGGTTGGCTCAAGAGGAGGGGCTCCTGGTCGGTATTTCGTCGGGCGCGAACATTGCTGGGGCGCTCCAGATCGCCCAGGAGCTGGGGCGCGGCAAGTCGGTCTACACGCTCTGCTGCGATACCGGCGAGCGATACTTCAGCCTTGCCGGAAAGTTCCAATGAGTCGCTACGCCGGCCGGCGGGTTCTTGTCATCGGAATGGGCGGCCTGGGATGCCCGGCGAGCTTGGCGCTCGCTTATGCGGGCGTTCGCGAATTCACCATCGCCGATCCAGATGTCGTGGAGCTCAGCAATTTGCATCGACAACCCTGGTATCGAAGCTCGGATGTGGGGTCGCCGAAAGTCGAAGTCGCCGCGGAACGGCTGCGCGAGGCCTTCCCATCAACTCGGGTGACGGCTTTGCCATTTCGCGTGGACAGCGAACGCGCTGCGTCGTTGTTTGTCGAGCACGACGTGATCATCGACGGGACTGACGACGTCGAATCGAAATTTCTCCTGTCGCAGATAGCGGTGCGCCATCGCGTTCCCTTAGTTCACGGCGGGGTTATTCGGTTCGAGGGACAAGCGATGTTGATCGCCCCTGAAGGTCCGTGTTTGCGCTGTCTCTTCGAACCGCCAACTCGAGACGAAACGACCAGTTGTGCTCGAGCCGGTGTACTCGGGACGGTAGCCGGGGTAATCGGCGCAACGCAGGCGGTACTGGGCCTCGCCGCGCTCAATGGCGAAGGGAATCGATACGGCAGGCTAATCGTTTTCGACGGATGGAAATTGTCCGAACGCGCGATCGCGGTCAGCCGCGCACCCGACTGTCCAATCTGCGGGAGGCTGGCCGGCGACGAGCCTTGTCGTGACGCGTTGCTGGGGGCGCAATGAGCGCGGTAACTCCAGAGGCGACGCTGGACCTGCGGCGCGAGGCATGCCCGATCACCTACGTGAGGACGAAGATCAAACTTGAATCATTGGCGCCGGGGGCGGTGCTCGAGATACTTCTGTCCGGCGACGAGGCCGTCCGAGGTGTTCCTCGCAGCGCGGAGGAGGATGGCCATCAGATCTTGGCTCTGAAGCCCGATGTCGATGGCAGCTGGCGATTGCTGCTGCGAAAACAATAGGAGGATTGAGTTTATGGCGACGGTCCGCATTCCCACTCCATTGCGAAGCTTTACTCACAACCAGCAGGAGGTGATTGCTTCCGGCAAGACGGTGGGCGAGGTGCTTCAAAACCTCAATGCCAACTTTCCGGGCATCGGCGCACGGCTCTTGGACGAGCGCGGAGGCGTCCGGCGATACGTGAACATCTTTTACAACGACGAGGACATACGCTTCCTCAAGGAGTTGGATACACCAGTGGGCGAGGACGACAAGATCAGCATTATCCCGGCGATCGCTGGAGGCCGATGATGTCATTGACCGAAGCCCAAGTCGTTCGCTACTCACGGCAGATCCTCTTAGCGCAGGTGGGTGGCAAGGGTCAGGAAAGGTTGCTGGCATCCGGCGCCGAGCTCGTGGGCCATGGCGCCGCTCAGTCGACGGCTGCTGCATATCTCGCGGCGAGCGGCATCGCGATCCGGGGGAGGGAAGCGACCGAGTGCGGCAATGATCGCGTGCGGTTGAGCGAAACTGGATTCCTGTTCAGCACGCGGGATGCCGAGCGGCCTTTCGGCGTCGCGCTCGATTCCGCCGTCGCTGATTTGAATGCCGATGCACTCATCGGCACTGCCGTCGGATCGCTCGGCGAGGTTCCCAGTGATTTTTCTGGTCCGGCTCCCTGGGTCGCTCTGGGTTGGCGCGAGAATCATGGCGAGGTTGTGTACCGATCCAAGGCAGGTTGCGCCGCTTGCTTCGCGGCGAACCTGGAGGGTCTCTCGAAGGTTCCCATCGGTGCGCTCTCAGTTCTTGTTGGAACTCTGGGCGCGCTGGTGTTCCAGCGCCTGTGCTTGGATGCATCCGACGAGCTCGGAGCGCTCTGGATTGATGCGAGCGGTGAAGTTCAGAACGCTCGCCTCACCTGTTGCGACCGCTGCGCATGAGCGCAGAGCACGCTCATCTGGCCTCTGGGCTCGCCTCGCAGCCGCTGCCGACCATTACCCAACTCGTTGGCGGGACGCCATTGATGCGCATTCGTCGGCTCGGAGCGAGCGGTCCCGGCGTCGAAATCTTCGCCAAGCTCGAATACTTCAACCCCGGGGGCAGCGTCAAAGACCGACCCGCGCTGCAGATGGTTCTCGATGCGCTCGCCGACGGCCGGCTCACAGCCGAAAAGACGCTGATCGATTCAACCAGCGGTAATACCGGGGTTGCTTACAGCTGGATCGGCGCTGCGCTGGGGTTTGCGGTGGCCCTGGTGATGCCCGCAAACGTGAGCCTCGCGCGAAAGCGCATCACGACTGCGTATGGAGCGCGGATTATTTACTCGGATCCGATGGAGGGATCGGACGGAGCGATCCGCGCGGTGCGACGGTTGGTTGAAGCCCAGCCGGGCCTCTACTTCTACCCTGATCAGTACTCGAACGAGTCGAACCCGCGGGCACACTACCTCACCACGGGCGAGGAAATCTGGAAGCAGACGCGCGGTCTAGTTACGCACTTCGTCTGTGGCATTGGAACCGGCGGCACGGTGATGGGGACTGGCCGACGACTCAAGGATTACCGTCGAGACATCCAGGTCATCGCAGTGGAACCAGCCGAGGCGCTTCACGGCCTGGAAGGACTCAAGCACATGGCGTCATCCATCGTGCCGCCGATTTATCGCGAAGAGGAGTTGGATGAAAAAATATCCGTGGGCACAGACGAGGGATGGGAAATGGCCGACCGCCTGCTAGCCGAGGAGGGGCTGCTGGTTGGCCGCTCCGCGGGAGCCGCCATGGTCGGGGCCTTGCGCATCGCCCGGAGGCTTGCGGCAGAGAAAAAGCCGGGGACCATCGTGACGCTCTTTCCAGATCGCGCCGATCGCTATTTCGAGCCGCCGCGCCCGCGTGGACCGTGAGTCGACGGATCCCTCCGCTGCCTCCTAGCCTTTCGGAGGTCATTGCGCACGTCGAAGCGGGCTATCCACGCGAAGCTTGCGGCCTGCTGCTAAGTCGCGAAGGCAACTGGCGGGTACAGCCGATGACCAACGCGTACGATCGCTATCACAAGGTGGATCCCATTCGTTTTCCGAGGACCTCGCGGACTGCGTACTTGTTCGATCCAAAGGAGTGGTTGCAGGTCTCCCGAGAGGCGGATGATCGCGGCGAGCAGATCGCCTGTGTGTACCACTCTCACATCGACGCGGGGGCCTACTTTTCGGTGGAAGACAGGGCGATGGCGGCACCGGACGGCGACCCGGTGCTTCCGGGAACCGTCTATCTCGTCATCGCAGTTGACGGAGGAAAAGCGACTGCGGCCAAGTTATTTTGGTGGGACCGACGTGATTTCCATGAGGCAGCTGTTCCTCTTGAGCCAAGGCACCGATGACGGGAAAGCAGCACGTCTTGAGCGCTGCTGCGTCGGCGACTTTCGATGTTGAAATTTGTAAAAGTGCCTGATTTCAACTATAAAGCCCTCGACTTTGGTGCTCCCCCGCCTCAGTCTTAGGCGTTGGGTCGAGGAAAACTCAATGACCACTGGATTTACGGTGTGGCTCACGGGAATGTCGGGCACGGGCAAGACGACCCTGGCAAACTACCTTGTTCCGCGCCTGCGGCAGGTGGGTAGGAATGCGGAGATATTGGATGAGGCCTCGGTAAGCGAGGAGCTCTGGGGGGGCATCGGCGATACCAAGGACGAGAGGACCTTGGCAGTCCGAAGGCTAGGATTTTTGGCCCAGATCCTCACTCGCAACAACGTTGCGGTGTTCGTTGCCGCCATCTCTCCGTACAAGACGACGCGAGAGGAGAACCGCAGAACGATCGGGCGATATGTTGAAGTGTACGTAGATTGTCCTACGGATAAGTTGATCGAACGGGACTCCACTGGGCGATACAAGAAGGCCCTCGGAGGCGAGATACCTAACTTCATCGGAATTACAGAGCCGTACGAGCCCCCGGCATCGCCCGAGGTGACGATACACTCCGATGTCGAGACCGTGGAGGATGCCGGGCGGAAGGTGCTCCGCTCGCTCCTGGATCTCGGCTACCTCACGGGCGAGGAAATGAGGACCATTACGGGCGAAAAGGCGCGTGGCAAGGTGGAGAAGAAGGCCCGCCGAGGTAAGTCCTCAAAGCCAGCGGCCAGGGGCGCGCGCAAGGCAAGGCCCACCGCCAGAGCCGCTCGCGTCGCTAAAACCACTCGGAAAGCCGCGGGAAAACGCAAGTCCCGCTGAGCCTCACGGTGATTGGAGCATGCTCAGCCCGGAGCAAATTCAGTCGCTGAGCCTCGCCTCGGCTCCCAAGATTCAGGCGATGCGGGAGCAGATTCTCGCGTGCGGCTCGGCGCTGGTTGCCTTCTCGGGCGGCGTGGATTCGACCTTGGTCCTAAAAATTGCCGCCGAGGTGCTCGGCTCGCGGGTCGTGGCGCTGACTGCTCTGTCGCCGTCCCTTCCCCAGCACGAGGAACTCGAGGCAAAGCGCTTGGCTACGTCAATTGGCGTGCGACACGAATTGCTCCAGTCTCACGAGTTATCGAACCCAAGTTATGCCCAGAACGCGCCGAGCCGATGCTATTTTTGTAAGACAGAGCTCTACGAGCTCTGCGAGGTGAAGCGGACGGAACTGGGACTCGGTGCGATTCTGGACGGCTTCAATGCCGATGACTTCCAAGACCATCGACCCGGCCACGCTGCGGCGCGCGAGCACCGCGTCATTTCGCCGCTTGCACAGGCGGGGCTGGGTAAAGCGGAGATCCGCGCGTGGTCCTTCAACCTTGGCCTGCCCACCTGGGACAAGCCGCAAATGGCCTGCCTTGCATCGCGAATTCCTTACGGAACCTCCGTCACTGCGGAGCGGCTCGGCCAAATCGGGTCGGCGGAATCTGGGCTCCGCAAACTAGGTCTGCGAAGCTTCCGCATGCGCTACCATGGCGAAGTTGCCCGGCTCGAAGTGTCGGCGGACGAATATGAGATGTTTTACTCTGCCGATTTTCGACGTCGAGTCAACGATCTGCTTAAGTCCCGCGGCTTTGCATTCGTTGCGTTGGATCTCGAGCCGTTTCGATCGGGCCGGATGAATGAGTCGCTCCAAGGGTCCAGCCGTCGCTCTGCTGGGGTGTCTGCTGCTGACGAGTCCGGGATCGCTGGCGGCTGAGCGCTTCGATCACCGCGGCGCAGTCGGCCTGCTTCTCGGCGGAGGCTTCGAGTTGGGGGAGTTGGTCCGCAGCGGCCAGTTCGACGAATACTCCCGAGGTGTCGCAGAGCTTGGCCTGTCGGTCGCGGTAGGGGAAAACGGAAACGAATTCAAGGCAGTTGTTCAGGCGGCAAGCGGCAGCGAGCTTGAGTGGACCGTGTTTGGCGGTTACCGCGGATACTTCGGGCAAGAGCGATTGAAGACATTCTTCGATCTGGATCTGGCATTCGACGTGCGGCCCAGCTTCACTGCTGGGCCGCGGCTGGCGTTCGGCGTCCAGTACGAGCTCCACTCACTGGTGGGCGTCTTTGCGGGTCTCGATGCTCGGCTCGGAATTGGTAGCCCAACGCGGTTTGCAACAGGTGCATTCGCGGGGATTCAAGTCCGGTCCTATTTGCTGGAATGACTTTGTTGACGCGCAATTTAGGTGTGAGAGCATGTAAGTGTACGTAGGAGAAAACTGACATGCGAGAGCAAGGCAGGCTTTTGTCGCTGGTCTTCAGACTCGAGCGTTCGAAGCTGGAGGCCTTGAAGGATCTGTCTAGGGCGACTCGGATCCGCCAAAGCGAGTACCTGCGCGAGGCGATCTCCGACCTGCTCGACAAATATGAGCACGACGGCGGGAGCAACTAGCGCGGGACTGGCTGGAAGGGCGGCTCTGCGGGGAGGCCTGGAGGTCGAGCGCGTTCGATCGGCTGAAACGGGTCGAGCGCTGGCGGGTAATGTACCTCCCACAAGATAAGGCCTCGGGCGGGCGCCTTGATGCCGTTGATCGGCGTTCCCGCGATGAGCGCATCGACGAATTGATCCGCGGAGAAAAGCCCGGCGCTGACGGCAACCGCAGAGCCAACCATGTACCGAACTTGGTGACGCGCAAACCGGTCCCCCAGGATACGCAGTTCGACGACGCCGTGCGCAGCCTCTACCAATTCGACGCCGCGAATGGTCCTCGGCCCACGCGGACTGGACCGCTCGTGAAACGCTGCAAAATCGTGCGTCCCTTCCAGTGTTCGAAGAATTGTGGCCAGGCGCTTCAGGTCAACTGCTCGTCCGAGGAGTCGCGGGTGCTCAGCGAGTGTCCAGCTGCATGATGCCCATTCGCAAGCTCGCGACGGATCCGTCCGGAGCCGGTAGCGGTATTCCTTTTCACTGGTGCTCCACTGCGCGTGGAAGCCGGCCGGCGCACGGCGCGCATAGCAAATCCCAAGCTCGCGCGATGTTTGCGAGGATAAGTGGCTTAAAAGCTCATCCGGACTCACGTCGCGCAGTCGCATGCTCAGGACCTGCATGCGGGCGTGTACGCCTTTGTCAGTGCGGCCGGCAGGACAAGGGCGCGCGCGAACGCCGACGCTCGACAGAGATCGAACAATGGTCTCCTGCACCGTCGGACCGATGCGCTGCGATTGAAAACCGCGAAACGAGTCTCCTCGGTACCAAATCCAAAGTGCGACGCGGACCGATTTCACGGCTGCGAATCCCGAGAGGCTCACAATTGCGACCGGTGCTCCGGAGGCTAGAATAGCGGCGCGCCGATGACGCTGAGCAAGAATCTCGGGACCGACCTGGGTACCACCGGCGGAGAATGGCTGTTTCGACAGGGAGAACTGGTTCTTGGACCAGTTCCCGCGCACAAGATCGTAGAAAAGCTGTACCGAGGTGAGCTGAGCGGAACATCCGAAATCAGCTTGCTCGGGGACGGCCACTTCATGCGGCTCTCGGAAGTCGAGTTCTTCAAGCTCCACTTGGCGAAGGCCGAGGCCAAACTGCGGGTAGATGCTGTTGCCGAGAGAGAGCAGACAAGGGCGAACCGAAAACGCAACGTCCGAATTGGCATCGTTGCCTCGATAGCTCTGATCTTCGCCAGTGGCGCGGCGGCAGTTGCCAGATACCTCGCCATTCACAACCCGTGGAAGAACGTGGACGAGCTGGCATTTGCGGACATCTCAGTGGAACCGCCGACGATTGCTCTGGCGCAGGCGCGCGCGAGCGAAGACTTGGTCGACTATCCGGGGCGGGGTGGGTCCAAGACGCGAAGGGGAATGGATCGCCCCGAGCATTCTCGATTGTCCAGTGCGAAGGCGGACCGCGGGTCGAAAACCCAGGAGGAAGAGCCCGACGGCCTTCGGACCGGCCAATTTGACCGCGATTCGATCAACGCTGTCGTCGCTGCCAGGCAAAAGACGTTGTACTCATGCATTGCAGATGAGGTTCGGAAGCGACCGGGCCTCAGCGCCAAGATTCCAATCGAGTTCGTGATCGGAAACGACGGCAAGGTCAATCGACTCTGGGTCGACCATCCGATGTTCAAGGAAGGCCCCCTTCAGGAGTGTCTGCTTCGAGAGCTTCAAAAATGGTCCTTTAAGGCCTATCCCGGAGAGCAGGCGACCGTGGGGTTCTCATTCAAAGTCGGCAAAGGCAGCTGACGCGTGCCGTAGCTCTTGATCGCCGATGCGCCTCGGGATAGCCAGCCCGGATGTCCAACCTCGAGGAGACCGCTCAAGTCGACAAAGCGCCCTCATCGCGGTTCCGACAAGCAGTCTTGGAGGCTGCGCGCCGCTTCAAAGCCGGTTGGTTCGATCTGGCGGGCGTCCTGGTTCGGGTCCGGACCCAGAATCTGTTCGCAGACTGGGGGTACGATTCATTCGAATCGTATTGCTCCAAGGAGCTACACATCCGCCGCCAGACTGCGCTGAAGCTGACGCGCAGCTACTCGTTCCTGGAAAAACATGAGCGTAAGCGGATGGCGGATAAGGACGCCGGCGTTCGCGCACCTGCCTTTGAAGTAGTGGAAGTGCTGGCCCAGGCAGAAGAGCGGGGTCAGCTGTCGAGCGACGAGTATCGAGCCATCCGCGATGCGATCTGGGATCCAAATCGCGCTCCCGGAAATCTCAAGCGCGAGCTCACCGCGCGCTTCCCTCGCCCAACCGCGGAACCGGTTCACGGCCTCGCGCGGTTCGCCCACACGGCGAGGAGGCTCGCCAATGAGCTTCGGGGATCCGCCCGGGTCCCACGCGCCCTCAGCGACCACGCCGCCGTGCTTGCGGACGAGCTTGAGGCCCTCGCAGACCGCGACCAGGAACGATAGCCAAGCTGGCTGAAGTGGGGTTATGACTTCCCACAGCCACGACAGATGGGTCGCGCATGATGCAGGCTTCCAGGCAAGACGGCGCCCGCCTATATTTTGAGGAGGCGACAAAAGAAGGCATTGAGTCCTTCGAATTTCGGAATCTCGCGTCTGTAGTACACTGTCGAAGGATTTGCCCGGAGGACTCGAGGTGAAGTCGAAGGAGCACCACGTCAATCTCTCCTGCTCGTTCTGCGGCAAATCGCAGAGGGAGGTCCGGAAGTTGATCGCCGGGCCCACCGTCTACATCTGCGATGAGTGCATCAAGTTGTGCAATGACATCATTGCCGAGGAAAACGATCGAGAAGAGGGCAAGCCGCACGTCTCCTTGCCGACGCCGGGGGAGATCAAGGCGTTTCTCGACGACTACGTGATTGGGCAGGATTACGCGAAGAAGGTGCTCGCGGTTGCGGTCTACAACCACTACAAGCGGATTTACCAGCGAAAGAGCGCTGCTCGCCCCCGCCCGGGCGTGAAGTCACAGAGCCAGGAGGACGTGGAGCTCTCGAAGAGCAATATCCTGCTCATCGGCCCCACCGGCTCTGGGAAGACTCTCCTCGCTCAATCGCTCGCGCGGTTCCTCAATGTCCCTTTCACCATTGCCGATGCCACCAGCCTCACTGAGGCCGGCTACGTTGGCGAGGACGTAGAGAACATTATTCAGAACCTGCTTCACAACGCGGACTACGACGTCGAGAAGGCGGCCCGTGGAATCGTCTACGTGGACGAGATCGACAAGATCGCGCGCAAGGGAGACATGCCATCGGTGACGCGCGATGTGGGCGGAGAGGGCGTGCAGCAGGCCTTGCTGAAAATCATCGAAGGCACCCGAGCCAACGTCACGCCCCGGGGCGGCAAGAAGTACAATCAGCAGGAATACATCCAGGTCGACACCACCAACATTCTCTTCATCTGCGGCGGCGCGTTTCACGGAATTGACGGAATCATCAAGCGGCGCGTGGGAGAAAAAGGGTTGGGCTTTGGCGCCAAGCTCGCGCAGCGCGACGAGCGATCGGTGGGCGAGCTGCTCAAGCTGATCGAGCCCGAGGACCTGATGAAGTTCGGCATGATCCCCGAGTTCGTCGGCAGGCTGCCCGTGGTGGCGACCCTGAACGACCTCCGGGAGGACGACTTGGTGACCATCCTCACCCAGCCGAAGAATGCGCTGGTGAAGCAGTATCAAAAGATGTTTGAGATGGAAAAGGTCAAGCTGTCATTCACCAAAGAGGCTCTTCGGGCAATCGCACGCGAGGCGATGCGACGAAACTCGGGAGCCCGTGGGCTGCGAGCGATCCTGGAAGACACCATGCTCGACATCATGTACGACGTCCCCTACCGCGATGGAATCAGGGAGTGCCGGATCGGTGAAACGGTGGTGACCAAGCGCGAGGCCCCGCAGCTCGTCTACGAGAAAGAGAAGAAGACCGCCTAAATCGAAGCCGCCCGCGCTTTGCGCCGCCTGATCAGCACTGCGTCACTCGAACGGTGGTCTTCATTTCTTTGCCCGTCGCCGGATCGCGCGCGTGCATGGTCAAGATCCCCTCGATATTGACGTCAAAGGTGATCTCCACCTGCACTTCTCCCGCTCGATCGGGACGAATTCCGGAAAAGCTGAAGTCTCCCAGCAGCTCGTTCCTGGAGACCTGCTCGTTGTCTCCTTGGAAGATGCGCATCGCCAGCTCCGTTTGCTGGTCGTAGCTCGTGGTCGCGGTGAGTTGCTTCGCGTTTGGTATCGGCGCATTTCTGGGGAACACGACATGGAAGTTACCCCCGGCTCGCTCCAGCCCGATCGCCATCGGGATCACGTCGAGCAGCTGAAGGCGCAGATTGCTGTCGTCTTCGAGCGAATGGGCGTAGAGCGCGGCGCCGATCGCTACTGCTTCGTCTGGATTCACCCCCTTGCTGGGCGACTTCCCAAAGAAGCGAGTCAGCCGCTCTTGAACCGCGGGCATCCGCGTTTGTCCCCCGACGAGCAAAACCTCCCCGACCTGCTGGGTGGCTACGCCGCAGTCGACCAGGACCCGAGCGAGAATTTTCAGAGTGCGGTCCAGCAATGCGGAGGTAAGCTCCTCCAGGGTTTGCCGGTTGAAGTTCATCTCCAGGTTCATCGGCTGGCCTTGCTGCGTCATGGTGATGAACGGGATGTTGAACGGTACGACCTCGCGAGTAGAGAGGTCGCACTTCACTCGCTCGGCGAGATCACGGATCCTTTGCATCGCCACCGGATCGCTGGTCAGGTCGATCTGAGCCTTGGCTTTGAAGTCCTCCAACACGTGCTTCATCAGCACGTTGTCGAAGTCGATTCCGCCAAGGAAGATGTCTCCTCCAGTGGCTTTCACTTCGAAGACGCGGTCTCGTATCTCAATCACTGATACGTCGAAGGTACCGCCGCCGAGGTCGTAGACCACGACGGTTTCGCGCATTTTCTTACCATGAGCGTAGGCAATCGCGGCGGCAGTCGGCTCGTTGATGATTCGAACCACCTCGAGCTCGACCGACTTCCCTGCATCTTTCACCGTCTGCCGCTGCCGATCGTTGAAATACGCGGGAACGGTGACCACCGCCCGGTTCACCGGGCGCCTCAAATAGTCGCTCGCCACTTGCTGCATTTTCTTTAGGATCCGCGCGCTCACCTCCTGCATCGAGAATTGACGGCGGCCGATGTCGATCACTACGTCATTGTGCGAACCGGGGCGCACGTTGTATCCGACGACCTGCTTCATCGTCTCGACGATCTCGCTGCGAAACGACCGCCCCACCAGCCGCTTCGCGCCATACACGGTGTTCTTCGGGTTGAGCTGCCACTGGCGCTTCGCCTCATGCCCCACCAGCTCGTTGCCTTTGTCATCGATCGCAAAGACGGAGGGAATGACGTAGTCGCCCCCCCTGTGGGGAATCAGCTTCACTTCACCGTCACCTTCGACAACTGCCGCGCAGGAGTTCGCGGTGCCCAAGTCGATTCCAATGATCGTCTCGTTCTTCATCCTGCCCAGTCCTCGCCTGTCCACCGCGCAAGGCACGCGGCGCACTCGCTCCCCAGATGGGTGCCCGCGCAACTCGCCCAGTACCTGTGCTCGACCGCCTCCAGCTCAAGCATGCGTCTGCCGCCCGCATCGCCACGTCGACCGCGCCGCCGCGGGTGTGACTTTCCACGGCGTTTGGCGAGCAAGCAACGGGAAGTATACGATACAGCATTGCGCGCGGTGATTGCTGCTCGATGGTTGAATGTGGGTGCTGACGCGAGATCGAGCTAGAAGAGGAAGATCAGGTGGAGGCCAAGCGTTTTCTGCAGGGCATTGGCTCGGACGTCGTCGCCGACTTCGTCAAGAACCGCAGCATTCTTTCCTTTGAAGAGTACCTCAATCTATTTCTACAAGAGCCGCGCAGACAGGCTCGCAACGCCGCCCAATACTTGCGCGATGCGCTGGACTACTTCGGCGTCGAGCAAGTCCCGCATCCGAGCGGAAAGATCCGGAGGTTTCGCCTTTTCGACGCGGCGGCAAACGACGGCGGGATTCGCGTCGCTGGACAGGAGGGAGTTCAAAATGCGTTCTATCGCGCGCTCAGCAATTTCACTCGCGCCGGGCGCATCAACAAACTGATTCTGCTCCACGGTCCAAACGGATCGGCCAAGTCCACCATCGTCGATGCCCTCAAGCGCGGGATTGAGCACTACTCTCGTTTGCCGGTTGGCTCACTGTACAAGATCAATTGGGTCTTCCCGTCCGAGAAGCTGGTGAAGGGGTCGATCGGCTTCTCTGATCGCCTCGCGCCGCACGGTGAGCTGGCCAGCTATGCGCATCTCGACATCGAGAACATCGAGGTGCGCCTGTCTTGTGAGATGAAGGACCACCCTCTCTTCCTCGTTCCTCGCGAGCAGCGCCGCAGGCTGGTCGAACAGAGCGTCAAAAACGCCGAGGGAGCCCCGCGCGATGACTTCGTCATCTCCGATTACTTGCTGGAAGGGGAGCTGTGCCACAAGTGCCGCCGGATCTACACCGCTCTGCTGGGCGTAAATGGCGGCGATTTTCTGAAAGTTCTGCGCCACGTCCAGGTAGAGCGCTTCTACATCTCGCGGCGCTATCAGGTGGGGACCGTCACCGTCGAGCCGCAGATGAGCGTGGATGCGGCCTACCATCAGGTAACCGCCGATCGCTCTCAGATGAATCTTCCTGCGGCGCTTCACAATACGGTGATGTACGAGCCGCATGGCGCGCTGGTCTCCGGCAACCGCGGCCTGATCGAGTACTCCGATCTTCTGAAGAGGCCGCTGGAAGCATTCAAGTATCTGCTGGGAACGAGCGAAACCGGCGAGGTCCCGATGGAGCACTTCATTCTGCAGCTCGATGAGGTGTTGATCGCTTCTTCCAACGAGAAGCACCTGGGAGCATTCAAGGAGTTGCCCGACTTCGCCTCTTTCAAAGGCCGCATCGAGCTCATCCGGGTGCCGTACCTTCGTCGCTATCGCATAGAACGCGAGGTCTACGACGCTCAGATCACCCCTGTGACGGTGGGCAAGCACATTGCGCCGCACGCCACGGAAGTGGCCGCGATGTGGGCGGTCCTCACTCGGCTGAAGAAGCCGATCCCGGATCGATACCAGGGCGAGCTGCGCGACGTCATCGATCACCTCTCTCCGCTCGAGAAGCTGCATCTTTACGACGAGGGCACCGCACCGGATCGGCTGAACCTTTCGCAGGCCAAGGAGTTGAAGAAGCACCTGGTCGATGTGTACGAAGAGTCGGACGCCTACCCGAACTACGAGGGGCGCACCGGCGCTTCGGCGAGAGAGATCAAAACCGCGCTCCTCAATGCGGCTCAGAATCCGAACTTTAAATGCCTCCACGCCCTCGCCGTCTTCGAAGAGCTGGAGGCGCTGTGCAAAGACAAGAGCATCTACGAGTTTCTCCAGCAGGAGGTCGTGGACGCCTACCACGATCACGAGGAATTCGTTCGCGCCGCCGAGAACGAGTACCTCGATCGAGTGGACGATGAAGTGCGCGAGTCGATGGGTTTGATCTCGGAACAGCAGTACCGGGAGTTATTCGAGAGGTATCTGCAGCACGTTTCGCACTGGCTCAAAGGCGAGCGGATGCTCAACCGCATGACCGGGGAAATGGAGAGACCGGACGAAGGCAGGATGGTGGAGATGGAATCCATCGTGATGCCGAAGGGCGAGGATTCCGGCGAATTTCGTCGCGGCCTGATCGCTCACATCGGTGCCCATAAGCTGGACCATCCTGACGTCGAGATGGACTACGCGAGGATTTTCCCCGACTTGTTCCGGCGCCTGCGCGGGCATTTTTTCGAGGAGCGCAAGCGCGTACTGCGAAAAAACAAAGAGAACATACTCAAGTACCTTTCCGACGAGCGTTCCTCATTGAGCGCCAAGGAAGCGGCGCAGGTCGAGAGTACGTTGAAGGCGATGGTGACCAAGTATCGCTATTGCGAGAACTGTGCGAAGGACGCGATCGTGTTCTTGATGCGCAAGAGGTACGTCGACTAAGCGACCGCGATGCGCGTCGACTCTGTTGCATGGCGCGGGATGCCGAAGGCCTCCCGGAGAAATTTTCAAGTGCCTCACCGAATGGGAGAATGCATGAGTCGACGAATCCGGCGGGCCGTTTGCCTTCTTCTTGTCGCGTGTGCCTGCGCGGTCGTCCCGAAACCCCCCTCTCAGTCGGCCATGAGTGGGCTGCCGTCGCCATCGGACCGCAAGTCGATCCTGAAGCGGATCCTGCCCCAGAACGTGCGACTTCTGGTTTTCGCCGGAGGCGAGGCGCGCCGCAGCGCTTCGGGAGTGGTGATTGGATCGGAAGCAACCGCAGACGGATCCTTCAGCTATGTGCTCACCAGCGCCCACGCCGTCGAGCCAGATGGGCTCGAGGAGCCTCGGATGGTGGTCTACGTTGACCGAGATGGAGACTCCTTCGATTACCCAGCGCACCCAGTCGCCATTGGTAATGCTCCCGAGCTCGACTTGGCGCTGATCAAGATTCGCGGCGTCTGCTTAGCCCCGGCGCAGCTCGCCGCTGATTCCGAGCTCGAGCCAGGCGAAGACGTCGTCGTTATCGCTGCGCCATACGGCAAATCGCTCTCCATTTCGGGCGGCCTCGTTTCGCAGGTGGAATGGGATCGAAAGAGTCGCCTGCCGGCGATGCTTAAGACCGACGCCCCAATCGGCTACGGCGCCTCGGGCGGCGGAGTGTACTCTGCCTCGAGCGGAAGACTCCTCGCTATCGTCGAGGGATACCGCACCGCGCGGGTCGGTTTTGCCGTCGCAGAGCAAACGTATAGCTTTGATGTGCCGATGCCCGGCGAGACCTTCGCAGCCCCGAGCGCGAAGGTGCGTGCGTTTCTTGAGAACAACGGATTTGCTCGCTTCGTGGCAACGGGCGCAGCCCCGTCGGAAGCAACGAGCGCCGCTCTTCGGTGAGCTCCGGTCCACCGGATCAGGATTGAATGGCGGGTTGACACCCGCCCCCATGCGGGGGAAAAGCTCGCGTCGGAGGTAAGAATCGCGATGCGACAGCGCAGCTCCTGGGATCAATATTTCATGGATATCGCTCGTCAGGTCGCGAGCCGAGCGACTTGCGATCGAAAGCATGTCGGTGCGCTTCTGGTAAGAGATCGAACAATTCTGTCGACGGGATACAACGGATCGATCAGGGGTCTGCCGCATTGCGACGACGTTGGTCACATGATGGAGAACGGCCATTGCGTCGCCACCGTGCATGCGGAGGCGAACGCCATTATTCAGGCCGCCAAGAACGGCGTCCGAATTGATGGGGCCACCATGTACACCACCGCGAGCCCTTGCTGGCCGTGTTTCAAACTCATTGCCAACGCCGGTTGCGTACGGATTGTTTACGGAGAATTCTACAGGGACCAGCGCATCTTCGAATTCGCAGCGCTCCTCGGTTTGGAGCTGGTCTCACTGGTTCCGGACACATCCACGGATGCGGCAAGCGTGGCCGCCGAAGTTGGATTGGAAACACTGTAACTCCTCCGGCGGCCGCCAATTGACGAGCAGGCGGCATTGGTGAAGTAATTTCAGCGCGGGCAGTTGAAAATTCAGAGCCACTTTGCAGATTCTTCCGCCTTCCGCGCGAGCCTCCAGACCAGGGAGCTACGCGGACCAACGAGGCTGCAATGGCTGAACCCAAACTCGATCGTGCCGTGCAGAAAGCCGTCTTGGAGGCAACGCCCACGCTGGTTGACGGCTTGCTTCACGACGCGCGCAATCCGCTGAATGCACTTGCGATCAATCTCGAGGTGCTGACCGACAAGCTCCGCCAGTCCGACGGTCTGGGGGGGGCGGACCGGAATCTTCGAGCGATGCGCGAGCAGATTTTCCGCGTCGATACCATTCTGAGACGGTTCGCAGATTTTCTAGCTCCCCGACGCTCGGGAGCAGGCGAGGCCAAACTGTCGGAGTTGGTCGAGGCTGCTCTGGAAGTCGCTGGGCACGAAGCACGTAAAAAGCGGCTTCGCCTGATCGCTCGGGTGGAGCCCGACCTAAAGGTCTGGCTGCTACAGGCATGGTCCGCTCACTTTCTAACTCTGCAGATCATCCTCAGGTCGATTGATCGAGCCGAGCCTGGCTCCGATATCGAGGTCTCGCTGTCTCGGTCTCGGGAGTCGGGCGCTCCGCTCTTCACGGTAAGGGAAACCGGCTCCGCAAGCGAAAATGGAGCAAATCTCGTGCACGTCTTGGAACGCGTTTCTTGCCAGATCGGGGCCGCATTGAGCGTGCGAGGAAGCGAGTGCCGGCTCGCGTTTCCCTCGGCGACCTCGGACTCGATACAGGGAGGCTGATGTGAGTGGTGCCAGGATTCTCGCGGTAGACGACGAACGAGCCACCGGCGAGGCGCTCACCGAAATTCTCAGTCGGTGGGGCCATCGGGTAGAGACCGCCGTGGACGGGAACGACGCCCTGAAGAAGGCCGTCGAGTTCAGGCCCGACGTCGTGCTCTCGGATCTCGCGATGCCTCAGACGGACGGGCTTTGGCTCCTCCGCGCGCTGAAAGAGGACTTTCCCGAGTGCCCGGTCGTCTTTCTGACCGGTCGCGGAACAATTGATGCCGCGGTGGAGGCCATTCGGGCAGGTGCCTACGACTTTATCGAGAAGCCGGTTGATCCGGCTCGCCTCAAGGTCTGCATTGATCGCGCGCTGGAGAACAAGGAGACACTTCGCGAAGTGCAGGGATTGCGGCGGCGCCTCAAACAGATTGGGCCGAGCGACTTCATCGGCCAGGCGACGGCAATGCGGCGGGTGTTCGACTTGATCGAAAAAGTGGCGCCTGCGAAGGCATCCGTGGCCATCACGGGCGAGTCCGGCACCGGGAAAGAAATGGTGGCGCGCGCAATTCATAATCTCTCGGCGCGGCGAGACAAGCCGTTTATCGCGGTCAATTGCGCTTCGATTCCCCCCACGTTGATGGAGTCGGAGATCTTCGGCCACGAAAGAGGCGCATTCACCGGCGCCAACCAGCGCAGGCCCGGCGTGTTTGAGTTGGCGCACGCCGGGACTCTTTTTCTCGATGAGGTAGGCGAGATCCCGATCGAGCTGCAGGCAAAGCTGCTGCGCGTCCTAGAGGAAGCTCGGCTCCGCCGCATCGGAGGAAAGGTGGAGATTGAAGTCGACGTGAGGGTCCTGTGCTCGACGAACCGCGACCTCAAGGCGGAGGTCAAAACCGGCCGATTTCGCGAGGATCTTTTCTTCCGGCTGAATGTCTTTCAGATTTCTCTGCCCCCGCTGCGCGAGCGCCGGGAGGACATCCCACTCTTGGCGCAGTATTTCGTCGAAAAGTTCAACGGCGAGTCCGGAAAGCACATCGCGGGCATGCATCCTGAGGCGCTGGACCTGCTTAAGAACTACGACTGGCCCGGCAACATCCGCGAACTGCGCAATGCGGTCGAGAGGGCGGTAATCCTTTGCGACGGAGATTTCATCCAACGCGATCACTTGCCCCCCGACATGGCGGGGAGGGGACTCGAACGGCAGACCTTCAGGCTGGCATATGGATTGCCGCTGGACTTGCTGGAGAAGGAGTACATCCTCGGAAACCTTCAGCGAAATGGCGGGAACAAGGCGAGAACCGCTGAGATTCTAGGGGTTAGTGAAAAAACGTTGTACAACAAGCTGAATCGGTATGCCGCCGAAGCCAGAGCCCAACGCGAAGCGACAGCCCTTGCCAACCCCAACTCCTCAACGCAGCCCACGGCCGCGACCCCTGAACCAAGCGTTGGAAAGGCTTGAAGGACCTCATCTGCTTGACTGACGGGCGTGGAAAGAGGGACTCTTCGACCCCCCTTTTGACCGCTGGCCAGCCGTGGACGTGGCTCGAGAGGAAAAATGACAGTTCGCCGGGTTTGCCCTTGGGCTCTAGGCGCCCCTGTGGAAGGTTAGGTGTCAAGGAAGGTTGTGGAAATGACGGATTCTCGGATTTTGCACTTTTTTGGCGGCAAGGGCGGAGTGGGCAAAACCACGCTCGCTGCCGCTTTTTGGCTGAACCTGGCAGAGAAGCTACCTGAAGAAAAGGTCCTGCTTGTCTCCTTCGATTCCTCCAAGGCCTTGTCGGATCTGCTGAAGAGGAAGCTCCCCGAACGGCCACTGAAGCTGGGAGGCAAAGGCGCCGGCGGGTTTTTTGCCGCTGAGCTGGACCGAGCTTCGACCGTTGAGCCCTTCAGCGCCAAATACAAGCCATCATTCGATCAAGCGGTAGAGAAGGGTGCTTTGCTGGCCGAAGACGATGCCCGCCAGCTTGTCAGTCACGCGACAGCGGAGCTGGAAGGCGTTGCCGGCCTGCTGCAGGTCTTGGACTGGTTGGAAGAAAAAGCCTTCGATCGAATCGTGGTCGACACCGCGCCGACGACGCAGGCGCTGCGACTGCTCGAATCGCCCCAGGGTTTTCGCAAACTGTTGACCTACTGCAGGGGCGGCGAGAAGTTCCTGAAGGGAAAAAAGGCCGGGGTCCCAGCGGGCCCGCTCGATGCGCTCAACGAGCGGATCGAGAAGCTGCAGAGCTTGCTGAAGGATCCGGCGCGGACTGGCTTCCACCTGGTTGCTCTCGCTGAGCCGGTCGTCGAGGCTCAGACGCGCTTCTACTTTACGCAGCTTCGAGCTCGATCAATTCCCATTTCCGATATCACGGTGAACCAAGTTGAAGACGGCATCGGCTGTCCCGCGTGCCAGGGCCGCAGGGGTCTGCAAGCGCCGAACGTCCGCAAGTTTCAACAACTGGATAAGGCGATTCCCGTGCAGCTGGCTGCCCGCCGCGAGATTGCCCCCAAGGGCTTTGAGGCGCTGTCCGCATTGGCGGCGGATTGGCTCAGCGGAAAAGAGACGCGCGCGTTGGAGTTCGCGATCTCCGAGGGACCGCCGGCGCTCGTACGGGCTCCCTCGATGCCGCCGATTGCCGCGCCGCCGCTCCCCCCGACGCGGCTCATTTTCTTCGTCGGCCAGGGCGGGGTGGGCAAGAGCTCGTGCGCGGCGGCTGCAGCAGTGACCCTGACCGAAAAGGAGGGGCCTGTTCTTTTGATTTCCACGGATCCGGCTCACTCGCTATCGGATGTACTGCAAAGCAGGCTCACCGACACCGAAACGCAGGTGAAAGGTACCAAGGGCCTTTACGCGCGCGAGCTGGATGGCGCAGGTTGGTTTAGCTCTCTTCGCAAGCGCCTGAAGGAGCTTGCGGAAAATATCTTCCCACAGGACGCGAAGAGCGAGTTTGCCCTCGACCGTGAGATGCTCAAGAACCTGTTGGATTGTGCGCCGGCCGGCGTGGACGAGCTCGCAGCGCTGGGAACCCTGACCGATGCGCTGGTTCAGGAGCGATTCAAGCGCATCGTTGTCGACCCCAGCCCCGCCAGCGGGACGGTGCGACTCGTCGAGCTTCCCGAAGCCGTGCGCGCCTGGCTCAGCTCCCTGCTTGGAGTCCTGGTGAAGTACCGCTCGAGGGGAACGGGTCCGCTGGCGGACGAAATCTCCGCGCTGCTCAAGCACGTCAAGCGGTTTGAGGAGGCGCTCTCCAGCCCCAGCGAAGCGCGCTTCGTTGTCGTCACGAGGGGAGAAGATCTCGCCATCCCTCGCACGGAGCGACTGGTTGAATTCTTAAAAGGTCGAAAGCTCGCGGTGGAGAGAGTGCTCGTCAATCGCGTCTTGCCCAAGTCAACCTGCCCAAAGTGCGAGAACCGCCGCAAACTGGAGCTGGCCGCTGCGAAGAACGTCGAAAAGAAGCTCGGAGTTCACGTCACCGTGGCCCCCGCGCTCGGTCGGCATCCCGCAGGACTGCGCGAGCTCAAGGCTTTCCGAACGTCGTGGTACGCGCTTTCCGCTCCAGCGAAGATCAAGGCTGCGTAGCGGCTAACGCTCTCTGGTCGAAAGGATGGCCAACAGCACCAGCCACGCCCTGGAGTTCGAGCGGCCCCTGCTCGAGCTGGAGAAGAAGATCGAGGAGCTAAAGAGGCTGTCCTCGAATGGAAGGACGGACTTCTCATCCGAGATCGCAAAGCTGGAGAAGAAGGCCAACAGACTCCAAGCAGAAATATTCAACGACCTGACGCGATGGCAGATCGTCCAGCTGTCTCGACACAGCGCCCGGCCGTACTTTCTCGATTACGTCGGGCATCTGTTCACCGATTTCTTCGAGCTTTCGGGCGATCGAGCTTTTGGAGAAGATCCCTCCATCGTCGGAGGCTTCGCGCGGCTCGATCATCAACCGGTGATGGTCATCGGTCAGCAGAAAGGTCGCAATACCAAGGAAAACATGGTCCGCAACTTCGGCATGCCTCGCCCCGAGGGCTATCGCAAGGCGCGCCGACTGATGCAGCTGGCCGAGCGTTTCGGCCGCGCGGTCCTCACTTTCGTGGACACGCCCGGCGCTTATCCAGGTATCGGAGCCGAAGAGCGTGGACAGGCGGAAGCCATCGCTCAGAGTCTTGAGCTGATGTCCGGGCTGAGAACACCCATTATCTCGACTGTGATCGGCGAGGGCGGATCAGGAGGTGCCTTGGCAATTGGGTTAGGAAACCGCATCCTGATGATGGAAAACAGCATCTACTCGGTGATCAGCCCCGAAGCATGCTCGTCTATTCTCCACCGAGATCCGGGGCAGGCCGAGAAGGCTGCCGACTCCTTGAAGCTGACTGCGAAGGACCTTCTCGCGGCGGGCATCATCGACGAGCTCATTCCAGAGCCGCCCGGCGGAGCGCACCGCGATCCTCGGAAGGCGGCCGAACACGTGGGCCACGCAATCCGCAAGCACCTAACGCAGCTGCGGCAAATGAGCGTGGAAGCCTTGGTCGAGGATAGGTATCGAAAGTTTCGCGCGATCGGCCATTTCTCGGGCAAATGAGATAAGCAAGGGAACATGCGCCCGCTGGTCCCCTCTCACATCGAGACGCTCAAGCCCTACGTTCCGGGCAAGCCGATCGAGGAGACCGAGCGCGAATACGGCATCACCGGCGCAATTAAGCTCGCCTCGAACGAGAACCCGCTCGGCCCATCCCCGTTGGCGCTCGAGGCGATTCGAGGGGCCGCTCGAAGGGTGAACCTCTACCCCGACGGCTCCAGCTACTATCTGGTGCAGAAGCTCTCGTCGTTTCTTCGAGTGAGGCCGGACGAGCTATTCCTCGGCAACGGCTCCAATGAGATCATCGAGCTTTTGATCCGCACTTTCACCACGCCCGAGGACGAGGCACTGATCTGCAAGGGCTCCTTTCTGATGTACAAGGTCGCTCTCCAGTCGCATGGTCGCGACTTCGCCGAAGTCCCAATGCAGGCGGGCTATCGATACGACCTTGGCGCGATGGCCGACAGAATCACGCCGAGGACGCGAATCATCTTTCTCGCCAATCCGGACAATCCGACCGGAACAGCCTTCAGTCGAGACCAGTTTGAGTCATTCCTTCGCCGAGTCCCTGCCGACTGCTTCGTCGCCCTGGACGAGGCGTACTTCGAATACGTCGACTGGCCTGAGTACCCCAATGGGATGCACTACTTCCGGAGTCAGCCAAACCTGATCGTCTTGCGGACGTACAGCAAAATCTATGGCTTGGCTGGAATCAGACTGGGATACGCAATCATGCAGCGCCACTTGACCGGTTACCTCAATCGAACGCGGCTGCCCTTCAACTTGAGCTCCCTCGCTCAGGCCGCTGGGATCGCGGCGCTGGACGATGTCCAGCATGTCCGGGCGACGCGCGAAACCACCCAGCGCGGACTGCGCTATCTAGAGAGCGAGTTGCGGAAGCTGGGTTTGGCAGTGCCACAAAGCCATGCCAATTTCGTCTTCGTCGATTTCGGACGACCCGCCGGGCCGATCTACGAACAACTGCTTCGCCGGGGCGTCATTACGCGCCCCATTCCCGCTTACGGCTTTCCGAATGCTTTGAGGATCTCCGTCGGACTTCGCGCGCAGAACGAAAAGCTTATTCGAGCTCTAAAGGACCTTCTCAAGTGACCGAGCGGCCGTTCATCGTCGCGATCGACGGGCCGGCGGGGGCAGGAAAGTCCACCGTCTCCCGCGTTCTTGCCAGGCGGCTCGGCTTCACCCTGGTCGATACCGGAGCCATTTACCGTTCTGCGGCTCTGGTCGCCCAGAGCGAAGGCGTCGGCTTCGAGGACGAAAGTCGCTTGACCGAACTCCTCGATCGCATGCGCCTGAGTTTCCGCATGACCGGCGACGACAACCGAGTGTTGCTCGGAGGGCGCGACGTGTCCGCGGAAATTCGAACGCCCGAGATTTCGATGGCCGCATCGCAGATCTCCGCGAAGCCGCTGGTGCGAACGGCTCTTCTTCCGCTGCAGAGAAGGCTCGCGCTGGAAGCGAAACACGGGGCGGTTCTGGAGGGGCGAGACATCGGGACGGTCGTCTTCCCCGACGCTGAGGCGAAGTTCTTTCTTCAAGCTTCCCCGGAGATTCGCGCGCGCCGTCGCTACGAGGAGCTTTTTCAGAAGGGCGTGGAGCGATCGATGGGGGACGTGTTGGCCGACCAAGCGCGGCGCGATCGAGATGACTCGTTGCGCCAAATTGCTCCCCTTCGACCGGCGGAGGACGCGATCGTCCTCGATTCGTCGCTTCTGCCTGTTTCGGAAGTCGTTCAAACCATGGAGAGGATCGTTCGAGAACGAATGTCCGCTGCCAAGCCCGGACCGGGCTAGGCCTCGGGCGGCGGGATCGCCAAGGCGCGCCTCAGTTGCTCATCGGTCGGCAGCTGCAAGCGGCGCCGCGGATCTGCGGCGAGCGCTACCAGCTGCTTCAACAACGAATCGAAGCTGGTGCCGAGTTTCCTCGGATCCAGACGGATGGTTTGCGCCGATTCAGGCTTCGTGGTCGATCCGATGAGCCGCAGACAAACGACTTTTTTTTCAGCGGCAATTTGATCAATTGACGCCCATTGAACAACGGCTGCTCTACCCCTGCGGATCAGGTACAGAGACTCTTGGCCGAGCGCCAAGGAGGGCCAAAAGAGTGGCCGAAGCTGTCCACGGAAAATGACCAGGCCGCCGCCCAGCCCAATCAAAAGCCCGGCCAGCGATCGGTCAGCGCCAACCGCGGCGCGTTCGATCAGGGCGCCCAGGATGGCGCAGCCGCCGGAGAAGAGAAAGTAGCGGATTACGTAGATGCCGCGAAGAGTCGATGAGACTGCAAAACGCCACTGGAGTTGATCGACGCCGGCCACAGCGACGGCCATAGCACAGTGCCTGCCGGAGGGGACTTGTTGCAGGAGCAGTCTAGGCGGCTCCGCTTCGGTCCGATTGGGCCGTTCCTTCCACGGTTTTCAGCGCGTCGGCAGGCGCCGCAGCAATCTTCTTCGGCAGCTGGTAGCGCGCGGCCGCGGAGTCGACGATGCGCGCGACAAGTTGGGTATACGTCATGCCCCGCTCCCGAGCGGCCATTGCCAGTTCGCCCTGTTTTTCAAGGTAGGGATTCGGATTCACCTCCAGGATGTACGGTTCTCCCGTCTGCGCCGATATGCGAAAGTCGATTCGGGCATAATCGCGAAGCTTCAGCGCGCGAAATGCGAGCAAGGCGGCTCGTTCGATCCGTGCCTTCAAATCGTCGGAGATGTCCTGCGCCATGACCAGCCGGGGCGACCCCTCGGTCTCTGGGCCGAACTTCACCTCTCGGTCGGAGATTCGGGGCTGGTCCGCCTTCCAATTGCCGAAATCCAGCTCCACGAACGGAAGGATCTCCGGTCTGTTCGCATCCCCGAGCACGCCGACGTAGATCTCCCGCCCCTCAATGAAGTCTTCGGCCAGTGCCTCGTCTTGGAATTCCTTGCGAATCTCGCGAACCCGCTTCGTCAGCTCGTCCCAATCGTGGACGATCGAGCGCTGCCCGATGCCCAGCGACGCATCCGATTTCGCCGGCTTGACGATCAGCGGAAACCGCAGTGGTCCATGGGTTTCGAACGTCTCCCCGTCAAACGTCGCGAAGTTTGGGGTCTTCACTTCGTTGTACTGGAGAAGCTGTTTGGTGAGGATTTTGTCCTGCGCGAGCAACAGACCGGCCGTTCCCGACCCGGTGTATCTGACCCGGGCCATTTCCATCAGCGCGGCGACGTTCACTTCCATTCGGTAGTCGTCGGCGAATGTCTCGCAGACGTTGAAGACCAAATCGCACTGGCAATCCTCGATCGCCTGGAGGATGTCGAAGACCCGATCGTGTACGGCAATCCCCACGGATTGATGCCCCAGCTCAGCCAGAGAATCCTGGATGTGCGTCACCACCGGGTCCGTGGTTTCGTTGCTCGGCTGGTAATGCAGGACGGCCAACTTCAGCGGCGGAAGCGCCATAGCGCGAAAATAATCCAGCCCGAAGGCCGCGTCACCTCGTCGCGGCGCTACTCCACTTCGAAGAACCGATCCGTGTAGAGGTAGTTCATCGCCAGCGTCGTCAACAGCGACGTCAAGCGCGTCAGATACTCTCGGGTCTTGTCGAGATGAACGGTGAGGGCAAGCGCCGCAGCGCGGTCCACCAGGTGATCCACGACCGAGCGCACCACCGGTCGGCTTACTCCGGAGTAATGCGTCACCGCTTGAATGAGCGACTGCCTCTCGGCGCGAATCAGGGTCTCTGCCTTTGCCGGCGCCGCACCCGCCGGTTCGAAAAGATTGAGGAGCTCTTGGTCGAGCTGGTCTCGCAGCTGGAAGTCCACCTTTTCCGAGAGCTCCCGCTGTCGATAGTGGTCGAGCACCGTTTCTTCCATCTGGTCGACCGCCATGTCTTTCGAGTCGAGCTGAACGATTGGCGTGGTACGGCCCATTTTTTCCGCGATGTTCTCCACGTACTGGAGCTTCTTCAGCGCTCCCCAGCCGGCATATCTGCGTTGCCAGTCCGAGCCCGGCGTCAGCCACACGGCGAAAGTTTCTGCGAAGTCCTCATCCGGGTGCTTTTGCGCGTACCAGCCGGAAATATTCACCACGTACTTTCGAGAGAACGGCTGCGGCTTGTACTCCTCCTTGTAGGGCTTGCTGTAGTCGCCAAACAGCTTGCGCCAAGCTTCGCCCTCGTAGAGCTTGAACGCGTAGTTGAAGCAGTGTCCGGCTTCGTGGCGAAGGTAGATGAGAATCTCCCGCTCGGACTCCGCCCCGGCGCCAAGCTGGTCTTCGATGGAGTACAGCTGCGGATCGGCCAGGTAGAAGGGGATCCCGATCACCGGCACCCCGGAGGGGCAACCCCATTGATCCGAAAGGTAGCATTGAGGCCGCAGCGAGATGCCCTTTGCCTCCAGCTCGCTGTAGAGCTGGTGGATGTGCTTTTCCAGCGGCGTGCCAGCGAGGTGAAGCTTTAGGTCCTTGATGCGGGCCTGAAGCAGGGCTTCGCTTGCCGGCGGCAATCCACCCTCGCCTGATTCGCGCAGGTCCCCGGTGCTCTTTTCGCGGAAAAGGATGGGAGAGGCTGGAAGCATGGACTGCCGGTTTTGAAACGCCCGAGTCTAGCCAAAAGTTCACTGTGCAAAGGGTTCTTGCTATACAGTTTTTGAAATAGCTTTAAAATCAATAGATTAGCTGCCGAAGGTCGCGGCGGCTGTAGGTTCGGGTAGGTGGAGGAGCGCTTCGCTGTCTCTGATTTGACTTCGGCTAGGGAGTCGCGGTTCGGCGTCTTTTTTTCGTCAGGACGGCCCCGCGGTGGCGGTCATCGGCGCCAGCGAGGAGACGGTCATCGGCGGCCGGCGGCCGTGGCTCGGGGGTCGGCGCGCTTTGCGCCGGAGAAGGCGTTCCGGAGTCCCGCGCTCCCGCTCGCAGCAACTCGCTGGGCAGCGCAGGCAAACGGATGATGAAATTCGATCCTTCGCCCACCCGACTCTGGACCGAGATACTCCCGCCGTGGTTCTTCACGATGCGCTGGCAGATGGCAAGTCCAAGCCCGGTGCCCTTCTCTTTCGTCGTGAAGAACGGGACGAAGATATTCAACTGCTGATCTCCGGGAATGCCCCCGCCGGTATCCGCCACCTGAAGCTCGACCGCTTCGGTACCCCGAAACTCGCCGAAGCGCTCGGGGCGAAGGGTCCGGATCGCGATCTGACCGCTCGCTTTCCCAATTGCCTCCAGAGCGTTCTGCACCAGGTTGATCAGCACCTGCTTGAGCTGCTCCGCGTCGGCTTCAACGCGCGCCAGTTCCTCCCGAAGCTCGAGCTTGAGCTCGATGTTCGGCGGAATCTCATTTTGGATGAGGCGGATCGTCCGAGTGACCACCTCGTTGAGGTCCGTCGGCCCGAAGTTCTGTTTCAAGGGTCGCGCGTAGTCCAAAAACGCGCTCACCACGCCATTGAGTCGGTTGACTTCTTCGACGATGACTTCCAGGAACTCGCCGTCCTCACCCGGCAGCCGTTGGGGATCGAGGCACTGCGCGGCCCCTTTGATCGCTCCCAGTGGATTGCGGATCTCGTGTGCCAGGCCTGCCGCCATCTCTCCGAGGGCCGCCAGGCGGTCCCGCTCGCGCATCTTCTCGTAGAGTTTCGAGTTCTCGATTACCGTCGCAAACTGCTCCGCGATCTCCAGGATCAGCGCGATCTCGTCGGATGCATAGGCCTCGGGTACGCGCTCGTCCCAGAGGTTGAGGAAGCCGATCACGCGATCGTTGCCCACCAACGGCACGCTGATGCCGGCCTTCATCTGGGACAGCGCGCCCCGCATGTCGTTGAGCCTTTTTAACTCGTCGCGCCCTCGTCTTCGGTCCGGCGCGCGGCTGCGCATTTCAATGATTCGGCGCTCGATGTTCTCGAGCAAAAGAGCCTTCTGCCCCTCCGCGGCCGCGTAAAGGAGCCCGCGCGCAGCAGCGGTGTCCAGAAACGGCACCGGCTGAGGCCCCCGGAAGTCGAGCAACCGGTAGCCAGGCCGGTCTTCTGCGAGCAGGTACACCGATGCGTGCGTGACCCGGCGAGTCTCGTTGAATCCGTCCAGCACGAGGGTCGCGACTTCGGCGACATCGATGACGTTCGCCAGCCGGGCGCGCAGGTTCGCCAAGCTCCGCAGCAGCTCGAAGCGCTCGCGGAAGAACACTGCCACTACCCTCTGCTCAACCTTCGTTCTCAAAGGGTCGAGCAGGATGATGAGAACGAAGGCCGCGACGATCGTATTGAAGAGAAACAGCGACGCATTCGCTTCCACCCAGAGCGTGAGGGTGGCGAACAGGGCAGCCAGAATCACCGCCAGGACCGTCTGCGATGCGACCTTGCCCAGGAATTCGTGCAGGTCCATCAGCCGAAGTCGCAGCAGTGTCTGGGCGAGAAAGAAGAGATAGAGGGTTGAAATAACCGGACCGAGGGTCGGGAACGGGATGCCGTAGCGAACCAGGAAATCCAGCGCGGCGAAAACGATCGAGGCCGCAGCTCCGATAGCCAAGTAGGCCAAGCGGGCGCGCTCGATCCGCGAGTCGCTTTGCCGCATCCGGTAAAGCAAGAGAGACACGGATGCGGACAAAGCAGAGAAAACCCAGATTGACAGGATAAGCCGAGCCCAGAAGTTGTTCGCCAGTGGGGTCAGGCCGACCGCGAACCCGAGGATTGCGGAGAGCAGGGCGACTGGGCGGCCGTATCGGTATGCGCTGGGGCGAACGCCCAGAAACTCCAGAAAAAAACCAAGCGCCGCCGAGGGTACCAGAGCGCCGAGCACCAAAGTTGCCCCAGCCGCCATCCGCAGCGACCAACCGCTTTGCGCGGACGCGGCGAACACGCTTTGGAAGAAGTGGGCGAGATAGTACCCGCCTACCGTGAGAGCGAAAACGGAGTAGAGTGTAAGGACCCGGGGCCGGCCGGCCCGAAGTAACATGGACAAACCGAGCGCAAGACCTACGATGGCCGCAAGCAAAGTGCTCTGGGTACGGATATCCATCAGCGCGGCTCTAGTGTAACCGGGATGCGCCCCCTTCTGCTTTTACCACCTCTTTTCCTCTTAACTGCTCCGTTCCCCGAGCCGCCGACGGAAGATTCTTACAACGCAGCGGCCAGCTCGACGATCGAGCAAGAGCGCCATCCGGCTCCGCAGGCCCAGGTCGACAGCGCTCCACCGGAGGTACAGCTAAGCCCTCCCCCAGGCGCGGAAAGGGTCCAAGTGCCCCCCGGGTACGTCGGCGTAAGCAATCCCGCCTTCCCCCTGCTGGAGCCGTCAGCGAGCTCGATTCCTCTCGGCCGCCGATATGATGCGTCGGACCTGGCGCCCTACTTTCTGAAGGGCAACACAGCCGAAGCGAAGGCGCAGTTCGACAAGGGACACTTCATCGCCGCGCGGCAGCTCTTGGCGGACCAGGGCAACTCGCTGCCCGTTCGGTACCTTCGCGCTTTGAGCGCGCTCAGAGCGGAGCAATACAAGGAGGCGGGGGAGGAGATGTCCGCGCTCGCGGGCGAGTATGGCGCGCTGCGCGACCGTTGCCTCGCCCACGCCGCGCTGGCGTTTGAGGAGCTGCACCAATTCTCGGACGCAGCGGAAAAGTACCGACAGGTGCCGCCCGGATCGAGGCTCTACGGAGACGCGCAGCTCGGCCTCGCGCGGGTCCTTCACCGCATGGGCAACGCCGATGGCGCGATCGATGCGCTGTCGAGCACTTCCAAGCTACTGGCTCCTGCGTGGGGCCGCGACATTGGTGCGGAGGCGCTCGCCGCGCTGGCGGACCTGTTGCGCGAGCGCAGGAGCTTCGCACTCGAACGCGCCGCCCTCGTCAAGCTCTGGACGGTGCACGCACTTTCTCCCCTCTCCAACCAGGCCGAGAAGCGGCTGGGGCTGGCCAGCCTGTCGGTCGAGCTGCGATTGGCGCGCGCCGAGCAACTGATCGAAGCGCATCGCAACCGCCGCGGCCTTGCCCTGCTGGAGCCTATCGTTTCGAAGCTGAAGCTTCCGGATCCGCTCGCGTGCCGGGTGCAGTTTGCCTACGGGAAGGCTCTGCGAAAGGAGCGCCAGCACACCAAGGCGGTGCGCGCGCTGGTCCCCGTGGTCGCCCGTTGCCGCGATCCGGACTTGCGCGCTCGCGCGATGTACGTCCTTGGATCCTCGCGCTCCATCGTTGATCCAGCTCGTGGCGCGCAAACGTATGAGGCGCTGGCGCGCGAGTTCCCAAAGCACGCCTTTGCCGATGACGCTCTCTTCTACGCCGCCGATCTTCACCTCCGCGCCGGCGAGGTCGAACGCGCGACGGCTATCCTTCGCCAGGTGGCGGCGGACTATCGCGAGGGCGATTTCGCGGCCGAATCCCTCTTTAAGTTGTTCTGGATTCTTCGCGACCGCGGCGACTTGAAGCCAGCCCTCGAGATCTTGGCGGAGGTCGAGACTCGCTACGGGAAGGCAGATGAGAGCTACGAGGTCGAGCGCGCCCGCTACTGGAAAGCGCGCTCTCTGGAGAAGTCCGCCGACGCGCAGGCCGCGGCCGAGCTGCTCGAGGCGCTGACCACCGAGCACCCGGCGACCTACTATGGATTGTTGGCCCGACTCCGGCTCGGCCAGTTGGATCGAGTGCGGGCCGAGCGCGTGGCGAAGCAGATCAACCTGCGGCCAGCGGCGTCGGGCACGCTGTGGCCGCTGTTCGCTGGGCCCCTGGGCGATGACCCGCATTTTCTGGCCGCGGTTGAGCTGCTGCGGCTCGGTTTTCCCGATTCGGTCTCCAGTGAGCTGTTGTCGGTGGAGCGGCCCCGGCTCTCCCGCCCGTCGGTCCGCTTGTTGGTCGAAGTTCTCGCCGCCGCCGGAGATGCTCGAGCGGCCCACGCGGTGGCGCGCGCTTCTTTGCGCGCGGACCTCTCCGGAAGGATCCGCCCGGAGAATCTCTTCGTCTGGCAGATCGCGTATCCAAATGCGTTTCACGACGCGGTGGAGCGCCACTGCCGTGAGGTGAACGTCGACCCTTACTTGTTGCAGGCGCTGATTCGCGAGGAGAGCGCGCTCGACCCGAAGGCGTTTTCCTGGGCGGGCGCCCTGGGACTGTCTCAGCTGATGCTTCCGACCGCGCAAGGGATCGCGCGAACGCTGAAGATCCCCGGCGTCACACAGGATTCGCTGCTCGACCCGGATCTGAACCTGCGCCTCGGCTCCTGGTACCTGGGGATGCTGCTCAAGCGATTCGAAGGCAACAAGGCGGAAGCGCTGGCGGCCTATAACGCGGGAGCGGGGGTGGTCAAGCAATGGCGTGCGCTAAAATCGGGCCTGGACTTGGACGCATGGATCGAAGAGATCCCGTTCGCCGAGACGCGCGGCTACGTCAAGCGAGTGATGCGCTCCTATAACACGTACAAGCTGCTTTATGGGGCATCCGATTCGATCCAAGCGGTGAGCTGGTCTGGCACCTGAACAGGGTTGCGCCCACTAAGCGAGCGGCTCGACGCGCTAGGCAGAATCCACGGATGCCGCGTAGACTCGGGCGAGCAGACGATCGCGACCAATGGAAGAAGCTCGAAAGAACGCAGCGCTGCGATCGCTCCCGTCGATCGACAGTCTCCTGACGGAGCCGTCGCTGGCGCCCTTGTTGGGGGCGCATCCTCGGATGCGAAAAGTTGCTGCTTTAAGGATCGCCGTGGATCGGGTTCGCGCGCGGCTGCTGCGCGGTGAAGAGCGCGGGTTCGAAGAGGCGGATGTTGTCGACGCATTGAAGCAGCTCAGCACCCCCGGGCTTCGGCCGGTGTTGAATGCCACCGGTGTCGTGCTGCATACCAATCTGGGTCGCGCGCCCCTTGCGCCCGAGGCTGCCGACCGGGTGCGCCAGATTGCAGTGAGTTACTCCAATCTCGAGTACGACCTCGACGAAGGCGAGCGCGGCAGCCGCTACGCTCCTCTTCTTTCTCTGCTCAGAAGCCTGACCGGGGCGGAGGATGCGGTGGTGGTGAACAACAATGCGGCTGCGGTTCTGCTCGTTCTCACCGCGCTCGCCCAGGGTCGCGAGGCGATCGTTTCCCGCGGAGAGCTGGTGGAGATCGGCGGCGGTTTCCGCATCCCGGATGTGATGCGCCAGTCCGGCGCGAAGTTGGTTGAGGTCGGGACGACCAACCGGACGCATCTCGGAGATTACGAGAAGGCGATCTCGGCAGACACAGGGCTCCTCCTCAAAGTGCACAAGTCCAACTTCGCCCAAATCGGCTTCACCGAAGAGGTGTCGGCTCACGCGTTGGCTGCGCTCGGCCGGCGAACGGGGATTCCAGTGTTTGAGGATCTCGGGTCAGGTGCGCTCGTTCCGATCGAGGGGGAGGGAATCTCCCCGGAACCCACGGTGTCTTCCGCGGTCGCAGCCGGCGTTGATCTGGTGACTTTCTCCGGCGACAAGCTCCTCGGCGGTCCGCAGGCGGGAATCGTCCTCGGGCGAAGCGACCTTCTTTCCAGGGTCAAATCGCACCCCTTGAACCGCGCTCTTCGCGTGGACAAGATGACGGTAGCAGCCCTGGAGGCCACGCTGGAGCTCTACCGCGACGGCCGCGTCGATCAGATTCCTGCACATCGTTTGCTCAAGCAACGCCCCGAAGAGCTGCGCGCCCGCGCAGATCGCCTTCATGCCCTGCTGAGGGACCGGGGTATCGATTGCCGAGTGGAGCCCACCGAAGGCCAAGTTGGGGGCGGAGCAATGCCGCGGTCCGCGCCGGTCTCGTACGCTTGTGGCCTGGAAGCGCGCGCGCCCCAACGGCTTCAGGAGCGGCTCCGCAGCGCAGATCCGCCTGTGATTGCGCGAGTTTTTGCGGAGCGCTTGCTGCTGGACGTCCGCTGTCTGGATGAGGAGGATTTGGACTCGGTCGCTGCTGCCGTGGCCACGGTCGTGTAAGGTGTGCTCATGTTGAACACCAGCGTCCTGGTCCTCAACCGCCTCTACCAGCCGGTGCACGTCACCTCGGTGCGGCGGGCATTCTCTCTCTTGTATCAGGGAATCGCCAAGGCGATCGATGATCAATACAAGTTGTACGAGTTCTCGGACTGGGCAGCCCTGAGCGCGGCGGAACACGACTCGGTCGCGACGGTGAATAAACGGATCCGCGTTCCGCGGGTGCTGGTGTTATCGGCGTACGAGCATCTCCCGAAGGGACGGGTTCGCTTTTCGCGCCTGAACATCTACGCGCGCGACAGCGACACTTGCCAGTACTGTGGGCGCAAGCTCGCACGCAGCGAGCTCAACCTGGATCACATCATTCCCAGATCGCAAGGCGGGAAGACGAGCTGGGAGAACGTGGTCTGCTCGTGTGTACCTTGCAACCTCAAGAAAGGCGGGCGCACGCCGGAGCAAGCCAACATGAGATTGCTCAAGAAGCCGCTCCGCCCTCGTTGGACACCGTTCTTTCGCGGCTCGGCGAAGCGCATCACCTACCGCGAGTGGCTCCCCTTCCTCACCTTGGCGGAAGCCTCCTACTGGAACGTCGAGCTCCTCGACGAGTGACAACGCGATTAAGCTTCGACACAGAGCGAAGCTTCGCAGCTTGAGCCATGAAATCGTCTCGGGAGCGCAACTACTACGAGCTGCTGGAGGTGCCGATCCACGCATCGGTAGACGAGATCCGCGCCGCTTATCGCCGGGCCATGGAGCGGGCCTCCCCGCCGGATAGAAGCGAGCCGGATCACCCCATCGAGCTCCGCGAGTTGCTGTCCAAGGCCGTCGGCGTTCTTTCCGATTCGGATTCGCGCCTGCGCTACGATCGTTCGATTGGGTTTGACGAGGTGTGCTTGGGGACCGGCGGTTCCTTGTCGCCCACCCAGCTCGCAATGGATGATCTGCTCGACTCTGCGACCGGCTTTCGGCTGCGGCCTTCCGCGCCGGGGCTTTCGTATGCCCCGCTTCGTTCCATTCACTCCGATGCGCAGCAATTCCATCCGTCGCACGCGGCCGGTCACGTGAATGGAGATGGCGTCCTCAATCCAAAGCCACTCACCGAGCTGGAGCACGCTCCGGTATTGGCTGAGGAATCGGCGATCGCCAACGCCGAAGCCGCACTGCTTCACGCGTCCGCGCGCGGGCAGCAGCTTCGCAGCCGTCCAGTGGAGATCCCACCCGATGCGGATTTCAACGGCGAGCTGCTGCGCCAGGTTCGGGAAAGCCGCGGCCTGGTCATCCAGGCGGTCGCCGAGCGAACTCGCATTCCAATGAGGCACTTAGAAAACATCGAGGCGGACCGCTACAATCATCTGCCGGCTACGGTGTACCTGCGAGGTATCTTGATGAGCTTGGCAAGAGAGCTGGGCTTGGATCCAGCGCGCGTCGCGCGCAGCTACATCGCGCTGGTGAGCGAGGCGAAAGCAAAAGGGAGATAGCATGACCGAGGACGAAAAAATCAAAGCTCAGCGTCTCGCCCGTGCGATCGCCTCCGACATCTCGCTCTACAACGAGCAGAAGATCGTCAAGGGAATTGAGCAGGACAACTTGTTCGAGGTGCTCAAGGACGAGCTCGAGGAGGGCCGCGAGCTCTACAAAAGCCGCGTCAGCGCCGAGCTGTACTCGAACACCAACTTTTTCGATCGCGCCGTGGTCGACATCGTCGTCCGCTCGAAGGCGCACGTGAAATCCAAGATCTGGTAGTGGAACAGCCGCGAGCCCATTGCGTTCCTCCGGAGGCGCGCGGGGAACGCTTGGACCAACACCTCGCCTCCGCCTTTCCCGAGTTAAGTCGCGCCCGGATCAAGGCATTGATTGACTCTGGCCTTGCGCGCGTCGACGGAAAATCGGCCAAGCCAGCTCGCCGACTCCGCGGCGGAGAAATGCTCCAGCTGATCCTCCCGGCGCCGGCACCGACGGCGTTGGTCGCGCAGGATTTGCCGCTCGAGGTGCTCTACGAAAATGGGGACGTGGTCGTCCTCAACAAGCAGGCGGGAATGGTCGTCCATCCGGGCGCCGGTCACCGTGAGGGTACGTTGGTCAATGCGCTGCTTCATCGCCTGCGCGATCTCGCTGGAGTCGGCGGCGAGCTTCGACCGGGCCTGGTTCATCGCCTCGATAAGGACACGTCCGGCTGTCTGGTGGTGGCCAAGAATGAGCTCGCCCTGCGCGCACTGCAGAGCGCGTTCAAATCGCGGCAGATGAGCAAGACGTATCTCGCCGTCGTTCACGGCCGGCCGCCTGAGCGCGGGACGCTCTCCACGCTCTTCGGCCGTCACCCGGTGCACCGCAAGCGGTTCACCGGACGCGTCAAATCCGGCAAGCCGGCCGAAACCGCCTTCGTCGTACGCGAGCGTTTCGAGGGAGCCGCCCTGCTGGAGGTGCAGCTCAAAACCGGGCGAACCCACCAGATTCGCGTTCATCTCGCCGAGGCTGGCCATCCCATTCTCGGCGATGAGCTGTATGGGAAACGGCGGCGAGCAAACCCTCGGGTGGCGAGCGTGGAGCGCGAGATCGGCCGACACGCGCTCCATGCATGGAAGCTCGAATTCTGCCACCCTCGTTCAGGTGAGTTGCTTAGCTTCGAGGCTCCCATTCCCACAGACCTGCAAAAGGCTATCCAGGTGCTTCGCACCAAGGCCTCTCGTTGATCCCTCCGAGAGAGGAGCTCGGAGCCCGCCGCTAAAGTGGGCGCTGGGCCACGCGATAAAGCAGGAAGCCCATAAGTGCGAAGCAAGCGACGCCGAAGAGCTGGTAGCCGCCCGCCCCGAGCACCGACCTGAGCACCGGACTGAGGTCGATTTTTTCAACGGCTTTGAGCACGGAGTCGTTCACCGAGAGGATGGCGACGATGACGCCCGCAATCGTTCCGCCTGCCACCAAGCCCGTCGCAAACAGGCTGCCGGCCCCAAGATCCTCGGTGTGGCCCGCGGCTTTCGGACCCATTTTGCGATCGACGACTCCTTTGATCGCACCGCCGACGAAGATGGGCAGCGTGGTGGACAGCGGCAGGTATGCGCCCACCGCGAACGAGAGCGGTGACACACCGCACAACTCGACGGTAGCAGCGAGGAAGACTCCCACCAGCACGAATTGCCAATCCAGATTGTGCGCCAGCAGTCCCCTGATGAGAGTTGCCATCAAAGTGCCCTGTGGAGCCGGGTATTTTTCCGAGCCGATCGCGTGTTGGACCAGGCCCGTCGCAGCGTCCACGGTTGGGTTGTCCAGCACCTTGATCGTCAGACCAATCACCGCGGATGCCGCAACCGCGCCGATCATCAGGCCGATCTGCTGGTAAATCGGAGTGGCTCCGACCAAAAAGCCCGTCTTTAAATCCTGACTCGTCGCCCCGGCATTGGCGGCCGCGATGCACACCATCCCCCCGACGCAGAGAGCCATTGGCTGGTAAACGTCACCGGTCCATCCGATCGCTACGAAGAGCAGGCAGGTAGCCATCAGCGTAGCGATGGTCATGCCGGAGATGGGATTGGAGCTGCTGCCGATCAGACCCACGATGCGCGACGCGACGGTGACGAAGAAGAAGCCAAACACGACGATCAGCACGCCGAGGAGCAACCGCCCTCCAAAAGTCCCGGGGATGAATGGAAGCAGCGCAATGATGAATGCCAGGACCAAGCTTCCACCGATCACCAGCGAGAAGGGCAAGTCGCGGCTCGTTCGGGAAACTGACTCGGTCCCCACGCCGCCGCGGAGCGAGGCGACGCTGCCTTTGAAGCTGGAGATGATCGTCGGCAGCGTCTTCAAGAGCGTCAAGAAGCCGCCGGCGGCGACAGCGCCGGCGCCGATCTGACGCACGTATGCAAAGTAGATCGCACGATTGAGCTGAGCGAAGGTCTGTGTGGCGGGGTCCCAGCCAAAAGCGCCCGGCCGGGCGACATCGACGAGGTAGCCCAGCTTGGCGAGCTGGGTTGCAATGGTCGACCCGGGCACCAGCGCCGCGAGCAGGGGAATAAACCCCAGCCAGGCGAGGACGCCGCCGGCCACCAGAACGCCGGCGATCTTCGGTCCAATGATGTATCCAACGCCCATGTACTCCGGCGTGATGGCCGCATTCACCGTCGCCGCGGGGAACACCTTGCTTGTCGCGCGAGACACGTAGCCCGGCACCGCGTCGATGAAGTGAAAAACCTGCTGCAGAACGGCGTAGAGGAGCGCAACGCCGAGTCCTTGATAGGCGGTACGAGCCATGGTTCCGCCCCGCTCGCCGGCGATCAGCACTTGCGCGCACGCGGCGCCTTCCGGATAGGGCAGGTTGCCGTGCTCCTTGACGATCAGTGCGCGCCGCAGCGGCACCATCATCAAGACGCCCAACATTCCGCCTAGCAGAGCGAGCGTGAAGATGGTGACGTAGCTGAAGTACGGCGCTCCGACGCTTTCGCGGGTTTGTGGATTGGTGGCGAGAAACAAAAAGCCGGGAAGGGTGAACACCACGCCGGCGGCGATGCTCTCGCCTGCCGAGCCGATCGTCTGGACGATGTTGTTCTCGAGGATCGTCGATCCTCCGAGGCGCTTGAGAAGCGAGATGGCGAGCACCGCGATCGGAATCGAAGCCGAGACGGTGAGCCCGGCCTTCAGGGCCAAATAGACCGTTGAGGCGCCGAAGATCAGGCCAAAGATGACGCCCGTGACGATCGCCTTTGGCGTGAACTCGCGGATCACCTGATCGCTGGCTATGTACGGCTTGAAGTCGCCGGCGGCGTCCGCTTGGTCGGTTTGCTCCGTCGGTCGACCGGCTGGAGGACCAGCGGACTCAGCTTTGCGATCAACTGCAGCGCGCGTTTGGGCCATGTTTTTCTCAGCGAGTAGCGCTGAGCTACTAACCTCCCTCGGTTCAGTCAATTCAGAACTGTACCGCGGTGCGCCTCCTCGAATTTCGTGCTACTGCAGGTGTCCTGCGTG
Source organism: Myxococcaceae bacterium (assembly GCA_035262305.1). Classification (GTDB taxonomy): domain Bacteria; phylum Myxococcota; class Myxococcia; order Myxococcales; family Myxococcaceae; genus DATFTC01. The sequence continues at coordinate 9,749 of DATFTC010000330.1, read as the reverse complement.
ATCGACCTCCACAGACGTGACGTGGCTGCTGCGTCGCGCGACACCTCTCCGGCGCAGCCGCCAGCCGCCTTCAAGCCCTTTGTTCCCGCGCAGGTGACCCTGCCCGAGCTGACTGTGCTCCCGGTAGTCATCGGAACCGTGCTGGGAATCGTCTTTGCGTTTTCCTCGGTGTATCTCAGCCTCAAGGTGGGCCTCACCGTCTCGGCGTCGATCCCCGTCGCGGTGATGTCGATCACCCTGTTTCGATGGCTCGCCCGCGCTTTTCGAGTTCGCCCAGCGACCATTCTCGAAAACAACATCGCACAGACCGCCGGATCGGCCGGAGAGTCTTTGGCAGCAGGGGTTGCGTTCACGCTGCCCTCGCTTTTGCTGATGGGCTTCGAGATGGAATTCGTGAGGATTCTGCTCGTTGCGCTCCTGGGCGGGTTGATTGGCGTTCTGATGATGATTCCGCTGCGGCAGGGGCTGATCGTCAAGGAACATGGAAAGTTGACGTACCCGGAGGGCACCGCCTGTGCCGACGTGTTGATCGCCGGCGAGCAAGGCGGGACCGATGCGAAGACCGTGTTTTTGGGCTTCTTCGTCGGACTCGCCTACGCAGCATTGAATCTCATCGCGAGACTTTGGAACGACACCGCCTCGTTTGCGGCGGAGTTTTGGGGGAAGCTCAAGGGCGGTCGGCTGGCGTTCGACGTTTCGCCGCCGATGCTCGGGGTCGGATACATCATCGGCCCGCGCGTCGCCGCCAACATGATGGCGGGTGGCTTGCTGGCGTTCGTCATCCTAGTCCCGCTGATTCATCTATTCGGCGACAGCATGCAGGCGCCGATGTACCCCGAGACGCAGCTCAAGATTGCGGAGATGAGCGCCTATCAGATCCGCAGCGCTTACGTTCTCTACGTCGGTGCCGGCGCTGTGGGCACCGGCGGCTTCATCTCCCTGGCCCGAGCGCTTCCCACCATCCTCAGCGCTTTCAAGGGGGGCATCAAGGATTTGAAAGCCGAGCGGGGCGTATCGCGCTCGGCGCCGAGGACCGAGCAGGACCTTCCGATGAGCATCGTCGTCGGCGGTTCTCTTGCGATCGCACTGATGATCTGGCTGGCCCCCACGCTGAACATCAACCTCCTCTCGGCGATTCTAATCGTCCTGTTCGGGTTTTTTTTCGTCACCGTATCGAGCCGGATCACCGGCGAGATCGGCTCCTCGTCGAATCCGATCTCCGGCATGACCGTGGCGACGCTCCTGCTGACGTGCGGGCTGTTCGTCCTGGTGGGCTGGACCGGCGTCCCCTACAAAGAAATGGCTCTGACCACGGCCGCGCTGGTGTGCGTCGCTGCTTCGAACGGCGGCACGATCTCGCAAGACCTGAAGACCGGCTACCTGGTGGGGGCCACGCCGCGAGCGCAACAGATCGCGATTCTGTTGGCGGTGATCGCAAGCGCGCTGGTCATCGGCGGCACGCTCATCGTTTTGAATCAAGGTCACACGACGTATCGTCCAGTCGATTTTCCCGAATTTCGTGCAGCAGTTGATCCGAACGCGGAAAGGACAACCGGTCCAAATCGAGAGGCATACCGCGTCTACTACGTGCGGGAGGACGTGGGCCGAGTGCAGCGCGGAAAATACCTCGTCGACGATCGCGGCAAGCTGCAGTTCCTCGTCGACCCGGGCGTGTCTGGCAGCTTTCCCTATCGCCTCGACCCGGTCTCCTTTCCAGGCGTGAACCTGCCCATGGCGGCGGATGCTGCGAAAGAATTGGGCAACGATCATCGGATGTACTCTGTGGTCGAGCTGAAGGAGCGGTTTGGGCCGGTCCGTCCCGGCCGCTACCTCGTCGATGATCGAGGAGAAATCGCCTACGCCGCGATCGACCTGTGGAAATTCGACGCCCCCAAGGCGCAGCTGTTTCGGTTGATCATCGATGGCACGCTGGGCGGGCGGCTTCCCTGGGGGCTCGTGCTGGTGGGAATGTTCCTGGCCATCATCATGGAGCTGGTAGGGGTATCCTCCCTGCCATTCGCTGTCGGACTCTATTTGCCGATTGAAACGTCCGCCGGGATCTTCGTCGGCGGAATGGTTCGCCTGCTCGTCGACCGAAGGCGGCAGGATCAAGCGCAGGCAGCAGCCGAGTTTTCGCCCGGCGTGTTGATGGCTTCGGGCCTGATTGCCGGAGGCTCCATCGCCGGGGTGGTCCAATCGGTGATTACGCTGACGGAAGCGGACGCCAAGTTCGACTTGAGCGAATGGCTCGGCTCCCTCGCCAAGAACGAGAGCTGGTGGCCGATGGTCCTCTTCCTCGCGCTGGCGGCCCTGCTCTACGCCGTCGCCACGCGATCGGAGAAGGCGAAGTCGCCGTCAGCATCGACGGGCGCACCGGGCGCCTAGCGGCTGGCCGTCCGCAGTCGCCGAGAGAGAGCCTTGATGATTCCAAGGGCGATCTCGGGCTTGTCGGTGAGGATCTCGTGGAACTCGTCGCGGGCGATCTTCAACAGGTTGGTATCGTTCACCGTCGTTACAGTGGCAGAGCGAGGCGCGGAATCGAGCAGCGCCATCTCCCCGAAGCATTCACGTTCACCCAGCTCGGCTACCATCTTCTCTTGGTGATGAACGCGAACCCTTCCATCCAGTACCAGGTACAGTGCATCGCCGGGCTCGCCTTCCGAAAAGATGATTTCGCCTGATTCCCGCGGCTCCTCGACGGCAATGAGGGCAACACGTGCCAGATCCTCTCCGGGAATTTGAGAGAACAGATCGATCGACTTCAGGAATAGAACCTTCTCGAGCGTGGACAGCATCGTCGTCCCGCATCTTACACCGGCGCATCGCCTCGGTATTGCCGCCGAGAAGTGATCAACTCGCCGCGAAGCTCCGGGTTCTCAGCCGACGGCGCGATTCGCGGCGATCAGAGCCGCCCGCCGTCGAACGACCGGTTCCTCGTCCTCAAGGCTGGCTTCGGCAATGGCCCGGGCGCGCTCCGGGTGCGTTCGAGCGACGCAGAGCAGGGCCACCTCGCGAACGATGGGGCTCGGGTCGCTAATCAATTCCAGCGCAGCGTCGGCCGCCCGCGGGCTATTGAGTTGCGCGGCGTAGTTCAGAGCGCAGGCGCGCACCCATGCTGTTTCACTTCGGCAAAGCGCAGCAAGGGTCTCGGCCCTGTCGGCGAGGCGCAGGTCCAGCAAGTCGGCCACCGAGGCGATCTTTTCCGCGCGCGGGACGTCCTCAAACAAGGGAAGAAGCTTTCGGTCCAGCTCGCGGTCGAGCACATTGTCCAAGAGCTCCACCGCATTTGCCCGGCGCCCGCGGGAGTCGATTGCAAGCTCATCCTTCAGGTCGGCGTCGATGCGTTCCATATCGGCATTGGGAAACAGAACTCCCAAGAGGAGAAAAATCCGGCGCTCTACATGTGCCACTTTTTCCACCAGCGCTAAAGCGAGCAGCGCCCCGGCTGCACCGGCGTCGCCAGCGGAGCCTTGAGATCCTGGCCCCGCCCCAAGGCCGAGCGCTTCGGCGTCCGCCAGGCAGCGGTAGGCAGTCAGCAGCTCGTGATCCAGCGCCTGACGCACCCATTTTCGATCGGTGCTCGCGACGCGGTGTACTCGTGCGGTCCGCGCCAGCGAACGGTAAATCGCGGTTCTCACGTCCTCATCCGGATCTTCGAGATGGCGCACCAGGATCTCTATCGCGCCGGGGCTCATCAGCTGGCCGAGAACGCGAGCGACTCCTCTTCGCACCCGCGGGTTTTCCAGGCGATTGTCGAGCACTGTGGACAGCGTTGGCTCGATCGTAGGGCCGTAGGCGGCCAGAGCCTCCACCGCCTCTCTTCCGGTTTCGCTCGAATGCGTCCGGTGCATCAGCGGCATCAGCAGGTCGGTGCTCTTGAGCGCGCCGGCCGCGGCGATCGCCTCTCTCTGAACCGACCGGTCGGGGTCCATCATTAACTGCAACACCGGTTGATAGAGATTGCTTACGCCGATATCTCTGAGCACCCGCGCGGCCTGCTTTCGCATCACCGGGTTGGGGTGACTGATGAGTTGTTTGAGCGAGTCGGCCGCGGAGATGATTCCATCCAGCCCTCCGTAGCGCATCATCCCGGTGATCGCCGCCGCTCGGATGCGCGGATCGGCATCGAGCAGGAACGGTTTGACGCTGCCCACGGATTTATCTCGACCTAGAACGCAGAAGGTCGAGATCGCTGCGGCCCGCACCGCGGGATCGCCGTCATCCAGCTTGCGAAAGATCGAGTTGGCGTAACGAACGCTGCGCCTTTGCGTGAAATAATTCAGAGCGGCGGCCCGAATCGGCGGCGATTCGTGATCCAGCAAGAGCTCGACGCGGTCATCGAGCCGGATGTTTTCCAGCTTTGGCAAAAGCTCGAGCGAGTTGAGCACCTGTCGCGGATCGCTGCTCTCCAAGGCCTCCAGCAACACCTTGCTGGTCGAGCCGTCCGCCAGTCCGTATCCTGCGAAGTCGGTATTGAGCCTCCGCTTTCGAAGATTGTCCTGCAGCGACTGAACATATTTTGAGCGAAGCCCCAGGACGATCGCCAGCCATCCAGCGCAGAGCGCAACCGTCGGCAAGGCGAGTCTGAGCGGGTTTTCAGGCCACCACCCGCGATGGAGGAGCAGCACCAGCCCAGCGAGAGCGATCGCGCACGGCTTCACCACTCCATCGATCAATGCCTTTGACGACGCTCGGCGTTGAGCGGGAATCGGAAGGTACAGGATCTGCGTCGTGGCATCGTTGATCGAATAGCGAAACAGGGTGTCTGTAGCCTTGGCGATCGTCGACGCCCAAAGCTTGGGAATGGCGGCGATGAGCAGATTGCTTGCGCCGAGGCCGATCGGAAGGATTGCCAGCGAGCCAATCACACCCACTCGATTGAGCAGCTTTCCGGTTCCGAAGAGCTGCAGCAGGACGGCCAGGCCGCCCACCCCGACGTAGAAATAGCCGAAGTAGACCGCCAGCTCGTCCAGCTGCAAGGATGCGCTGGCGGCCGCTTTGAACTCGAAATCCACGATCGTTACGACCAGGAACGTCGCCGCGGTGAGCAGGGCCACCAGGCGCAAGTGACCGGATGCAAGCAGGCGCCGCCCCGCGCGGGCCAATCCGAGGGTAGACCTGTTGTCCGGCCGTGCCTCAAGCCGGCGCTTCCCTGCGCTTCCGGCCCACGCTGATGAAAAGACGCATCCCATCATGAGGCCGGCGCAAAGGAGGAGCACCGCGCGTACGCCGAAGGCCCTCGCGACCTCCACCGTCGCCAGACCGACAATGACGTTCGCGATGATGCCGCCCGCTCCAATGAATGCGTAAAGCCGCCTCGCTTCGCGCGGGTTAAACAGCTCGTTCGCCAGCGTCCAGAGCTGCATCACCGAGATCGCTCCCATCACCTCCACGTGCACGTAGAGGGCGGCGTAGACCCAGGGATGGCCGCTTCGCTCCGCGGCCCAGCCAGCCCCGAAAAGGACCGCGAAGACCAAACTGGTAACCAGGGTTACGCGGTCGGGCCGAACGTCCGCGGCAAGTGCGGTGTAAGCCAGTCCGACGATCGCTACTGCCGCAGCAGATGCAATGTACATCCAGGCGAGCGGCTTGGGGCCGAGACGGGAAAGAAAAAGCGCATCGCGGGCGGATCGTCCCGCGACAAAAGCGCCGACGGCGAAGAACCCATGCAGGAACAGAATCGCCGTGAGTCGTCGCTCGACCAGCCGGACGGGTAACGGGAAGCGCAGCGACACCGCCGCCAATTTATCATCGCGCCGTGCGGTGAACGGCGCTGGTGCTGTCAGAGGCGGTGCGAGCTAAGCAGACATTTCCTCGGGATGAACCTCGGCCATCAGGGCCGCGAGCTCGTTCTTCAGCTTCTCCTTCGCGCGGATCTCGAGCTGTCGAGCCCGTTCGCGGGAAAATCCGAAGTGCTCTCCCAGCTCCTTCAGCGTCATCGGGCGTTCGTTCATTACCCTTTGCTGAATGATGAAGCGCTCGCGCGGGTCAAGCCTGCGCAGGGCCATTTCGACTCGGACGCCGACGATCCCCGCCTGCTCTTTGTCGGCGAATTCATCGTCCTGACCGGCGGCCGGAGAGGCAACGAAGTCAACGTGGCTATTTGTGCCGTCTTCACCCATTGGAGCGTCGAGCGATAGATCGCGGCCGCCCATCCGCTGCTCCATCTCCCGCACCTCGGCGGGCTTCACGCGAAGCCGCCGCGCGATCTCCTCGGCATTGGTGAGGCTCGGCCCGCCGTGATTGTATTTCTCCAGCTCGCGGCGAGTCCGGGCGAGCGAGAAGAAGAGCTTTCTTTGCGCCTGCGTGGTGCCGAGCTTCACCAACGACCAGCTCTTCAGGATGTAGTTTTGGATGTACGCCCGGATCCACCAGACCGCGTAAGAGATCAGGCGAATCTCCTTGTCCGGATCGAACTTCTGGACCGCCTTCATCAGCCCGATATTTCCTTCCTGAATCAGGTCGGACATTTTGATGCCATAGGATCGATATTCGTAAGCGACCTTCACCACAAATCTCAGATTGGAGGTCACCAGCTTGTGGCCTGCCTGTAGATCGCCTCGCTTGAATCGCCGCGCCAGCTTCTGCTCCTCGTCGACCGTGAGCAGCAAATACTTGTTTATCTCCGACAAGTAAGTTGTCAGAGGGTTCGACGATCCGTGCGACGGCTCGGTTGCAATTCTCAGCATTCTCGGTTCTCCCGTAATCCGTGGTGCTATGACGGATCTGTAAGAGCAACCTCGATGCCAGCGCTTATCCGAATCGCCCGGCGAGATATCGCGACCTTATGAGATTCTTGGCCGCGGAATGGCAGCAGAAGGTACAGGGCAAGCAAGAATTACAGCCTGCCGCACCGATTCAACGCTCAAAAGTGCATGAGGGTAATCATGCTCAAGCGCCTCGTCATGGTCGTCTGTTCGCTGGCTGACTTTGGCATCTGCTTACGCGCGTCAGCGTCTGCTTCTGCCTCCGGCGCTGACTTCTACTCGCCTTCGGCCCTCGGAACTCGCGGACACTTTTCTTGGATAGTCTGCGAGGAAGCGGGCTTTGTGCCGTTCTCAGACTGGGGCTGACTGGTCACGGGGCGGGCGCACGTGCCCAGGGTTGTTGGGGGTTGGTCCCGTACGTAGCTTCGATTGCGGCGCATTTGACGGAAAGGAGCGACCCCATGCTTTGGACGATCACTGTCATTCTGTTCGTTCTTTGGATTCTGGGGATGGTTAGCGGCGCCACCATGGGATGGTGGATTCACATCCTATTGGTGCTGGCCGTCATCTCTTTGATCCTCGCGGTCATTCGCAGAGGCGGTGGAGCGACGATCTAGCGTCTCGCATTCTCCGCTCGTTTTCGTCCTGGCGCGCCAGTCTCGCACCGAGCGGGATTGTCGCGCTTGCTTTTGGATCCTTCTCTGATAAATTGCGCGGCTCTTTGCGCTCCAGACGTTGGCTGAGGTAGTGGCGTCTCCTCGTCGAATACCGGTCGATCGCTCCGGAGCCGAAAGGGAGCTGCTTTGAACGGGCTGATCGGGAAGAAAGTTGGAATGACGCAGGTGTTCCTCGAAGACGGCACGCTCGTCCCCGTTACCGTGATCGATGCTTCATCGTGCACGGTGGTTGGGAAGAGGACGCCTGAGAAAGACAAGTATTCGGCGCTCGCGCTCGGGTTCGGCGAGGCAAAGGAAAAATCGCTTTCAAAAGCTCGGGCCGGAGCTTTTAAGAAAGCGGGTAGCCCCTTGCGTCGGCACGTGAAAGAGTTCCGCGTCAGCGCCGATGAAGCGGGGAAGCTCAACGTCGGCGATCCGGTGAAAGTCGACCTTTTCACCAAGGGGCAGCTGGTCGATGTGACTGGAACCACCAAAGGTCGAGGGTTCCAAGGCGTGGTGAAGCGCTGGAGCTTCGCGGGTTTCAAGGAAAGCCACGGCACGCATGAGTATCGGCGTCACCCCGGCGCGGTCGGGCAGCGAAAAACGCCGGGCCGCGTTTATCCCAACAAGAAAATGCCCGGTCAGTACGGCGTCGAACAGGTGACCGCACAGAATCTGCAAGTGATTGAAGTCGATCTGGAAAAGGGGCTGATCTTGGTCAAGGGCGCCATCCCCGGTCACAATGACGGAATCGTGTACGTAAGGCCCGCGGTGAAACAGGCAATCCGCCAAGCTCGCAAATAATAAACGACCGCCTCTTCACCGCTTCCTCGCGAAGCAACTGTCCAGTGCTTTGCACGCTTCATTCGGGTTATTGCGTGCTTTGCCGGCTGTCTCTTGTGGCGATCGAGCTTCGGGCCGGCTGCATCGCCATCTTACCCCGCATCAAGTACACGTTCTGAACGGATTCGCGACTGCATAGCCGTGAAGCGTCGCCAATCTTGCCTAAGCGTAAAGCTTGGATCGAGTAAGGTGTGCTAGCAGCGCAAAGGAGCTCAAGGCATGAAGACCATCCACCACTGTCTGCATTCGTCGCTGACGATTCTTGCGGTCGCCGCGTGCGGGTGCGCGTCGACGAAGGCTTACCAGGCCAGCTTCGACGTCCCAACGCTGGCCCTGAAGGAAAAGAACGACGTGGTGATGCAGGGGGTCCAGATGGGGTTGGCGCCCATCACGCGCGAGAATGAAGCGAGCTATCCGCAGGTGGCTCGCCTGGTGAAGTGGCGCGAGCCCGATCCCGGCGCGCCCCACACGACCGGCGCGGAAGGACGAGCGGTGCCGTCGAGCGCGACGGTGGAGCGCTCGGGAATCATCGAGCTGGTTCCACTTCCAGCGTTCTTCGTCGGGATCGCCAACAACACCGGCTCGACGCTCTCGCTTTCGCGAGTGAAGATCGAAGTCGAGGACAATGCGCACCGGCCTTACTCGGCAGTTTTGAGCCCCGAACCGTTACGGCAAAGATTTTTCGGCGATATCACCGGAGCCAATCCGTTCCTGGCTGGCGACCACGCCTTGATGGAGCAGTTGATGACACAGATCTCAAGCCTGCCCATCCTCAATCCCGGGATAACGATCCCCAATGGAGGCGTATGGAGGGGGTACCTGGTCCTCGACATCAACACCCGAACCGCGAAGGAATACTATTCGCTGATGAAATCCATCCAGGGATTCACCGTGCGCTTCAAAGACATGCCGACCGGCGCCGGATCTTCGGATTTCGTTTTTGAGATCGACAAAGCGGATCGCAAAACGATGCTGACGTGCCCTGGAGAAGTTAGCGATCCGTCTCCCGAAAGATGCACCGTCGCTCAGGCGCCTCCCGCACCGAGTGTTGAGCCGCCCAAGCGATAGCGCTCACCAAACCCGGCAGGGCTCGTTGCGGACCATCGGCTGTCCCGCCTTGCAAGAGAACGCCTTTTGGAATTCCGGCATGTTTTGGACCACGCCGTTCGTTCGATAGCGCCCTGGAGAATGCGCATCGGTGAGGGCGCGCAGTCGAGCGCTCTCCTCGGTGCTGTTTTCGCACCAGATTTGCGCGAAGCCGAGGAAGACCCGCTGCTCCGGGGTGAAGCCATCCACCGGCTGAGGGGGTTTGCCCGCCACGCTGTCGAGAAATGCCGCGTGTGCCACGCGAAGCCCGCCATTGTCCGCCGTGTTTTCACCCAAGGTCAGCCGGCCGTTGAGCTTCAACTCCGGGTTTTTCACCGCCACAAAACCTGAATATTCATCCGCGACACAGGCGGCACGCTTTTCGAACTCCTTGGCATCTTTCTCGGTCCACCAATCTCTCAGATTTCCCTCCGGATCGAACTTTCGCCCCTGGTCG
>DATFTC010000329.1:0-4015 GCA_035262305.1 Myxococcaceae bacterium | reverse complement strand
ATGAGACCGGAAAAATAACGTCGCCCAGCTTGCCGATGGCTTCTGCGTGCGACGCCGTAGGGGCCAACGACGCTGCGAGAACGGAGGTGAGCAGTGCACCACGGAGAGAGATTCGTGCCATTGGAATCAGGCCTCCTGTCTGTCGGCTTGGCTGCCGCGATTCGCAACCAAGCATATACGCCAGCGTTGCTGGCGACCATCTGCGCATCCTCGCTGGGCAGGATACCAGAGCCGCCGGGGACCGACGGATGTACGCCTAAGCCGAGCCCCCGGCGACCTGATCAAGTTGCTCGGCGTCAAGTTTATCGGTCTGCGGAGCGATCTGCTGCTGCTTGCTCTCGTCGGTCTGATTGGTCTGATCAGCGTTAGGGGAAGGAGGTGCCTCTTAAATGAATTTAGAAAGTCGCCGTGAGAATGATTCATTTCTACATCAGTCGGGGCGGCTTGCACAAGCCCATCAGTTTGTTGGTGCAGTAACGATTGTGTGGTGCGTGAGTCCGCAGTTGGCCTTCGCCACATATTGCACCGCTGCGCCATCTCTCTCGGTCGCTAACAAAGGTCCGTCAGGGCCACGCTCCCGAACACGCGCCGACATTCGCGCAAGGCGGCTGCGAGAGATATCTGTGCGTCGTAACCGTCGACGACGAGCACATCGTCGGCGACGTGCCAGAAGCTGACCTCACCCCTTCTGGCTAAGTGCCCAGCCCCTCGTCGAACAACGGCGGGAAGTCTGCGGCCGCTCGCCAGCGGCTCGCTCTCCCCTTAGGCGTCATTCGCTTCAGGTCAGGTTCAAGAGACCGGCCCGGCCCCCTTCGCATCCAGCGCGTGCTCGATCTTGGCGAGCAGGCGGTCGAATTCGACCGGCTTGGTCTCGAAATCGTCGCAGCCGGTGGCGATCGCCTTCTCGCGATCGCCCGCCATCGCGTGCGCGCTCAGCGCGATGATCGGGATGTCGCGGGTCGCGGGGTTGGCCTTCAGGCGCCGCGTCGCCTCCCAGCCGTCGATCTCCGGCAGGTTCAGATCCATCAGGATCAGGTCGGGAGGCTCGGCCGCCGCCATCGCGATGTCGGCGGCTCCGTCCGGGGCGCTGACGATCTCGTAGCCGCCGAGCGCGTCGAACCACAAGGTCAGCATGTAGAGGTTGTCCTCGTTGTCTTCGATGTAGAGAAGCTTGTGCACGCTCGCCCCCGAACTCACCGCCCGGCCTGCCCTTTAACCTCCAGCAATAGCTTGCCGACGCGCGCCATCAGCTCGGCAGGGGCGAAGGAATTCTTGGAGAGGACCCGCTCCACCCCTCCGTTCAACCGCCGGTGGTCCTCCGCGGTCAGATCGAGTGCCGTCACGACGACGACCGGGATATCCCGCCATGCCGGGTTCGCCTGAAGGGCCGCCACGAGCTGGAACCCATCCATCTCCGGCATCATCAAATCGAGCAGCAGGATATCGGGCAGCTTGGCCGCGAGGGCATCGAGGGCGAGCCGCCCGTTGGCCGCCTCCCGAACCACCCAGCCCTGGGCGCCGAGGATCGCGCGGACGAGCTGGCGGTGCTCCTCGTCGTCCTCGACGACGAGAACCTCGCTCGGCCCGTCGGCGGAACGATGGCGCGACAGGATCTCGACCAGCCGTTCGCGGTCGATCGGTTTGGTCAGATACCCGGCGGCGCCGAGCGCGATGCCGCGGCGCTGCTCGTCGACGATCGTCACGATGACCACCGGGATGTCGGTGAGCTCGGGGTCGCCCTTCAGCGCGGCCAGCACGGTCCACCCGTCGATATCGGGCATCAGGATGTCGAGGGTGATCGCGACGGGCTTGAGCTCGCGTGCCTTTTTCAAACCGTCGACCCCGTTTGCCGCGGTCTCGACGACAAAGCCGTTGGCGACGAGGTGCGCCGCGATCAGCTCGCGCGCGGTCGCGTCGTCGTCGATCACCAGAACCGTGCCATGCGAGCCTTGGCTTGCGGCCGGACCGGTCTCGGCCGCGCTCGCCGCCGCGATAATCTCGATTGGCGACGTCAGCGCCGCTGCCTGCGCCGGCAGACGCATCGTAAAAGTCGATCCCTTGCCCGGCTCGCTCGTCACCGTCACATCGCCGCCCATCAGCCGGCAGAGCCTGCGGCTGATCGCGAGGCCGAGCCCGGTCCCGCCGAATTGGCGCGTGGTCGAGGCGTCGGCCTGCGCGAATTCCTGGAAGAGGCGGCCGAGCTGCTCCTCGGTCATGCCGATACCGGTGTCGGAGACGGCGAAATCGACCCAATGCTGGCCGGCCTCCTCCACGCGCGTAACGCCGAGCCGCACCGTGCCGGCCTTGGTGAACTTGCAGGCGTTGCTGAGCAGGTTGAGGAGGACCTGGCGCAGCCGCATATTGTCGGCGTAGACCGAGCCGATCCCCTCGGGAGAATCTAGCGCGAGCTCGTTCTTGTTCTGCTCGGCGAGCGGCCGCGCGGTGCCGAGGACCTCCTCGACGACCGGCTGGATCGTCACCGCTTCGAGGGTCAGATCCATCTTCCCGGCCTCAATCTTGGAGAGGTCGAGGATGTCGTTGATAAGACCCAACAAATGCCGCCCGGCGCGCAATACCCGGCGCAACGGTTCGAGCGCCTTCTCGGTGCCGAAGCGGGGGGCATTCTCGCATAAGAGTTCGGTCAGCCCGATGATCGCGTTGAGCGGCGTGCGCAGCTCGTGGCTCATATTGGCGAGAAAACTCGATTTGGTGCGGCTCGCCTCCATCGCCTCGTCGCGAGACTCTTCCGCTCGCTTTCGCTCTATGACCCGTCCAAGCTGCTTCCCGACGTCAGCCATTACTTCCAGCAAAGACTCATCAGGCTCTACAGGCACCTCCGAGAAGAACTCCATGACAGCCACGACCTCTGTCCCTATCGACACCGGGAAACCGAAGCCAGCTCTGACGCCAATATCTGCCGCTGCCTTCGCCCTAGGAAAATTCGGGTCTTTGGTCACATCTGCGATCCATGCTGGTTTCCGGCTGGCCAGAACCCTACCCGGCAAGCCAATTCCTGGTTCAAAGCGGAGGGCCTCGCTGACCCGCCGGAACGTTTCGAAACGGTCAGGTTTATCGAGGTGCCATAGCGTGGGGGGTAGCAGTTCACCGGAAGAGTTCTTCAGATGAAAAAACCCCACCGGCCATCCGGTATGGGCACAAACCTGCCTGAGAGCGATTTGCATTGCGCCATCGGTAGTTAAAGCTTCGTTCGCAGCGACCGCTATGATCTGAAGTAATTCTATTTCCTTTTGCTTCTTGTACAGTTCACGCAAGGCTCTCTCGGCAATCGCCTCGCTTTCAGCTCTCGCCTTCCGCTCACGATCGAGCCGCCTTTTCAGCCGAGCCAGTTCGATATCTGTCACATCACTCGCGCTCGCCATCCGTCATACTTTTAATTTCTTGACGGAGATTCGCAGTAGGCACTTGTCATCCCCCCGCTTCATGCATTCCGGCTGCTCCAACGCCAATTCCTCGCCATAGTGAGCCGCTGTAGCTTCAATAAATCCTTCGGCGAGCGCACAGAGTTTGCGATGAGACCTGTACTCCATCAGTAGTACTTCTGGTGAGGAGGTGTCGTAATTGAAAACGGGCACATCCGCTCCAGGATAAAGCTTCCGGACCTCCATGTGGATGACATCGTTCAGAGTGAGCAGAAACGTCCGCGTCGATTTATGGGCGTCAAAAAAGTGCGGGTGTTTTTGTGCCAGGAGAGGCAGAGCCTTCCGGCCAAACCATCGGACGATATCGTCAGGCGGTGTCTTCAGGAGCGAAGACGCAGCTGCGACGAGTTTCATCATTTCCTCGTCCGGGTAGTTCCCCAATGAGGTGTAGGCGCCGCCCACGTTGGCCTGCTCTAGCAGTGCCTCCCAGGTGTCGTCGTCGTATTCGCGTTGAACGACTGCCTCAAGCAGATTGAAGACAACCCCTTTCATATTTCGTTCCCTCATCACATTCTGAACAAACTGATGAGTAGCTGCGCTCAATGCTCGCGCTCGAGTTAGCGGCCAGTGATCGT
>DATFTC010000328.1:0-9084 GCA_035262305.1 Myxococcaceae bacterium | reverse complement strand
AATGGAGGCGTATGGAGGGGTTACCTCGTCCTCGACATCAACACGCGAACCGCCAAGGAATACTATTCGCTGATGAAATCCATCCAGGGATTCACCGTGCGCTTCAAAGACGTCCCGACCGGCGCCGGCTCTTCGAATTTCGTTTTTGAGATGGACAAGGCGGATCGCAAAACCATGCTGACCTGCCCTGGAGAGGTCAGCGATCCGTCCCCCGAAAGATGCACCGCCGCTCAGGCGCCTTCGGCACCGAGTGGTGAGCCGCCCAAGCGATAGCGCTCACCAAACCCGGCAGGGCTCCTTGCGGACCATCGGCTGTCCCGCCTTGCAGGAGAACGCCTTTTGGAATTCCGGCATGTTTTGGACCACGCCGTTCGTTCGATAACGGCCCGGAGAATGCGCATCGGTGAGGGCGCGCAGTCGGGCGCTCTCCTCGGTGCTGTTTTCGCACCAGATTTGCGCGAAACCGAGGAAGACCCGCTGCTCCGACGTGAAGCCATCCAGCGGCTGAGGGGGTTTGCCCGCCACGCTGTCGAGGAACGCCGCGTGTGCCACGCGAAGCCCACCATTGTCCGCGGTGTTTTCTCCCAAGGTCAGCCGGCCGTTGAGCTTCAATTCCGGATTTTTCACCGCTACGAACTCTGAATATTCATCCGCGACACAGGCGGCACGCTTTTCGAACTCCTTGGCATCTTTCTCGGTCCACCAATCTCTCAGATTTCCCTCCGGATCGAACTTTCGCCCCTGGTCGTCGAAGCCATGCGTCAGCTCGTGACCGATCACCGTACCAATCGCTCCATAATTGACGGCATCGTCGATTCTGTTGTCGTAAAAAGGCGGCTGAAGGATTCCCGCGGGAAAGTTGATGTCGTTTTCCGGCGGGCTGTAATAGGCATTCACCGTCGGAGGAGTCATCCCCCACTCCGTCTTGTCGAGAGGCCGGCCGATCTTTGAAAGCTGCCTTCGGTGCTCGAATTCTGCTGCGCGTTGAGTGTTTCCGACGAAATCACTGCGATCGATTTTCACCGTGCTGTAATCCCGCCACTTGTCTGGATAGCCGATCTTGTTTGTGATCGCATGCAGCTTCTCCAGCGCGCGCTGCTTGGTCTCCGACGTCATCCAAGGCAGCTCTTTGATGTCCTTTTCCAGCGCGCTTTCGATCGCTCGAACCATCTTCTGCGTTCGCTGTTTTCCTTCCACTCCGAAGGTGGCATCCACGTAAGGTCGACCAACGGCCTCGCCGAGATCGCGATCGGTCATCTGGACGCACCGCTTCCACCTTGCTCCCAATTGCTTTTGGCCGGTGAGAATTCGGCCCTGGAAGTTGAAGTTCTCTTCGACAAAGCTCCGGGTCAATGCGGGAGCTTTGGACTCAACCAGGTGCCAACGGAGGTAGCTCTTCCAATCGCTGAGCGGGATTGTTCGGATCGCCGCGTTCACTTTTTTGAAAAATTCAGGATTGCCGACGTTTAGCTCTTGGAAGTCGGGGGATCCGGAATCCTTGAAAAACCGACCGAACTGAAAGTTGGGAGCCAAAGCGGTCAGATCATTCACCTTCATTTTGTGATCGCGGTTATGCGGATCGCGCCGCATCACTCGATCCATCGATGCCTTTGCCAGCTCGGTCTCGATCCTCATCACCGCGTTCGCCTCTTGAGGAGCGGTATTCTCGGCGTCGCCCAGCAGCCGAAACATTTTCTGCATGTGCTCGACGTATTGGTTGCGCATCTCGACGGACTTGGGGTCATCCTTGAGGTAGTAGTCGCGGTCCGGCAGGCCCAGCCCACCCTGATCGACGCTGGCGACGATCTGCGTCGCGTTGTGGAGATCTGGGGAAGCGGTAAACACGAAGAGAGCCCTGGTTCCGCCGCCGCGGCCGCCGCCCCTGCCGCCGCCGCTGGAGATTAGGTGTAGGCGAGCGATTTCGTCGATCAGCTGGCTCGACCCGCTGATTTTCGCGATGCGATCCAGCTCCGGCTTGATCGGCGAGATGCCCTTCGCTTCGATTCCTCCGTCGTCCATGCACGATGCGTAGTAATCGCCGTACTTCTGCTCCAGGGGATTGCGTTTGGGGTCGGCAGCGGACGCCTTCTCTAGAATCTGATGGAGGATCTCGTGGTTGCGCTCGGCCAGCTCGTTGAAGCGACCCCATCGCGCCTGATCTGGAGGAATGGGGTTGTTCTTCATCCAGTTGCCGCAGGCGAATTGATAAAAGTCGACGCAAGGATCGACGCCCTTGTCGAGCGATGCAATGTCGAATTGCCCAGCCCGCGAGGTGGGCGGTCGGGGCGGACCAGGAGGGTTCCCGGGCGCTGGTGTTTGGGCCAATGACGCTGCGCTGAACAAAAAAACTAAGGCTGGCTTGGCAGGATTCATCGATTCTCCATGGATGGACTAGAGCGTCAAGTTGGACGGCTTCGCCGCCCGTGAACACGCCCTTGGCCGTGCTATATCGGGTCGCCCCTTCCAAGGGAACGGAGTTTTAGGCCAAGTTCCAGAGACGGCGCGTCTCGTGTTACTTGGTACACAGGACGCATTCGGGATTTGTCGCAAACGATCTAGAGTGGGAACGGATGAAGCAGACTTTCGAGGAAATCTCAGGTTTGATTCGAAGAAGCGAGCTGGGTCGGCGCGCGTTCATCGAAACTCCTTTTGGGCATCGATTGCTGTGCTACGCGGATCTCACCGCGACCGGTCGCCATCTGGAGTTCGTCGAGCAGTGGATCAACCGCGTTCGCCCGCTCTACGCCAATACGCATACCGCGGTGTCCTCCACCGGGCGAATCATGACCCAGCTGCGCGAACAAGCGCGCGCAATCGTGGCCCAGTCGGTTAACGCGGGGCCTGAAGACGTCGTCCTGTTCGTCGGCGCCGGAGCAACCGCGGCGGTGAACAAACTCATCGGGCTGTTGGGACTGCGAGTGGCGGAGCCGCTTGAGCGGGAGTTTGCGCTTTCCGCTTCGATCCCCCATGCGCAGCGCCCGGTCATCTTCATCGGGCCGTACGAGCACCACTCGAACGAGCTGCCGTGGCTTGAGTCGGTCGCCGAGCTGGTCGAGGTGGGGCTCGAGGAGTCGGGGCGCATCGACCTGCGCGACTTGGAATCGAAAGTGGCAAGCTACTCGGGGCGAAAGCTCAAGATTGGAGCGTTCTCGGCTGCCTCCAACGTGACCGGCGTGCTCACCGACGTTCCAGCAATCGCCCGCGTTCTTCACCGCGGCGGCGCCTACGCCTGCTTCGACTACGCCGCTGCCGCTCCGTACATGCCTATCAACATGCATCCTGGGCCCGAGGATCAGCGGATCGATGCGCTGTTTCTTTCAAGCCACAAATTCATCGGCGGGCCGGAGGGCTCGGGCGTCCTGGTCGCGAATCGGTCGCTGTTCCGCAGCCGCATCCCGGAGCGACCCGGCGGCGGCACGGTGGACTACGTCGCCGCGTTCGATCGGCTATCCGTGGATTACGTGCGGCGGATGGACGAGCGGGAGGAAGGAGGAACGCCGGCAATCCTGGGAGACCTCCGCGCGGGCATCGCCTTCCTGGTGAGGGAGATCGTCGGGCCGCAGCGCATCCTGGAACACGAGATGGACATCGCGGCGCGAGCGACTGACCGTCTGTCGCGGCACCCGAGAATCAAGTTGCTCGGGCCCAAGGACTTGCCGCGGCTCGCCATCCTGTCCTTCAACATTGAAGGGCTGCATCACGATCTTGTTTCCGCGCTCCTCGACCACCTTTTTGGAATTCAGAACCGCGCCGGTTGCTCGTGCGCGGGTCCGTACGGACATCGCTTGCTCGACATCGACCGAGCGCAGTCCGAGCGCTATCGCGTCCAGATCTCAAACGGCTTTCTCGGCATCAAGCCAGGCTGGGTGCGCTTGTCTTTGCCGTACTATGCCTCGGAGGAAGACCTGGATTTCATTCTCAGCGCGGTCGAATTCGTGGCGGACCACGGCCTGGATTTCGTTCCGGTCTATCGCCTGGGATGGCTGGATGGAGTTTGGCGGCACATCGACAGGCCCGTTCCAGAATGCGCGCCGATCAAGCTCTCCCTCGACGAGCTTACGCGAGCATCTGAAGGCTCAGGACTCGGCGATGCTGCGCCGGAGCTCTCCGACAGCGAGATCCGCGCTGAACGAGCCCGATACTTCGCCGAAGCGCGCCGCATCGCCGCGGAGCTGCACGCGCGCTGGCAGCGGGAGCCGTGCCGTTGGAATCCGTCGATTGCGCCGGATGAAATCAATGCTCTTTGTTGGTTCCGATTCGTCCACGCGGACAATCCTTGGGAGTCGCGAGCTCAGATCGCAGGCGCTTATTGTCCGGCGGCAGCCCTCTAGCGTACGGCTTTACGGCCAGAGCCCGCGAATC
Organism: Myxococcaceae bacterium; assembly: GCA_035262305.1. Classification (GTDB taxonomy): domain Bacteria; phylum Myxococcota; class Myxococcia; order Myxococcales; family Myxococcaceae; genus DATFTC01. Next base: position 4,722 of record DATFTC010000328.1, on the reverse strand, counting down.
CGCTGTGCTTGCGCAACTCGTCCAACTCCGACGATTCCAGCCCCTAGGCGCATGTCGACGCCGCGCTCCTTGGCGATCAGGTGCACTTCCCGGAACGCCTTGACCATGATGCGCTCGAGGTGCTCGTTGATGATGCTCTCGTCCCAGAAGAATGCCTGAAGGTCCTGCACCCATTCGAAGTAGGAGACGGTGACGCCGCCTGCATTGCATAGGATGTCCGGCAGCACGAAGACGCCATTTCTGAAAAGGATGTCGTCCGCAGCGGGCGTCGTCGGCCCGTTTGCCGCCTCGGCGACGATCCGAGCCTTCACTCTCGAAGCGTTTTGACCGGTGATCTGATTTTCGAGGGCCGCGGGGACGAGAAGCTCGCAGTCCAGCTCCAGTATTTTCGAATTGCTGATCGGATCCGCTTCCGGATACCCAACCACCGAGCCGGTGCGAGCTTTGTATTCGAGCAGAGCATTCAGTGCGAGGCCATTCGCATTTTGCACGCCGCCCTTGGAATCAGTGACCGCGATCACTTTCCATCCGTCTTTGGCGAGCAGCTTGGCCACCACGCTGCCGGCATTGCCGAAGCCTTGAATCGCCGCGCGCGAGCCGCGAATCGGCAAGTTCAGCGCCTTGGCTGCTTCTCGGATAACGATCTGCGCTCCACGCCCGGTCGCTTCAGCTCTGCCCTCGCTCCCGCCGATCTCGAGAGGTTTTCCGGTTACCACTCCCGGCGCGCTGTATCCGACGCCCATTGAGTAGGTATCCATGATCCACGCCATCACCTGCGCGTCGGTATAAACGTCCGGAGCGGGAATGTCGCGCTCTGGGCCGATCAAGAAAGAGATCTCGCTCGCGAATCGGCGCGTCATCCGTTCGACCTCGTCCCGCGACATCGCCTTTGGATCACAGATGACCCCGCCCTTTGCTCCGCCGTAGGGAATGTTCACCACGGCGCACTTCCAGGTCATCCACGCCGCCAAGGCCTTCACCTCGTCGAGCGTGACGCCCGGGTGATATCGGATTCCGCCCTTGGCCGGCCCCCGCGCGATGCTGTGCTGGACCCGATAGCCCTCGAAGACGCGGATGCTGCCATCGTCCAGCTTCGTTGGGATGCTCACGATCAAGCACCGCTTCGGTTGGCGCAAGATGTTCCGAATACCCACGTCCAAGTTCAGCGCCTCCGCGAAGCGATCGAACTGCGTTTTCGCAATGGCGTACGGATTGAGATCTTCCACGGGGTCGCTCCTTGCCGGCGGCAAGCCAACGTAACCCCCCGGCCGAGTACTCGGGGGCTCGTTGAGCGCCTTATGGCGCAGTTGGCAGGGCCCGGCAAGCGAGTTGGCGGTGACCTACCCTCGCAGGAGGCCGCGCTTCCGGCCTACCGAGACAAACGCGTCAATCGCGCGATCGATGTGCTCGGGGCGATGCTCGGCGGACAGCTGGACGCGAATTCGCGCCTGACCCTTGGGCACCACGGGGTAGCTGAAGCCGATGACGTAGATGCCCTCCTTCAACAGATCATGCGCCATCTCCGAGGCGAGGCGAGCGTCCCCAATCATGATCGGCACGATGGGGTGAAATCCCGGTTTGATTTCAAAACCGCTCGCCGACATGCGCTCGCGAAACGAGCGCGCGTTCTCCATCAGTCGGTCGCGCAGCTGAGTGGTGCTCGACAGCAGATCGAGCACGCGAAGGCTCCCTCCCACAATGGAGGGGGCGAGCGTATTGGAGAACAAGTAAGGGCGAGCTCGCTGGCGCAAAAGGTCGACGATTTCCTGGCGCGCGGCAATGAATCCACCCGACGCGCCGCCCAAGGCCTTGCCAAGGGTAGAGCTGAGCACGTCGACCTTGCCGATCACGCCGAATTGCTCGGGCGTGCCGCGCCCGGTTCTTCCGATGAAGCCGGATGCGTGAGAATCATCGACCATCACCAGGGCGTCGTACTTTTCCGCCAGGGAACAAATGCGACCCAGCTGAGCCAGATTCCCGTCCATCGAAAACACGCCGTCGGTGACGACCATTCGCAAATTCGCGGACTGGGTGGACTGCAAGATTTTTTCCAGCTCGGCCATGTCGCTGTTCGGGTATCGGTGCCGCTGCGCTTTGCAAAGGCGAACGCCGTCGATGATCGATGCGTGGTTCAGCGCGTCGGAGATGATCGCGTCCTGCTCTCCCAGAAGCGCCTCGAAGACGCCGCCGTTGGCGTCGAAGCACGAGCCGAAGAGGATTGAATCATCGAAGGCGAAGAACTCGGCGAGCTTTTGCTCGAGCGCGCGATGCTGTTCCTGCGTTCCGCAAATGAAGCGAACGCTGGACATGCCGTAGCCGTGCTCCTCCATCGAGCGCTTGGCGGCCGCCACCACCTCGGGATGGTTGGACAAGCCAAGGTAATTGTTCGCGCAGAAGTTCAACACTCGCCTGCCTCCGACGTCGATCTCGACACCTTGAGGAGAAGTGATCAGGCGCTCGTCCTTCCAGGTTCCGGCTTCCTTGATTTCGCGAAGTTGATTGTCGATCAGAGATTGGGCTCGCGTGGAGAACATGGTTGCACCTCTCGGTTTCGCGGTGGAGCGCAGCCGCTACGAGTGAAAGCGAAGGAGGACTTTAGGATTCGAGTTGACCTGCCGCTCGAACGAGTCGCGATCAAACTCGGCGAAGCTGGCGATGGTTCCTTCGCCGCGGTTGAGCATTACGTTCCAGATCAGATCGTGAATATTCGGCTCGCGCGACTCCAAAAGGTTGCGGGTGATGTGCCACGTCTCGAAAATCCGGCGGCCGACGACCGAATGCAAGCTGATCCCGTCCACGATGACGCGGTCGAAGTCCTCGATCACCGCGTCACCGCTCTTTAGGCCGAAGAGAATGACGTGTCCCCCACGGCGAACAGCGGAGATCGCCGTGTTCAAGGCCGCGTTGGAGCCGGACATCTCCAGCGCGACGTCAACGCCGACGCCCTCGGTGCGATCGCGGATCTCGCGGGTAATCGCCTCGTCGTGATCGTAAGACACCTGATCGGTCTTGGTCGGCACGACGATCGCGTCCGCCCCGAACGCTCGCGCCATCCGCTGATTGCTTTCCACCGGCTCCACGCCGATGACCTTGATTGCGCCGAGCGCTTTGGCGATCGCGATTGCGAACAAGCCAATGGTACCGCATCCGATGATCGCAACCGTCTTGCCGCGCAAGTTCACCTTGGTGCAAGCGTGAACCGCATTGCCGAAAGGCTCCTGGAGCGCCGCCACCTCGGGCCGGATCTTTTTCGGGTCGGTGCTCCACAGCTCGGTGCCTGGCAGCTTGACGTACTCGGCAAAACAGCCATCGGTGCTGATTCCCATGATCAAGTTGGTGATGCAGACGTGGGAATCACCCATTCGGCACTGGTAGCAAGTTCCACAAAAGATGTGACTCTCGGCGGACACGATGTCGCCTGGTTTGAATCCATATTCGCGCGCCGCCTCCGGACCCACCTCCACCACTTCGCCCAAAAGCTCGTGGCCGATCACCCGGATGTTGCGTTGCTCCCTATCCAACGAGTCGAAGATCATGTCCTTGAATGCTCGTCGGAACCAGATTCCGCGGTCCGAGCCGCAGAATCCGGCGAGCTTGGGACGAATGAGAACCTTGCCTCCATCCCGATAATCTTTCGAGGGGTCCAGTCGAGGTCGCTCGACTTGCTCGCGGCGAAGTCCTTTGGATTTTTCCCAGGTGTCCTTCGTCCGATCGTAAACCAGTGCCCACATCGAATCCGTCATCGAATCCTCCAGCGCGGCGCGCAAGCTATCGGGGTGGCCCCATTGGGTCAAACAATGGACTGGTTACTCGAGGAGCTTCAAAGCCGCAGCATGTATTTCATCCCCGTCGGGCAGCACCAGGCGCGAAGCGTCTGCGAGCGGGGTGAACGAATCAGCGGCCGTCACCCGGGCGAAGCGGACGCCGTGCGTCGCGGCATCTTCGAAAAGGCACGCCGCGATGCCTTCTGAAACATTTCCGGAGCGCCGGCACTCATCGACGACAAGCACTCGAGGCACTTGGCGGGCGTGAGCGCGAATCGCCGCCTCGGGTAGAGGCGCCAGCCACCGGAGATCGAGGATGCGCGCTGCCTTCCCTTTCTCCAGGAGACGATCGCGGACCTTGAGGCTCATCGGCACGCCGTTGCCGTAGGTGATAATCAGCAGGTCGGCGGCGTCTAGGCCGTACACTCCAACCTCACCGATGTCGATCGCTTCGCCTTGGGCTGGAAAGGCGAAGCTCCATTTCCCATCCCCTGGATAAAGATCGCGCATCGGGTACAGCGCAATCGGTTCGACAAAGGCGCAGACGCGCCCGTCGATCTTCGCGGCGGCGAGGCAAGTGCGCAGCATCTTGACCGCGTCATCGCCGCGGGAGGGCACTGCCAGGATCATTCCGGGAAGGTCGCGCAGCACAGAAAGGCTGTTGTCGTTGTGGAAGTGACCACCGAACCCCTTCTGATAGCCGAGGCCCGGAATCCGGACGACCATGGGATTCTTCAGTTGTGCCCGCGAGAAGAAGGAGAGGGTGGCTGCCTCTCCCCTGAGCTGGTCCTCGGCATTGTGCAGATAGGCGAGGAATTGAATCTCGGGGACCGGAAGCAGTCCGACCTGGCTGGCTCCGATCGCGAGTCCGAGGATCGTTTGCTCGTCCAGCAGTGTGTTGAACACCCGGCCGGGGCCGAACGTGCGCCAAAGTCCGATCGTTACCCCGTAGACGCCG
>DATFTC010000327.1:0-10638 GCA_035262305.1 Myxococcaceae bacterium | reverse complement strand
GGTCGGCTCAGCCATCGGCTGGGTCGCCGGCCTTCGGCGCGAGCACCAGGTGACCAGCGTCTTCTCCAGCGGCATGCGCTCCAACGGCACCGCGCTCGTCGTCGGGTTGGCTTCGTTCCCCAACCGGCCGTTGGTCACCGTGCCGGCGGCCATTTACATCATCTTGCAACACCCGCTGGCGGGGGTGGTGAAGTCGCGGCTGGCGGTCCCATCCAGCGAAGCGCCAACGCGGCGGCTGACGCCAGTGTCGAAAGCAATGGATCGAAGCAAGGTCTGTCGGGGATGCCGCCGAGCCGTGGGCGATCCGTGGAGAACCGCTGGACAGCTGTGCTGGCAATGCGGGGTCGATTTCGAGCTCTCTCGCCCAGAAACGCGTTGGGCAAACAGGGAGGCCGCATGAAAACGCTTCGTCTGCCTTTGCTCGTCGCTCTGTGCTTCACCTTATCCAGCAGCTCAATCGCACGCGCCGACGATTGCAGCAACGCGCTGGTGGCTGAGACGTGCGCCTGCCGCTCGTCCGCGCCGAGCCAACAGGAGCTGCCCTCGACCAGCTCAAAGCACGCGCGTCGTACACAAGCCGGCCCGCGACGACGACAATCTCAAACAAGAAAGGAGTTAATGGATAAATATCAAGAGTAAGGAAATTTGGTTTGCTCGAAACATTAAATTTATTAACCTTTAGGAGAAAATCACAATGAAGAAGCTGTTTGTTTTGTCAGTCGCAGTGTTAACCGTATCCACCATCGCCTGGGCAGGACCGAAAGGAGCAGGTGCCGTCTCATTTGACATGCTTGTTTCCGGTGGCGCAGCCGCGTGTGTGCCTTATGCCACAGGAACAGTGACGATCACCCCAGCTGGACCGGTCGAATATATGGATGTCAACGTGTCGGGCCTGCCGCCGAACACGGAGTTTGATTTCTTCGTGATCCAATTGCCGACCGCGCCGTTCGGGCTTTCTTGGTACCAGGGCGATATCGAGACGGACAACTACGGCCAGGGTAGCCAGCGTTTCATCGGCCGCTTTAGCATCGAGACCTTCACGGTGGCGCCAGGCAGCGGGCCCGCTCCCGTCGTGCACGACGACGGACCGTTCCCGGATGCGGACCAAAATCCAGCGGTCAATCCGCTGCACATGTACCACCTAGGGCTTTGGTTCGGCTCGCCCGAAGCTGCTGCAGGGGCGGGCTGCGCGAGCACGGTGACTCCGTTCAACGGCGACCACCAGGCCGGGATCCAGGTGCTGAACACCAGGAACTACCCAGATGATCAAGGGCCGCTGAGACAGGTGACCCCCTAGCTCACCGCCCCCTAGGCAGGCTAAGTACCGGACGCAGCCCTCCCCGCAGAAGGAGGGCTGCGTCGCCTTATGGACCAATGTTTCCGACGATGTCGCGAATAGCTGGGCGATTCATCAAAATACAAAAGAGAAACCCATCGCGTAGAGCTCTGACAGGCTTCTGTCCGGAACGGTCCACTGTGTTCCGCGTCCGAGGTGGACCCGCACCAACGGAAGCGGCCTGAGCCCTACGTCGCTAAGCTGCCGATAGACAACACTCCGATCCGCGCGTTAGCCGCCGTCACTGAAAAAAACCCCACTCCGGCCGTTTGTGTTGCGGATCGCGAACGCTCAAGACGCAAAGCTGTAACCAGTGCAGGCTTTCATGCTTTAGCGCCGACGACCTCGGGCCATCCCCGTTGCCGGTAGGAGCGGCCGCGCCGACGTGGAGAACGTTGTTATCAACCCAGCCGAAACATGGACTCTCGCCCGAGCAGTGGGGCACCGGATAATCCTCGATCTCGTAAATCGCTTTCTTGAGGCACTCGGCCACGCGCTCGGCAGGAAATTCGCTGGGCTCGTTGGTCGCCAAATCGTTTTGTAGCTCGGCTTGCAGCGAGCTCGCTTCTTCAGCGCTGATCCAGCCAACGTGAGCGTTTAAATAGATCCCCGATCCGAATTGGGTCACTAGATCTGGCGGCGCGCTTGTGTTCGTGGGGCCGCACCCATGTACGAGCGCTGCGATCGCGGTCATGACGAGAACCCGTGGCATGGCGGCCCCCTCGGGTGCGAAGCGCCGAAGCCCCCCAGTAGGCCGTGGATATCGGGATCGTTGGACGGAGTCCAGCCGAATTTGCTACCCGGCGAGCCGGTGAAGATGCCTCCACCGCTCCAGCTCTGGTGCGGAGGCCGGTCCGGATCCGCCTCCGGCCCTAATTGTTGGGTGGGCGGCCCGCGTCCGGGAGCGAGTAATCACAGACGCCGGTGGGGAAAATGGCTTCCAACGTTCGTTGCTCTTCGGGCGAGGGGACCCATGATCCGTACGTGCCGTCTGCAACGGCTTCGGCCACCGATTTGAGCTGACACTTATAAATGCTGCCGGTCAACGGTCCGCCGGCCACGACGCGAGATGTCGAGTGGATGGGAAATACCGCAGTGCAGTCACCGGCCGGTTTTTCGTTCAGAATTCCATCCCACACGTGATCTCCTGAAGCGATCGGGACGCCCAGCGTCGTAAAGCACCGGTCGACCGCCCGTGCGGGTCTATTTTCGGCGACGCTGAGTTCGGGGTGCTCGCGGATGTTTTGCATCCATTCATCCATCACCTGCAGCGCTTCAGGCGTTTGATCGTAGGTCGCGCTCGGCCGCGCGTCGGTAAACCAAATCACTTGATTATCGGCGCTGCCGCTCGCATCGATCATTCTTTGCCGGCTGACAAACGACTGGCGGCTGTTGTGCATGTTGAGCCCCTCCTCAAGGTAGTGGCGCCAGTCGATGATCGGGATGTCAATCCGGCCGCTGAACACCATGCCCGACGTATACGCGGCGTTCATCGCCATGAGGTCCCCTTCGGTGCGCGGCGCCGGCGTGACCCCTTCGTCCGGGCTGAGGTTCATGTTTCTCGAGCTCCACGGGTCCCAGTCACCGTCTGGCAGAAACGGCCTGCCTTCTTGGACCATGTCCCGCGCGCTCTTCCACCCTCCGACGGTCGCGTTAAGCCGGAGAAACTCACCCGGCGTGATCTGGCCATCGCGCAGCGCCTTTAACCCGTATTGCACGCCGATGTTGTCCCAGGTCACCCGCGCGTAGCCGTCATCTCCAATCCCGTAGATGTTGCGCAGGTCTTCCCAGTGCGTCCAGTGCACGCTGTCCATTACGCCCGGTGGGCTCATGAGCTCCTGTCCCGGTCCGGCGGTGCCGTAGAGCGGGTTCATCACCAGCGGCGCCAGGCCTCGCCAGCCGTTGACGCATTCGGTGCTTCCGAGCCGTCCGGTATAGGGGTTTGGGAAGGTGTCGCTCGCGTTGAGTCCAATCAGCCACCGCCGATTCGTCCAGGTGGCCCACTTGGGATTGGCCGCGTCAGTCACGTCCATGAAGTACTCGAGCAGCTCGCAGTCTCCGATGTGAATGGTCTGCGTAACCATGTCTGGATACGAGTACTGCGGAATGGCCGCGTCCAGGAGCGCCCGGTGGTTCTGCCCGTAAATGTATTGCTGAATCCCGCCGCCCGAGCCCCCCACGCCGACGGTGTACAGGGGGAGGCCGTGGCGCTTGATGAATGCCTCCTTCACCATCAGCGCGGTCTCGCCTCCGACCTGCAGGTTGTAATGGACACCTGTCCGATTGCCTGTGGAGTAAATCACGGCGTAGCCCAAGCTCAGGCCTTGGTGGAACAAAGCCTGCGACATCGATGTCTCGCCCTGTTGACGCCCGATGGCGACGCCACCTTCGAAGCTGTACAGCAATCGCCCGTTCCACAGGGAATGGTCTGCGTGCTGAGGATCCTCACCGAATGGTGCCAGCATTGCCAAGCTATAGATAAAGCGATTGATCGTCCCCTGTTCCCACCGCACGATGTAATCGACCGTGCGGCCATCGATCAGCGTCGTCTGCGACAAATCCGGTGGGCGCGACCCATCTATCGGCATGGGGCGGAACATCCCGTCCGTCGCGCGGTACATATAGCGTACGCGATCGACTGCGCTGCAGTCGCGGCTCCAGCCAATCACTTTGCTGTCCGGATCGAAGACGGGGAATCCGATGCCTTCGTAATTGTCCACCAGAGGCTGACCCAAGTCGTTGTTCGGGCGCGTGGTCTTGCAGACGAAGGGGTATTGGTGTGGCCCGGAGAAGATGGGGCCGGTAATCGGATAGTTGACAATCGTCAGTCGGGCGAGGGGCCGCGATCTGCTGCAGCGGACGGTGAGCAGATTCGCACCCAGCTCGAACCCATTGACCAACCCCTGCAGGGCGTGCTCGGCGGGTATCAGCGCAAACGCAGCCGTCACGTCGTCGTCATTGCGAAACACCCGCACGCAAGCGAGAGGAGCCGTGCGTGGCACATCGACGCGCACGAGCGCGTCGCCGCCGCTGACCATATCGGGACGGCTGGACAAGACCGAAATCAGGAAACGGTGTCGGGATGACGCCGAACCAGCCTCGGCATTTGCCGCCTGACCCATCGCGCCATGCGCCATGGAGGTGGTCAGCATCACCCGGAAGAAGAGTGCGGACCACCCTCTCGCGTGGCTGCGGAGCTCGGAACGTTGGGCGAGCTTGCGAGCCCCCTTAAATTCGATCATGGCTACCCCCCGGAGTTGTCGCGCCTCCCAATGCGATCACAGGACAGAAGGGGACCACACTCAGGCTCGAGAGACAACACCCTTAATGCCGAAGGGTCCAGGAGAGTACGGATCTATGGGGCCGCAGGGTGCGCAGGCCGAAGTCTACACGCCAGGCACAGGTTGAGCGGCGGTGTCCCCGATTAAACGGTTGTCACAAATCGACGCAGGCAAAATACGCGTCCGGATCTCCGTCCCGCCCGTCGGCATAAGCGACGCACGCCTTGGTGCCGACGCTGACCGAATTGATGTAATCACCATAGTTGGGCGTGTCGGCCTCGATTGTCCACAGGGACGGAGTATCGGTGACTCGAATATTTGGGTCGAAGCTGGCGCCGCCATCGCTCGACTGCGCGAAGTAGAGGTTGGTGATCGACGTGCCCGGATTCTCGCGCGGGTCATAAAAAAAGACCTTGATAGAAACGCAGCCCCGGGGTGTCCTCGTTGATCAACGTGGGGCAGGACCAGGTGTCACCGCCACCCGTGGAAGTGACAATTACCGCATTTTCTGATGCGAAGCTGAGTAACGAAGCGCCCGAATTCCTCATGTACACCCCTCCCCGATGCAAACGGCGCAAGAATTAACACGTGACCGGAAACTTGTTGACCCTGAGTTAGGTGTCGAGCGAGCGAACTATACGTCTTTCGAAAATGCAAGGACAAATCGCCGTCGATCAGGGCTCGCTTCGAGCTTCCTGTGCGCCGTAGACGTCGGCGATCAAGGTAGCGAATTTCTCCTAGATTGTCTTTCGCCGGATCTTTGCCGTCTCAGTGGCTCCAGGCCGCTGCGCGGCCAGAAGAGCCTCGCCGATTCATCTTCCCTAGACCGTGGGTTCTGATAAGGCCCTTCTGTCTCCTAGGGTCCGCGCCGGCCACGGCAAGCAAGCCACGCAATCAAGACTGCAGTTGAAACTTATTCGGATGTTATTCGTTAGCATGTTCATTGCACCGCTTCGAAATGTAATCAATCGTCTGGATGGACACCTTCGTTTCCAGCTCCTGAACTCGAGATCATCAATTCACGAGCACGGAAAGGGGAAACGCGCATGTACGAGGATTCTGCCGTCACTGATGCTTCCGCAGACGCTCTGCGAGCTGAACCGTCGACCGTGCGAGCAATTGGCACGCGCCCAGCCGATGTTTCTTTATTTCTCCGCCGAGGGAGAAGGGCCATCAGGACCTTCGTCCTGGCGATTGCACTCCTTGTCGTCGCGGTTGTCTTCGGTGTTCTCGGACTGAAGTATTTGGCGGGGTTGGTGTTCCTGACGGCGTCGGTGATGAGCGTATTCGCGGCAGCGGGAGCAGCTTCCCATCGAGAATCGCCTGCTTGCTCTCGAGGGTGCTCGGCTTCTGCCGGTTCGCCTTGACGTATCTCTCCATGAAGCGGAGGGCAAATTCCGCCAGGGTTGGCAACTGGGTGTCTTTGTCCGTGTTCTGCTTGCCGTGCCGGGGCAGCTCGGCTTTCCGCTGCTCGCCCCAGTACTTCATGAATCCCGCCCGAGCTCGCTCGGCCTCGCTTCGAGCGCGCTCAGCGATTAGTGGGGGACGAGTGTGCAATTGAGGTGGATCGGCACCTCAGCCACGCCCGAACGACCCTCGATGGGGATGGAGGCCTCCAGCCGAATCACGACGTGTTCGGTTCCCGGGTCAGGGCAGAGCGCGCTGGCCAGCGGGTCCCAGCTGGCGCTCGACCCATTGGCGATGAGCACCTTGCTGCTGACCGGTGATCCGGCCCGGTACCAATACCAGGCGTATCTTCCACCGGCCTGGTTGATCGTGCCGCGCAGGGCGATGGAGTTCATCACGCTGCCGCGGATCCAGACGGTGAACGTCTGACCCCAGATGGGGTTCAAGATTTGCACGGTGAGATCCGGGACGCTCGCCACGTTGAGCTCCACCGCCGCCGTTCCGCGATCGCCCAGGCGATTGGTTGCCGCCAGCTCGATCTGTCTGATGCCAACGCCAGCGAACGAAACTTGCGCCTCGCACAATCCCGTCGAATCGTAACTCGCGCTGCGAGTGGAGACGATCGGCGTGCCGTCCGCTGGAGGTCCCCAGGTCGAACCTTGCCGGACTCGGCTCGTCCAGACGAGCTTGTCACACGGAGTCCACCGCCCGACCGCGCCGGGATCGGTCGACAGCGCGCGCCCCTGGAGCAAGTAGGCGCCCGGAGCGACAGTGGTGTTGGGTTGAGGCTGGGTGATCACCGGGGTCGGGGGGATGTGAAGGAATGACAGGCGCAAGGTGATGGTGGCGCGGGCGGTGACTCCGGCGCGGTTGGTGGCCGTGGCGGTGATGCGGCGGTCGCCCTCCGCCAAGCTGGTGAAATCATGGAGGACGGAATCACCCTGCCCCAGATCGCCATCCCTGTCGCTGCTCCAGGCGATCGCCAGCGGTCCATCGTCGACGTCGATGGCCCGACCGGAAAACTGCGCGACGTAGAATCCGCCCGTGGGGGTGATGGAAGATCGATCCGCCGGAGCGGTGATTTGCAGATCTGGCGCCAGGTGGTAGCCGCCGGCTGCCGCGACTACCGCCGCGTAGGCATTCACATAGGCAGTCACTTCGTGCGGGGAATCCTTCCACGCTGTCCTGGCGAGGATCTCCCTTGCTGCATCGCCTTTGAGATTCCGATCCATCGCCAAGGCTAACGCCGCCACGCCGGCGACGAAAGGACAGGAAGCGCTCGTTCCGCTGAACTTGGTGAGCGTGCCCGGGTTGTTCCCGTCCGGCATGCGGTGAATGTTGGTCGGTGCCCAGATGCTCACCGCCGATCCCCAGTTCGATGCCCAATTCGAGTCTCGGTACGAGTAGATCTGGCCATCGTTCAAAGCCCCGACGCAGAAGACGCCGTCCCGTTCGCAGGGCTGAAAATGTTCTTCGCTCACGTTGACGCCTTCGTTCCCAGCCGCCGCAACCAACAACAGTTGAAACCACCGGGCGGACTGAAACGCGTGCGCATAACTGCTCGCCGGCCGGCGGCTGAACCGGCACCAGGTGTTGCACTCTCCACTGAAGCTCATCGAGATGATGTCCGCGCCCCAGGACACGGCGGTGCGAACAGCGCGAGCAACCTGATCGTCGGTGATCGCAATGTTGAAGAGCATCGGGTCCGCCACCAGCCCACCCGTGCCGGCCGCTCCCGCGCCGTTGTTGAGGGCCGCCGCCGCCACGCTCGCCGCGCCGTTCCCGTGCCAAGGGCAGGGGCCGCCTTTGCAGCTGTTCAAGTTCATTCCCCCCGCGAGGTAGCTGTCGGCGGCGAAGTTGTATTGGATGGGGTTCGCCGGCAGATCTGAGCGCCCCTGCGAGTCAGTGAACGGCTGCCCCGCGCCGTTTAGCCAGAAACCGCTATCGAGGATCGCCACCTTCACCCGTCGCTCGATCCCGCGAGCGAGGGCGAATTGCCAGGCCTTGGTGACGTTGGATTTGCTGCCCGAGCTGCCGAACTCCTGCCATCTGAACGCGTCGCTCACACCGGCCCAGTCCCGTTGTTCGGTGGTCGAGTACAGGTACCCCTGTGACTGCGCGACGAAGTTGAGGTCGACCGCTGCGCCCGCCAGGCGCTCGTGGGCGACGAGAGCGATCATCCGTGCTGCCGCCTCCGAAGAGAACCGGTGGCGGCCGCCGATATCCAGCCGCGCGGCATCAGCGGCCAGGTTCTGTAGTCCAAACGCGCTCGGGTCGAGCTTGACCAGATACCAGGTCTCATCCGCGGCGCTGGAAATGTCCCGTCGCTCCACTCCAGGCGGCGGCTCCGGAATCGCGTTTGTGCCGACGACTTCGCCACCGTAGCGGAGGAGAAAAGCTTCGAACTCGGCCCGATCCTTCGGTGCGATCTGCACCTCGTTGGCGACGAATGTGCTGGCGATCCCATCGTCGTCCACCGCCACAGCCAGGGGCCGACTCCCCTGGCCAAGGTCCTCGATGCTTTCCGGTTGCGGTCTGATGGTCGTGTCGACTGAATAAGCAAACGGCTTGGCGCCGCCGGATCTGCCGCCGCATGCGACGACAACGCACAGCAATGCCAGAACACTCAGTCTGAGTTTCATTCGCTCCTCGATTGGTTGTTTGGACGCTCAGCTCGCAGTGCAATGGCCGGACCAACCGTGTGACGAGCGATTTCGGAAACTTCTGGATGACCGCCGTTGACGAACTCGCACGTTCGCGCGCCCGAGTCGTTGCTGCTGGACAACGGCCGCTATCGGACGCCGAACATAAGCGAGGTCGCGTTCAGCCAGTTGGACACGACGCCGGGCAAGATGCCCGAGGCCAGCACCACAGCTACTTCATCTGGGTCAGGCCGCTGGGAGAGACCAGGTGGTCCGCGCCGCGTCCGACATCCCGTCTACGCCTCGCCGGATCTCCCAGGTGGTGAAGCACATCCACGCCGCAGATAACGTCGAATGTTTCGCTGTGGTATTGGCTCTTACTATCGTAAAGCTCAAGCGAGACGTTGGGGCTCCTCACTTGATCCGTCGCAGCGTCGGACCCTCGATCCAACTCCCCGTCCGGCAAAGCGAAACAGCAAAAAAGCGTGCGACGTCGCATGTTTAATTTAATTGCCGAAATGGGGTTCAAATCCCGGCAGGGGTCATTGTCGCGCCGGCTGCTGCAAGCAAGCCACGCAATCAAGGCTGCAGTTGAAACTTATTCGGATGTTATTCGTTAGCGCTTCGAAATGTAATCAATCGTCTGGATGGACGTATGCACCTTCGCTCCAGCTCCTGAACTCGGAACATCAATTCATGAGCACCCAAAGGGGAAACGCGCATGTACGAGGACTCTGCCGTAACTGACGCTTCCGCAGTTGCTCTGCAAGCTGAACCGTCGACCGCGCAAGCGATTGGCGCGCGCCCAGGCGATGTTTCCTTATTTCACCGTCGAGGGAGACAGGCCATCAGGACCTTCGTCCTGGCGATTGCACTCCTTGTCGTCGGGGTTGTCTTCGGTGCTCTCGGACTGAAGTATTTGGCGGGCTTGGTGTTCCTGACGGCGTCGGTGATGAGCGTATTCGCCTGCGCCCGAGCGGTTCGCGCCATGCTCGTAGTGGGTCAGGTGAAGCCGATGCCCCTAGGCTTCGCAGGTGCGGTCGCGCTCTTTCCAATGCTCGGAGGCCTGTTCATGGCGGCGGTGGGCGCACTGTTCGCTTTTCTATCGACCGCCACATTTACCCGCGGACGCCAGCTGAGGGCATTTGGCCGCGTGCTGCTGCCCGAGGTTCGACCTGGTGCCGCGTGGCTCAATCCGCCGACACGTCCCATCGACCAGCTGAGCGATGCTCGACGCGTTGCGGAGGCTTGGCGCGAAAACGGAAGAACGGAGCATGCGTCCGTGGCTGCATTCGCGAACCTGACTCTGGATCTGCTCGCGCTCGGAGCGCCTGAGGCGCTCATCCGAGCGGCCCAACAGGACGCGCTTGACGAAATTCGGCATACCCGCGCCTGCTTCTCTCTGGCAAGGGATCTGGATGGCGAGGACCAAAGCCCCGGGCCCTTTCCGCAGCCGCAGGGCTGGAGCTTCGGGACGCGTTTTCGACGCATCAAGCTTGCGCGACTGGCGGTCGAGTCGCTCATCGACGGGGCACTTCACGAGGGCCTCTCGGCCGCGGTTATCGCCAAGCTCGCCACCCGGACCACGATTCCCGCGATCGCCTCGACCCTGCGTGGGCTGGCGGCCGACGAGGGGCGGCATGCAGCCCATGGCTGGGATGTCGTGGAATGGTGCCTTCAAGAGGGAGGCCCGGCGGTCGCGGCGGCGCTACGAGGAGCGATGCTCGCCTTGCCCGAAGAAATGCCTGCTGAGAATGAGCCCGCAGCTGCCACATCCGGCGACTGGGAGACGTTCGGCATCGCCGGCCGGCGCCTTAAAGAAAGCGAGTACGCCAAAGCGCGGGCTGGGCTCGCCCGCAGGCTGGGCACGATGCTTCGACCTACGAGCCACGCGCGGGATCAACGCTAGCCGCGAGCGAGCAGGTACTTCGCGCCGACCTCGAAGGCCTTGGGACGTCTTCTCACACCAAAC
>DATFTC010000326.1:0-14066 GCA_035262305.1 Myxococcaceae bacterium | reverse complement strand
CCGTTACCTGAGGGGAACCCAAAATGGCATCGAGCACGAGCCTGCCGTGCAGATGGACGTATTGGTGCCGCCGGACACTGGAACCGAGGGGACCAGCTTCTTGCTGACCGCGAACGAATTCCCGTTGGCCGATACGCAGTTGATGAGGTTCGACCTGAGCAGCGGCGGCCATGCGAACACTCGCTTGGGAGACGGCGTACTGACGGCACGTGGACAGCTTGACCGAGGCGCCAAGCGCAGCGGCGCCAGCGCGACCGACAATTTCGCCTATGACCCGCTCAATCCCGTTCCGACGAGTGGCGGCAACATGTGCTGCGTCCCTGACTTGCTTCCGGCGGGAGCGCATAATCAGGCAGACATCGAGCTGCGCGATGACGTGCTCGTCTACACCGGCGCACCGCTCGATCGGGACATGGCGGTGATTGGACCGGTAACGGTCAAGCTCTGGGCGAAGAGCTCCGCGCGCGATACGGACTTCACGGCGAAGCTGGTCGACGTGCATCTGGATGGGTCTGCGTACAACGTGCTCGATCGCGTCGTGCGCGCTCGCTACCGCCAAGGATCGAAGTTGCCCCCATCGCTGATCCAACCCGGCAGAGCGTACGAATACAACATCGATCTCGGAGTTACCGGCACGATGTTCCGCAAGGGCCACCGCATCCGCCTGGAGATCTCCTCTTCGAACTTCCCTCACTACGCGCGAAACCTGAATACCGGTGGATCGAACGAGCAGGATGCCCAGACCGAGGTGGCGCAGCAAACCGTGCTGCATGACCAGGAGCACGCCTCCTATCTCGTGCTGCCAGTTGTTCCGGGAGTAAAGGCTCCCTGAACGCGACAACCGCCGGGGCAGCCGACCGCTGCCCCGGACATCCAAGTCAGCCCAGTTTTCACGGGCGCAAACTTTGCCGAACCGGCCTCTTCCAACGTTTGGAACCGCTTTCCAATTTTTGGAAGAGCAACACTGACCCAACCGATGGAGCTTGACTCACTGCCAGTCCTAATCGGTGGTTGTGCGACAGGCGATCCAGCGGACTGTTGGTATTGCCTTTGCGAAGGAGGGAGCTCGCACTGCCATCCGGCAGAAACGGACAGGCATGTGGGCCGGTGATGAATCATTTTTGAACTAGATAGGAAATCGATGGTGACCAACGACATATCCGAGCGTCGAGCAATAGCATCCGCAGTAGCTAAGCAGTTGGGTAAACGCGTCCGCGAGCTGCGGAAGCGGGTCTCGTTTACGCAGGAGGAGCTCGCCGAGCGCTCCCGCATCAGCGTCTCGTTTCTCTCGATGATCGAGCGCGCCAATCGGGTGCCGCACGTCGAAACCTTGGCGATGCTGGCCGATGCCTTGGGCGTGTCTCTTGCCGAGATATTCACCGGCGTCGGTGCGGAAAAAGTCAGTCAACCGACATTGGCCCCGTTGATCCAGTCCGTCGACGGGCTCCCTCTTGAAGCCAGTGATGTCGAGGCGTTGCTGGGCAATCGCGAAGACCCTGTTCAGCAGCAGGTCATTGAGCAAGCGTAGAAGCGAGCGGTAGTCGCCGCCTCTTTCCCCGCCGATCGCAGACGGGGGTTCGACCCCCGGCGATGCCCAAGCGAAGCGTTTTTTCTCGCGCCAGCCGAACGCGGCGAAGTAGAACGCCTGCTCGCCGGAGCGGCGCCCATGCTTCTACCAAAACCTGCCAACATCGCCGTTGAACGGTTGATCGCTTGGTCGCTGCTCGCTGCAAGCGCGCCGTCGATTGCTTCGGTCGATCCTCACTGCCCTTCAACCGATTGGTCGAAAGCGCTTGTGGACTCGACGTTGCAGCGATTCAGCGACCCCACCGCTTTTGGCTCCTGGGCCTATCCCCAAGCTCACTACCTCTACGGTCAATACCTGGTCTTTAAAAGAACCGGGGACGAAAGCTATCTGCAGTACATCAAGCAATGGGTGGATGCCCACGTCGATGAGAGTGGAAACATCGATGCGAGCTTGAACTCCCTCGACAACATGCTCCCCGGCAACTTGCTTTTGGTTTTGTATCAGGAGACCGGCGAGCTCAAGTATCAGTTGGCGGCGAACAGAATACGCCGGCGATTCGACACGTATCCGCGCACCCAAGACGGCGGTTTTTGGCACGCCACCAGCAGGGTAAGCCAACTTTGGTTGGATGGGATGTATATGTCGATGCCGTTCCTTGTCCGCTATGGGCAAGTGTTTGACGACGGCGCATACGCCAACGATGAGGCAGCCAATCAGCTCCTGATTTACGCTTCGCATCTCGAGGATGCGGCAACTGGGCTGCTCTACCACGCCTACGATGAG
The DNA here is from genome assembly GCA_035262305.1 of Myxococcaceae bacterium. Lineage (GTDB taxonomy): Bacteria > Myxococcota > Myxococcia > Myxococcales > Myxococcaceae > DATFTC01. Next base: position 11,755 of record DATFTC010000326.1, on the reverse strand, counting down.
CAGGGCGTTCAGGATTGGGCCGACCCCGTCACCCACCACTCGCCTGAATTCTGGTGCCGAGCACTCGGATGGTACGGAATGGCGCTGATCGCAGTGCTCGACATCCTCCCCGAGGACCACGAAAGACGGCCGGAGGTGCTCGCCGTGCTCCAGAGCTTGGTTTCGGGCCTGTCGAGCTATCAGGATCCGCAGACCGGCCTGTGGTTTCAGGTTGTCGACAAGGGATACTTGACGGCGAACTGGAATGAGACCTCGTGCTCCAGCATGCACACGTACACGATCTACATGGCAGCGAGGAACGGCTATGTCGATGAGAGTTACTTCGATGTTGCACTGCTTGGCTATCAGGGTGTGCTGTCCAAAATATCCCTCGGAGCGGATGGATTGACGTACCTGATCGACATTTCCGAGGGAACGAACGTCGGCAGCCTGGACTACTACCTGGCCAGGCACCGAAACGTGAATGATCTGCACGGGCTCGGTGCATTTCTGATCATGAATGAGCAGCTCCAGGGGAGCCAGGGCAGGTAACTGCGCTCCGGCTCATCGAGTCTCAGCGCGGCTTCTTGAATTCATTGAAGCGGAGGCGGTTGTTGAACGGATCGATTACGCCTACCGACCGCGCTCCGTAAAATGTGTCCTCGATGCCGGGACGCATGAAGCGATACTTCTTCGAGCTGATCTCGCGAAATAGATGCTCATCTTCGCAGCGCCCTCGCCACGCCGCGGTGGCTCGCCTGAATCGTATCAGTCCTCGCGAGCGATAGAGCGGAATCTTTTGCGAGTCTTCCGGCGGCCTTCCTCGTTTGCCTGCACGGTTAGTCGTGCGAGCCGGGGTGCGCCTTGGGGGGAGGGAGTCCTTGGGCAATGCGGGCGAGCGCATCCTTAGCGTTGCGCCGGAACCCGTCTTCTTGATGATACAGCTGCAGGAACGACTCGAGCAGTTGCTTGGCGCTGGAGTAATCGCCCAGAGCGTAATCCGACATTCCGGCGTGATACATCGCCTGATAGTGATTGGGCCAGAACGAGAGCACCAGCTTCATCACCGGAGAGGCCGCAACGTCGTCGCCGCTATCTGCCACCCCGTGCGCAAGGTTGAAGACGATACCCGCCGCCCGCCACTGCTCGTCGCCCTTGAGCTGGGAGAGCATGGCTCGGGCTGGCTCGACTTTGCCGGCCAACGCCAAGCAACCGGCGCCATACCCCGATCCCTCCCAGCCGCTTGGAGGGGGACTTCGCGCGATGAGCTGCGACACCTCGACCGAGTTGCAGAACGGTTTCGCTCTCGCAAACCACTCGGCGGCGCTCCCCGGCGGCAGGTTGGGAACACGCTGCACCCCTTGCGTCGATGGCGAGTCGGTGCCGTCTTCCAAGGTTCCGAATCGCGCGAGGGCGGCACTGCCGATCGCACCCGCCAGCCCGATTCCCAGGACAACTGCGCGAACGCGGCTCCGAGGGGCTCGGTTCGACTTGGGCGAAAAGGAAACTTCCGCCGAAGACGCTTCGGTCGCATCCAGCGCCCGCAGGACATCGGCGGCGCTTTGAAATCGCCGTTCCGCATCCAGTTGCAGCATTCGCTCGATGACCGGCCGAAGCCTCGCGGGTACCTGCTCGGGCACTTTGAGGCCGTAGCCTTCCCGGAGGAGCGCCGACGGCGGTTGTCCCGTCGCGGCATGGAGCAGTGTGGCTCCCAGCGCATACAGATCGCTGGTCCGGTCGACCGTTCCTCCGAGCTGTTCTAGGGGCATGTAGCCGAACGTTCCCACCAACGTCGAGCTGTACGTGCGCAGTCCGCTGATGCCCCGGGCGCTCCCGAAGTCCACCAGGACGAGGCTGCCGTCGGGACGCAGCAAGATGTTGTCTGGTTTGACATCGCGGTGAATCAACGGCGGCGATCGATCGTGCAGGTACGTCAAGACCTTCAGCACCCGCCGGGCGACGGCGAACAGCTCGGCCTCCGGCAGCGGAGCGCGTTCAATGCGCGCCGCGAGCGACTCGCCCTCGATGAACTCGGAGGCCAAATACAGGCGGAGGCTCACGCCGCTGCCCTCCGAGAAACTGCGAATGAAGCGGGGAATCGATGGATGATTCAACGTCTTCAGAGTCGCGGCTTCGCGTTCGAAAGCGTCGATCTGCGCGGCGTCGGGCACGGCGGCGAACTGAAGCTCTTTTAACGCGACCGGTTCACCCGCCTCGCCGCGCGCCTGGTACACCCGGCCGTGGGGCCCTTGCGCGAGAACCCGTTCCACCGCAAATCCACCCGGCGCCACGGCGACGCCGCACCAACCGCAGCGATCGGCCTCAACCGGTTTCGAGCAGGCGACGCATCGCCGATGACCGTCGCTCGCTGCGGGCGGCATCGAAGTCAGGCTGTTGGATTGGATTGGACAGATCTCCTCGGGGTTCAGTCATTGTAATCGGCCGAGGCCGTTCCGAATTCTGTAGGTCTTCCTCAGCCTCGAGACGACAATCAAGGACAAGAGCCCAACCCAGGCTCCCGAGGCGCTGCTGGAGGACGCTACGCCACATCCAGCGTTCGTGGCCTGGAGCGCGTCGCCCGAGCCAATCGATCTGCCAAGGCCACCGTCGGGCCCTCCGTCCTGAGGGTTCTGAGGTCCCGCGTCGCCGGTGCCGTAGCCTCCATCGGAACCCCCGCCACCATCCACGCCGCCGTCAGCTCCGCCGCCACCACCGTTCGGCCAGGTATGCGTCGTGTCGCAGTCGCCGAGCGAGTGCTCGACGGCGCCGAGCGTCAGGCCGCTCGCCGGACGCTGGCGCGCGCAAAAGTCGTCGCTGATCGCCGACACCGTTGGTCCTTGCCCGATCAACCTCGACAGATCGCCTCGTTGTCGCAGATCGGCATTCAGCGGGTCTTGATAGAAATTGGCGAAGTCCGAGGCCGTCAGGTCCATGAGATTGTTTGTCTCGGTGAACGTGGCGCCGTCGCGAGCGCGGATGTGAGACGCCATCACGTTGCCGATAGCGGTGCCGGACGAGCTGCCAAAGCGATAATCCACGCCGTTGGTGGCAATGAAGGTGTTGTAAAGGAGCGTCGTGTTCTTGCCCTGGTTGACATAGACAGCGACGTCGTTGCAATTGACGATGATGTTGTTCTTCATCACTCCGTCGGTTTGCTCCGGGGCACACGGGATGATGTTGGGATCGTAATAGGGACGGCAAAATTGGGGATCGGTTCCACCGCCGCCAAACGACAAACCCACGTTGTCGGCGTTGGCCGGCGCGGGGCGGTCGTGAACGCAGACGACGAGATTGCGCTCGAAAACGCCGCCGGTGCCCCCGCCTTTCATGAAGCCGGCGTAGTTGGGCGAGCCATCGGACCGCTGGATGTCATGAATGTAGTTGGCGCGCGCGATCCAACGGTCGCCCTGGTTGATATTCATGCCATTGACCGGGTTGCCCGTGTTGCGCGGCCGGGTCATGGTGATTTCGTTGTTCTCGACCAGGCCGTCGTCCGGTGCCAGAGCGCCCAAGTTGTTGACTTTGAGCCAGGCGTTGAAGTCGTAGACCTTGCTGTTGCGCACCTTAAAAAAGTTGGCGCCGCCGACGACGTGAAAGGCATGCTCGCAGTTGTCGTCCAAGCTGCAGACGCCGTGAATCGTCAATCCGTCGAATTGCCAGGATGCGCCGTACACGTGAAACCCCTCGAGCGCGTCGAATCGGATCTCAGCGCCAAGCGGGGTCTCCGACTTGACCACGATAGGCGCGGTCGGCGTGCCATTGGCTGAGCAGTCGATGCCGGTGGTGTCATAGACTCCGCTCGCCAGCACGATCTCGTCGCCGGGCTGCGCAGCCCCGATCGCGGCTCGCAGCTCGGCAGGGTTGGTGACGCGGACCTGACTCGCCTCAGCCGCCGCGCCCGACAGCGTCAGCATCAGAAAGCAGATGGCGATTGCGCAGCAGCGGCGACGCATGCTCACGTCCGAACTGTTTCAGGGAGGCCAGTCCTAGAGTTTATGTTAAGCAACAGCAAGGCCATCCCAGGCTTCCCTGGTAACGCAGGGATGTAGACGACCTATTCGCCTGTACGTGGCGGAGACTCCGCAACCTGACGGGGCTTCCCCTCCACGCTTCGGAGGGCAAGGCCCCCGCGCGATTTGTCGACAGCAGGTTGGGGCGTTGCAAACGTCCCATCTGGTTTGCGTTTCATCTTCCTATGTGGTTGCGTCCCGGAAGTTGTTGGATCGAGGGAGGCGGCCATAAACAAATATGTTTTTGATACGCGGTGGCGGGACCTTGCGGAGCGCGGGTTGCAATCTGAGTTGGTGACGGTTCTGTCGTCAGGCTGGTGACGAGAAGTGACCCGAGTGCTCGATCCCGAAGGAGCCCATCTCGCGGCGCTGCGCCGGCTGCAGGACTTCACCGGCGCGCGGGTCATCGAAGTGGGCTGTGGTGACGGTCGGCTGACGCTTGGCATTGCCGAGCGCGCAGCGAGCGTGTTGGCATTCGATCCGGACCGGGCCGCCGTGTCGAGAGCGCGCGCCGCAGCATCCGATGAGCTCCGTGAGCGAGTGAGATACGAAGTGGCCTCGGCGATTGAAGTCGAGGTCGCCGCCGCGAGCTTCGACATCGCGGTGTTCTCATGGGCGCTTTGATGAATCGCCACGACGGACGTCGTGCACGTCCTCGGCAAACTCCGCGACGCGGTGGTCCGAGATGGAATCCTGCTTGACCTGCAGGTGATCCGGCCTCATCCGCAGATCGAATCGGAGGGGCGAGTGGTCTATATCGCCGACGGCAGTCCTCTGTTCAAGGGAGCGGACGCCGCGCGAACGGCGGTGGACCTATTCATCGCCGACGGCTTGCTCGTCGAAGACGCAGTCGACGACCACGACGTGCTCAAGCACCACGACAGCGGCGCCGATCTGCTTGCGCACTGGCCGCCGAGGCGAGCGACGCCAGCGACAGAGACGGCGGCATTCCTGAGGACAATCACCGCCGAATGCGTCGTCCGCGAGCGCTGTCGATTGCGCAAGCTCCGGCGCGTCGGTTGACAGCCACCGCGAGCGTCGAGAAACGCCCGATGCGGTCAGTTCCCCGGCCGTCGTCCGAGCTGCTATTGATGCGCGGATGGGATCGTCCTTCGAGGTTGTCCTTCGAACCGACCGACTCGGCCGGACGGTTTCGGGCCGCGCCATCGTGCAGGACGTCTCCATCGAGGTGCGGCAGGGCGACGTGCTCGGCATCGTGGGTCCGAGCGGGGCAGGCAAGTCGTCCTTCCTCCGTTTGCTGAACCGGCTCGACGAGCCGACCTCCGGCACCTTCTTCCTCGAAGCGCGCGACTACCGCCAAATCACTCCTCGCGAGCTACGCCGCAAGGTGGGCATGGTGATGCAGACGGCGTTCCTGTTTCCCGGGACCGTCGCCGAGAACATCCGCTTCGGCCCGGACCAGCGCGGCGAGCGGCTCGAGGATGGGCGCGTCGCCGAGCTGCTCCGGCAGGTCGGTTTGGACGGCTTTGCGGCTCACCCTGTCGACCACCTCTCCGGTGGAGAGGCGCAGAGGGTGGCGTTCGCGCGCGCCGTGGCCAATTCCCCCAGCGTGCTGCTGCTCGACGAGCCGACCTCAGCGCTCGACGACCTTGCCAAGCTCCAGGTGGAGACGGTGATCCGCGACGTGGTGCGCGCGAGCCACCTCACGTGCCTCATCGTCACGCACGATCGGGAGGTAGCGGCGCGCCTGGCGGATCGAATCCTCGTTCTCGAAGGCGGTAGGGCGAAACGGATCGGACCGATTCGGGAGGTTCTCAATGTGGAAGCAACTTCTTAGCGCCGATGTGCTCCGCGGGCTCGGGCAGGCTGCCACGGCAGCGGGTGCCGCGGTGGCGGTGATGCTGCTCGCCCGGACCCGTCGGATTCATGTCGAGCGCGAGACCACCGTCGCGCTCGTGCGCGGCTTTTTGCAGATCGTGATTGTGGGGTGGATCCTCGCATTGCTGTTGCGCGGCCCCTCGTGGACCAGCATCCCCATCCTCGCCTTCATGATGGTGGCGGCGGCCGCGACCTCCGCGCGCAGGGCAAAGCGCATCCCGGGGGCGTTTCGCGCCTCGCTCTACGGCATCGTCGTCGGCACCGGGGTGACCATCGGGTTGATGACGCTCCTGGGCGCGATCGATCCCGCCATCAGCACCTTGGTTCCCATCGGCAGCATGCTGATCGCCAACGCGATGAACACGAACGGCCTTGCGCTGGATCGGTTCCGGTCGGAGGTGCAGGCGCACGTCGGACACGTCGAGTCCGCGCTCGCGCTCGGTGCGGCCCCTGAGACAGCGGTTTCGCGCTACGTCCAGAGCTCGTACCAGGCGAGCCTCATCCCGGCGATCGACAACCTCCGCTCGCTCGGGATCGTGTGGATCCCGGGCCTGATGGCCGGCATGGTGTTGTCGGGGTCGCCGCCGCTCTACGCGGCGATCTACCAGTTCGTCACCCTGGCGATGATCTTCGCCTCGTCTGGGTTGACGTCTCTGATCAGCACGACGCTGATCAGCGCCCACGCCTTCTCCCCCGCCGAGCAGCTCGTGCTTCGGCCGGGTCCTGAAACCTAATCTCTGGGATTCGAGTCTGGGGAAGGGACGCTCATGCGCTTGGAGACCGACTGGCTGGCGCTCGGAATGAATCTCTGCTCCCTTCTCGCGATGGAAGTGGAGCCGCGGGAGCCTTAGCCCGCTGCTGGGCGAGGTAGGCGTGGATTTGCGCCACCACGGCCGCGCCCTCGCCGATCGCGCCGCCGACGCGCTTTACCGATCCTGCGCGAACATCGCCGATCGCGAAAACGCCCGGCACGCTCGTTTGCAGCGGGAGGGTCAGATCGTGCGCCGTCGTCACGAAGCCCTTGTCATCGACCGCCACATCACAATGCTTGAGCCAGTCGGTGGTCGGGTCGGCGCCGAGGAAGAGGAACACGTGGCGAATCGGACGCGTCTCGGTGTGGCCGGAGTTGCGGCTGTGCCAGGTGACCGACTCGACTCCGGACTCGCGAGAGCCCGAAAGCCCGCTGATTTGAGTATGCGTGAGGAGCTCGATGTTCGGCGTGGCGGCAATGCGGTCGATCAAGTACTTCGACATGCTTGCCGCAAGACCGGGGCCGCGCACCAGCATCCACACCTTCGACACATACGAAGAGAGAAACGCCGCGGCCTGCCCCGCCGAGTTGCCGCCGCCGACCAGCGCCACCTCCTGCCCGGCGCACATCTTCGCCTCGATCGGCGAAGCCCAGTACCACACGCCACGCCCTTCCATCGCCGCGAGGTTGTTGCAGTCCGGACGGCGATAGCGCGCGCCGGTGGCGATCACCAGGGTATGGCTGCGCACGGTGCGCCCGTCACCGAGCTCGAGCAGCTTCGGCTCGCCCGGTTTGCAATCGAGGCGCCGCACGTCCATCGGGATCAGCATGCGCGCTCCGAATTTCTGCGCCTGTGCGTAGGCGCGCCCGGCAAGCGCCTGGCCCGAGATGCCGGTCGGAAAGCCGAGGTAGTTCTCGATGCGCATGCTTGCGCCCGCCTGTCCGCCGAAGGCGCGCGCGTCGATCACGAGCACCGAGAGGCCTTCGGAGCCCGCGTACACCGCTGCAGCGAGGCCCGCGGGCCCGGCGCCAGCGATGGCCACGTCGTACACCGCATCGGCGGCGCCGGCGTCCAGCATCCCGATGCAGCGCGCCAGCTCGCTTTCGGTTGGATTGCGCAGCACTTCGCCGTTGGGGCAGACCGCGAGCGGCAGCTGCCCGGGCTCCGGCGCATAGCGCGCGACGAACGCCTGCGCATCGCTGTCAGTTGCCGGGTCGAGGACCTGATGGGGAATGCCATTGCGTCTAAGAAAGACGCTCAGGCGCGCAACGTCCGGGGCTGAAGCGGCGCCGACCAGCACCGGCCCACCTGCGCCAGACTCGATCAACGCCACCCGGCGCAGGATCATCGCGCGCATCAGCTTTTCGCCGAGCATCGCTTCCGCGACCAACAGCGCGTGCAGGTTCTCGGCGGTGATCTCGAGCGTCTGCGTTTCGCCGACCGCCACGGCGTTGACGAAGGACGGATTGCCCGAAAGCTGGCTCAGCTCGCCAGAGAAGCTGCCGGGGCCGTGCTCGACCACTGGCAACTCCTGCCCGTGACCGTCGCGGCCGGTGACACGGATGGCGCCTGAGAGTACCACGTAGGTGCCGGGGCTAACCTTGCCGGCCTCGAGCACCCGCTCGCCGCCGGCAAAGCGGCGCGGCTTGCCAAAGCGGTGCATGCGCGCGATTTCGTCCGCCGCGAGCACCGGAAATGCTTGTTCTCGACGTGCTTCGAGCGTCGGCGAGAAGGGAGCGTTCACCATCGTTGCTACCTTGTGGGTTGGCTGCATTTCAAATCCAATGATCAGCTTGGAGCACGCGTTCGCTTGCGATCTTCCCGGCGGCGCTCCTCGATTTCCGCTTCTTCCTCGGCGGTGAACCGAGCCGTTGGCTCAGCGCGCAGCCGCTCGAGCGGGATGGGGCGGCCACTCTGCTCGCTCACCCCGTAAGTTCCCTTGTCCATCTTGGCGAGCGCGCGATCGATCTCCGAGAGCAGCATGCCTTCTTGACCTGCCACGCCGAGCAGCTCCTCTTCCTCTTCGGTTCGCTCGGCGGCATCGCCCGAGTCCTTGGGATCAGGGAAGGCTTCTTCCGAGTGCGTCCCCTCGGAAACGTTCTTTTCGACTACCCGCTGTACCTCGGCGCGCTGGGCCTCGAGCGCCGCTCGAAGCGCCTTGAGATCTGCGCTGCTCAGATGGCCGTGCCGTTGCTTCCCTGACGAGCCCTTCGACGGTGGTTTCATTGGATGCCTCCGGCTGAATATAGCCACAGTCAGTTGAGCGCGCTTGCCGCGAAGCAAATAGACGTGGGACAACGGGACGTGCGATCAGAAGAGGCGCGCGACTCGAAAGAGACGCAGTGTTGCGTCGTGGGTGGCGGACCAGCGGGGATCGTCCTCGGCCTGTTGCTAGCGCGTCAAGGCGTGGACGTCACGGTGCTCGAAGCTCACCGGGACTTTGATCGCGACTTTCGCGGCGACACCATCCATCCCTCGACGCTGGAGTTGATGAACCAGCTCGGCCTGGCCGAGCGTCTCTTGCAAATGCCCCATGGAGAGGTGCGCACCATTCAGTTCATCACCCGAGAGGAAACTTTCCAGCTCGTGAAATTCGAGCGATTGAAGACGAAGTTCCCGTTCATCATGACGTTACCGCAAGCGCTCTTTCTCGAGTTTCTCGCGCAAGAGGCGAAGAAATATCCAACGTTTCATCTGCTGCTCGGCGCAAACGTGCAGCAGCTGGTAACCGTCAATGACTGTACGGTCGGCGTTCGTTACCGGGATGTCGAAAGCCAGTGGCATGAGATACGCGCTCCGCTCACGGTGGCAGCCGACGGGCGTTTCTCCAAGGTCCGGCTCCTGGCCGGCCTCGAACCGATTAAGACAGCCCCGCCAATGGACGTGCTCTGGTTTCGCCTGCCGCGCAAACCGGCTGATGCTCCAGACGCCGGGTTTTACGTGGGGGGTGGCCATCTCGTCATCGTCCTCGATCGCGGCGACCAGTGGCAGATTGCCTACGCCATCCTCAAGGGCGGCTACCAGCAAGTCCGCGCCCAAGGCATCGAGGCACTGCAGAAAGCGCTCGTCGAGCGCGTCCCCTGGCTTGCCGACCGCGCCCGATCTCTTGAAGACTGGAAACACGTGTCGGTTTTGTCAGTCGAATCGAGCCGGCTGCCCTTCTGGTATCGGCCCGGCTTGCTGTTGATTGGCGATGCGGCTCACGTCATGTCGCCCGTCGGCGGGGTGGGAATCAACTACGCCATCCAGGACGCCGTGGTGACCTCAAACCTGCTGGGGGATTCGCTCAAGCAGGGAAAAGTGAGCATGGAACAACTGGCTGCCGTGCAGAAGAGGCGTGAATTGCCCGTCAAATTCATCCAGAAGGTTCAAGGGTACATCCAGCAGCGCGTCGTGGCTGCGGCACTTCAGGGAGATAATCCATTTCGCATTCCGCTGCCGATGCGTGTGATCGTGCGTTTGCCGATCCTCCGAAATTTCCCTGCCCGGCTGGTCGGCTTTGGCATCCGGAAGGTGCGAATAAAGACGGAGTTGGCCCCGGCGCTCTGAGCGAAGGTGCTGCACGACCTTCGCCACTGACAAGATGAGTCACTTCACCGGGAAGAAATCCACTGCGCCAGTCTCGAGATTGTACATCGCGCCGGTAATGACGATGGCGTGGGATTTCTCCATCTCCGTCAGCACGGAGCTGCGCTGACGGATGCTGGCGATGGTGAGCTCGACGTTCTTGCGAGCGACCGAATCGACGAACGCATAGTTCTTCGCCGTCCGCTCACCGGTGTACACCGTTTCGCCGACCGCAGGCTTTATCCTGGCGAGCAGGCCGGTCAGGTTTCCCAGCTCGGCGTTGTCGATGGCGCCCTTGATCGCGCCACAGGCGGTGTGTCCCATCACCAGCACTACCTTGGCGCCCGCCAACTTGCAGGCGAATTCCATGCTCCCCAGGATGTCCTCATTGCTGACGTTCCCGGCAACCCGGCAGTTGAAGACGTCGCCAATGCCGAGGTCCATGATTGTCTCGGCTGGAGCACGCGAATCAATGCAGCTGAGCAACACCGCGGCCGGGTACTGTCCTTTTGCGCTTGCCCGCTGCTGTTCCAAAAGAATGCGCGTGTCAGTGCGGACGCCCTTGCGGAAACGCTCGTTGCCTTTCTTCATCATCGCCAGGATGTCCTCCGGCGTCATCGCATCGCGCTGAGACTTGGTCAGCGCCGCCGCCGCGGCCACGGAGCTCAACGTCCCGACGCCGAGCATTCCGCAGGCGGTCAAAGCACCGGACAGCTTCAGGAATTCACGCCGGCGAGCGTCCGCGAGGACTCGTCCATCGTTCGTTGTGTCCATCGTCCCCTCCTGAGCCGAGCGGTGAGCGGTCTCGGCGTGTCTTCTTTACCCTCGGGGACCGCGTGGCACAACGTTCTTGGCGTGCTTGGATATGCGCACAATCCGAGCGTGGTTGGCGTAACGAAAACGAGTGGGCCTCTAGGATTCGAACCTGGGACCAACGCAGCGTCGTGCAGTACGCGGCGGGGTGCCACATCCCCGCCCTCTGGGTCCTCGTCGGGGGCGCCGGGAGCCTGCATTACGCCGTCCAGGGTCAGGAATGCATTCACGATGATCTTGGGCATGCTTTCGTCCTCCACCAGGACGACAAACCACACCGGCCCGAATCGACAGGCTGGGCACGGAGAGGACGCCGGCGATGGCCTCCTGACGCAGAGCAGCCCCCCGGCGCGAGAATGACGCCGACGGCTCGCGCCCGGTGTGCAAGACCTCGATCAGCGTGTGGCACGTGCCGCGGTCCGTCTTTCGCTCCTCAACCGCCCAGGGCATCCTGGAGCATTCGTGTTTACCTCCAGGCCGTCCATCTCCCGGGAAGAGTCGCGCTTCAGGTGCGCAGCTCGCGCCCGCTGCGCGGGATCTCCGTTCCGATGTGCGCGTCGATCCAGGCCTGGATATCCGCCATGACCTGCTGCTTGCCGATGTCGGCCAGCAGATCATGATAATGCCCCTCGTACAGCTTCAACGTCTTGTCCTTAGAGGCGGCCTTCTCGTAGAACTCCTTGCTGCCGCTCGGCTTCGTCACCTTGTCGGCGGTGCCGTGCAGGATGAGGAGCGGCAGGGTGAACTGCCCGAAGCTCTTCTTCAGCAACTGGTCCGCGCGCACCATCTCGACGA
>DATFTC010000325.1:0-4960 GCA_035262305.1 Myxococcaceae bacterium | reverse complement strand
AGCTTTCCGCGCGAAACATCCAGTAGCGCGCCGCAGTATGGGCAGGCGACGCGCTTTGAGCGATCCGGTGCGTGGAGCTCGAGCGGTCCGTTGCACTGAGTGCATCTTGCCTGGAGCAACTGGGCTTTGTGCGCTTTGGGGCGGAGCTGGTCCGGCGAAATCCCCAGCTTTTCGAACGCGATCACCGTGCCGAAGAAAATTTCGGGCTCTCCAGTCCTGAGCCCAAAGTCGAGCGTGGCGAAGGAGCCGCTTGCCCCGGTCGCATCTGCATATCGATCTTCGAGCGTGGGATTGAGATCCGACGGGAGCTGTCCCTCCGCCGCGACTGTCTTGGCGGTCCCGACCTCTTCGACCACCAGAGGCTTGCCGTCGACGGAAACTTTCGAGCCGGGGCGCAGCTGGGCCCAGTCGATTTTCAACTCCGCATCCGAGAGCGTCATCAGGTGCCATTCGCCCTCCGACTCTGAGAGCCAGGCCGTGCCGCCGTCCTCGAGCTCCAGGAACCACTCATCCCAGGGACCGTGCCCGTAGTCCTTCTGAAGATGGCCGATGACCCGGAACGACTTGCCGGCATGACGGCCTTGGATGCCGAGCTGCAGAGGCGAATCGGTGTCCACGATGGCGGCGATTTTTCCGCGTGCTTCGAGCGCCGGTCCTTTGCGCGCGATCACCGTGCGGCAGCTGTCGCAGACAAGAATCTGGGCCGAGCCCGCGGTGAAGGCGACCGGTGCGCCGCAGGACGGGCACTTGCCTTCCGTCACCGGCCGCCCCGCGTGATTTCTCGCACCGCCACCGACGCCGCGCCCAGATGCTCAGCCGCGATCCGCTCCAGATCTGGGCGAGCGCGCCTTCGACACGAGTAAAGGTTGAGCGCGGCGAAACCGAGCTCCGGGAAGGTGTGAATCGCCAGGTGCGATTCGGAGAGCAGCGCCAGACCGGTGATGCCGCCCGTCTTCGGAAAGACGTGCCAGCGCGGCGAGCCAATGACTTTGAGGTCCAGCAGGACAATTAGCCGCTCGAACAGAGAAGCAAGCTCGGGCTGATCGCGGAGCCGGGCCGGGCTGCAGCCGCTCGCGTCGATCAACCACTCCTGGCCGGCGACCGAGGTATCCCCTCCGAGCACGCGCGCTATCTACCACGCGGGTCCCACATTCCCTCTCAAACGGCGTGAGATCCCTGGGAATCGTGCTCAAGATTTTCGGCGGACAACAACGAGTGACAGCACCAACACGATCCACAACAGTCCCATCAGTCGGATCACTCGTCCTTCAGGCAGCCGCACAGTGCCGCGATGGAACCACGTATAGAAGCGGATGAAGGTCCCCGGAAGCGCGATCATCCAAAGCCCGGGGAGCACAAAGAGCAGCAACCCCAGGTAGTCGCTCGGCTTCAAGGCGCGCATCCATATCATGAGCAAGCAGTGTGTCGTGCATTGGCGGTTCCTTCTACTCGCGGCGCGGCGTTCAGCGCGGCGCGTCCGCGGGCGGCCCGCCCGGCATGTAATTGCCGAAGCTCCAGACGTTTCCCTCTAAATCTCGCGCGATGTACGCGCGCGCGCCGTGGTCTTCATCGGTCGGCGCCCGGACGATTTCCGCGCCCGCTGCTTTCGCGCGCTGGTAATGCGCATCGATGTCGCGGATGAAGACGCAGATTCCCTGGCTCGCTCCTCCGAGCTGCTTTACGCTCTTCATCCCGATGCCGTCACGCCGACCCCGCTCGACAGACCCGAGCATGATGTAGCCCGGGCCAAGCCGCATTTCTGCGTGCTCGATTCTGCCGCCAGGTCCTCGGATGACCAACTGCTGCTCGAAGCCGAAGGCTGTCGCGAGCCACTGCAATGCAGCCGGTGCGTCCTCATAGCGAAGCAACGGAAAAATGTTCGGCCGCCCCGGATCGTTCTCAGCCATCGCCACTCTCCTTTGGCAAGGCGCCTCGGCGAGGCGCTATCCAAGAGGATGCGGACGGAGCGCTGGATTTTGTACGGATGGGTCGGACTCCGGTCGGTTGATCGCCGGCTCCTCGAGCGACTTACTCTGCGAGAGCCGTGGCGTCGGAGAGGCTTTCCGGCGACAGCCGCCAGTCCATTCACCGCGATGACGCGAGCAATCCGAAACCCGCGGCGTGAACGAGCTCAGTCGCGGCGTCGCGCTGGCTTCCTGGCCGGAGGTGCCTTCGCTTTCTTGACCGGCGGCTTAGCTTTCTTCGAGGGAAGAGATGCCGCGTACTCAAGCGATCGGCCGGTCCAAACTCGAAGAGCACCGGAGTCGGGGAGCATCGCTTCAGGGACTACGACGTATTCGCGCATTGGTCGCCCCGGCATCGGCTCGAAGACGGACGCTCCTTCGATCGAGAGAAACGCCGAGCGCTGCTGCTCCGGCAATCGCAAGATCAAATTCTCCTGATGCAGCCCCATGAACATGTTTCCGCCCACGAAAGCAGCCGGATAACCGAACATTTTCCGTCGCTCGACGCGGGGGTCGGAAGGGACGATCTCCGAGAACCTCGAAACGAGAGCGTCCGGAGATCTGCGCCAGCTCATCTTCATAGACACCGTTCCATCGCTCACATGTCACAACATTACTGCCGGCTGTGTTTGTTTTGCGGACAAACCAGACGTCTGATTTGGACTAGCCCTTGGGAGCGATGTTCTGATTGTTTCGGAAAACGTTGTCGGGATCGTACTTCTTCTTCACTTCGACAAGCCGGCGATAGTTGGGGCCGTAGGCCGCTTGAACCCGGTCGCCTTCATCCTGCGACATGAAGTTCACGTACACGCTGCCGCTGGCGTAGGGCGCCGATTTCTGGAAGAACTCGCGCGCCCAGCTGATGCAGCGCTGGTCCTCCTCCGGGCGCTCCCATCGCCCGTGCACGTTCATCACGAACTGGGCGTCGCGGTTGGCATACGCGGTTGCGTCGGGCGGGATGCGACTGGTGTACCCTCCCAACAGCCCGATGAAGATCTCCGTATGTGGCGAGGGCAGCTTGCCGGCGTATGTGATGAGCGTGTTGATCGCCTCGCTCGCGAGCTCGGTGAAATTGTGCGACTTCCAGTAGTTGCGCGCTCCCGGCGTCAGCAGCGGGTCGAATGCGCGCTGCCAAGCGGCATAGGGCTGAACGCCGATGTGCTCGCCGTGAGCCTTGCCGAACGCGCGTACTGGCTCGATTTCTTTGCGGCCTACGTCTGGGTCGCCGGCGTAGAACAGCGCTAAGACGACGACCTCCTTCCCGTGTATGGCTGGCGGCAGGAACGGAAGAGGCGGCGCCTTTCGAACGACGACCCACACGTTGAGATCGTCCGAAATCCGCGGGGCGAGCTCTCGGTACTTGCCGAGTACGGAGCGGGCATCCTCGAATGGAAAGACGATCAGCCCGCTGAGCACGTTGGGTCCGACCGGATGCAGCCGGAACTCAAAATTGGTGACGACGCCGAAGTTGCCGCCGCCGCCGCGGAGTGCCCAGAACAGGTCGGGGTTCTGTTCCCTGCTCGCTCGCACGAGCTCGGCGTTTGCCGTAATCACGTCGGCCGACTCCAGGTTGTCGACCGATAGGCCGTATTTGCGGCTGAGCCAGCCGAACCCGCCGCCGAGAGTGAGTCCGGCCACGCCAGTGGTGGAGTTGATGCCCACTGGGGTCGCAAGGCCGAACGCCTGCGCCTCGTGGTCGAAATCGCCGAGCGTGCATCCAGGCTCGACCAGCGCCCGGCGCGTGCGGGAATCGACGCGGACCGAACGCATCGGCGACAGATCAATCTGGAAGCCACCCTCGCATATCGCATTGCCGGCAATGTTATGCCCGCCCCCTCTCACGCCGATCAGCAGATCGTACTCGCGCGCGAACGCGACGCAGCGAACCACGTCGGCGACGCCAGCACACCGCGCCACGATGGCCGGACGCTTGTCGATCATCGCGTTCCAGAGGGTGCGAGACGCATCGTAGCCTTCCTGGCCGGGCTGGAGCAGCTGGCCGCGCATTGCCTGCCCCAACGCCTGGATGGTCTCGCCGCTGATTGCCTTCTTGCCGCCGGTACGCCTCTCAATGGTGATCTCGCTCATGGCTTGCGCCTCCTCGGGAGCGCGGGAGATTACGCCGAGCGGAAACGCGATAGAAGAAGAATCGTGGGTTGGTCGATTCCAATTTTCAATTCGGCCCCACCGCGCTTGGCGGCCTTTTGCCTCGCCCGCAGCGACGAGTACTCTGCGTATCACCCGCGGATAAGCCGAAAGAACTACGCCCGATTTTTCCACTCAACGTCTGTTTCGACAGTCGGAGGTTTGGCGCGGGTAGCTGCTCGCAACTCGTCGCTTGGTAGACGTAGGGCATCAACTGTTCCAGCGCCTTCTCGTCACCTCAGCCACGCCTGTAGCAGCTCCGTCACGGAGCCTTGCTTCTACCCGAGCTCAGACGGGGTAACCTTACGCTAAGTCCGAGAACTAAGCGGTCCCTTGCATGCTTCGCGCCACGTTGTTGGGCTCATTTCCAAGCCCGCCTGTGTCCGCGGCCCGGCCGATTACACCCCCAACCTGGGCAGCCCGTAGAACCAAAGCGAAAAAAAATTGGCGCATTTTCACCGGAAATGCGCGTTAACAGCATGAAGATCTGCTTTCCGAATGTCCTCTGGCGGGCCCAGGACGTCCTCGCACGCCCCGCCCTGCACCAGTGCGACCCGCAGGCGCTTTCCACTACATCCTTTGGCAACCCGCTCCTTCCACGGCATCGGGTTCCGCGGTTCGATGTTCCGGCTCGCCCTTCCTATTGCCGAGAGGTCCGAGTCAGGTCGCGATGCAAGCGAGGACCGGGATTCGATTGGAGGTCCCAGCCCCGTTGGAATAGCCGCACTCGCAGTTCGTTTCCTGATGGCGAAATATCCCTTGACGAGAATCTACCGTGGTGCTTCAAGCAAACCGCTCTCCACCGCGAAGCGTCAACTCGGTCCCGGGGGTTTCGCTTGACTGCGACCTGC
>DATFTC010000324.1:0-17537 GCA_035262305.1 Myxococcaceae bacterium | reverse complement strand
CGATCTCGCTCTTGAACTTGGCGTGTCATTCTCTTCCTGCGCCGGGACACATTGGCATTCGCGAGATAACCCTCCAGGCAAATAGCTTCCGGCTGAAGAGCGGATTGAGGTTGATCGTCGAGGAGGATCATAGCTCGCCCGTCGTCGGCGTGGTCGCCGTCGTCGGCGTCGGCTCCTCCAGCGATCCCCAAGGCAAGGAAGGCCTTGCTCATTTCGTCGAGCACCTCAGCTTTCGTTCCAGACCGGATGCGAAATCCAGCATCTCATCGCTCCTCGCCCGGGTGGGAGCGGCAAGCTACAACGCGACGACCAGTTTGGATGCGACCACCTACTTCGAGTTCGGTTCGACCGAGACGCTGGAAAGCCTGGTGGGCCTCGAGGGCGCGCGGCTGCTCAGCCCGATGGCCAACGTGGACCAGCGCAGCTTAGACGTTGAACGGGAAGTGGTCCGCAACGAGCTGCGGCTTCGAAATGAAACTGGGTATCACTCGCAGTTCTTGACCTGGGCGCAGTCCGCCGTCTTTCCGCCGGAGCATCCCTACTCCAGGCCGTTGATCGGAACTCATGAGAGCCTTTCCGCCATTCGGATCGAGGACGCGCAGGAGTTCGCCCGCCGCCATTACCGCCCGGACAACATGCTGATCGTGATCATTGGCGATCTGGACACTGCTCAGCTGTCGCCCATCCTCGACCGCGCGTTGCCGCCGCCCCTATGGCAGGAGGAAGCGCCGGCGAGCGCACCCAAGCCGGCGCCCGATGGCCGAACATTGCCCACTCCGCCGCCGCATCCGCTCTATCGTTTCAACGCGTCCGTTCGAGAGCCGGAGCTGCTGATCGCCTGGTCGCTGCCAAGCGCCGAATCTGCCGAAGGGCTGATGCTCAGCACGCTCGTGTTGCTCCTGAACGCCGCGCTCACGCAAATCGGGGACGACGATGTCTCGCATGCGAGCGCGAGGATCTTGCCCGGTAGAGAGGCGTCGGTCCTGATTTGTGAGATGGTCCTCAAACGCGGTGCTCACCCGGAGGAGTCCGCTCAGCGGATCTTCGAGCAGTTGCGACGGCGCTTCGCAACCATCAGCTATGCCTCTGGCATGGCCTCGCAGAGCATGACCTATTGGCAGCTTCGGTTCTGGGCGCATGCGCGCTTGATTTACGATCTCGAGGACATTCAGAGGCGCGCGATCCGGCTGGCGCAGACCGCTTATGGCGGCGGCATCACCGACGTATACACGCGATCCCTCAATGCGCTGGAGCAGCTCGACGCGAACAAGGCGTCTCGCCTCGTCCATGACTACCTCGACGCGAAACGGGCGAGGACGGCTCTGGTACTTCCCAGCACAGACAGCCCGGCAAGCGAAGTCGATCAGGCTGCGATTCCGGAGCCCGCTGAGGATGCGGCGACCGTGCTCTATCCGCCGGAAGCGATTCGCTCCATTATCCATACAGTTCCCGCCAAACAATTCCGGACACTGCATCTCGAGAATGGATTGGAAGTCGTGATCGCTCAAAGACGGGCGTGGCCGCTGGTCACCGTCGAGCTCGCAGTGCGTGGTGGAAGCGCAACTGCTCAGCCTCGAGGCGTCGCCGAGCTGTCGACGTGGGCAAGGCCGAAACGGCTCGGCGAGCACGGCCAACCCAGCCAATATGGAATCGAGATTCTCCAGCGACAGACCGAAGACGCGCTGTTTACGGTCGTTGAGGCAGGTAGTGGCAACTTCGACGTGGCGCTCGCCGTTCTCTCCGATCGCGTGCAGCGGTTGCAGGTGCAAGACAGCGCCCTCACCCGGTTCCGTAAAGACGGCATTCCGCTCCTCGAGCGCGAGGAACAATTCCCGAGAGCGCAGGCCGATCGAGCATTCTGGGACTCCATCTTCGCGTCGAGGGGATTCGGTCGACAAGCGACCGCAGCCGACCTGAAGGCCGTGAAGGGCGAGGACATCCAACGGTGGCTCGACCAGACTTACAGCCCGAAGAACGCAGTCCTGGCAATCGTCGGAGACGTGAACCTCGCCGAGGCTGCGAAAGCCGTGGAGCACTGGTTCGGTAGCTGGAAGGCGGAAAAAGCGCCCGAGCCGACTTCGCACGTCATCCCGGTTTCAGCAACCGTGGACTCGCGCAAGGCCGTCCTGGTGACGAATCGGCCGGCGGCAACGCAAGCAGAAATCCGATTCGGGTGCTCGACGCACGCCGAGAATCCCACCGACGCGCTCGCCTATCGCGTCCTCGCGGACCTGGTATCGACGGCGCTGTTCGATGCCGCCCGGGAGAAATTCGGCGCGACGTACGGATTTCGCGGGTCGGCGAGGACGTTCCAGGGGGGCACTTCTCAAATCGTCCTCAGCGGTGCGGTCGATAACAACAGCGCGAAGAAAGTCTTGGCACTGATCCGGGAGCACTGGCCGACGCCTTCGGACAAGGATCTCAGCGAGCAATCCATCGGCCGGATTCGCTGGAACCTGGCCCGGCGCTACAATCTCCAGTACACCACCAGCCCGGCGCTGGCCCATGCCATCGTGCAGACTCGCATTCAGGGTTGGTCTCCCGAGCTGCTCGAGGATTTTCCGGACCGGCTCCTCGCCATCACCCCAGCCGACGTGAGAAGGGCGGCGGAAGATTGTCGACAAACTGCTGCGCTCTCGATTTTAGGGGATGAGAAAATGATCCAGCCGGCGCTGAAGGACGTCTGGAATTGAGCGGCCTTCCTAGGAGGCCAAGTGCTTGCCAAGCAGCGCACGAAGGTCGTCGGGGAAATCCACCGGCGTGAATTTGTCCATGTCGATGGTGGCCGACGTCACTTCGATTTCCGCGCAGAGCCGATCCGTCTCGCCGAGGTAGAGCCGATAGCGACACGTCAAAGACCGACGGCCCAGCCGGACCGCATCCATCGCAATCCGGCAGATGTCCCCGAAGCGCAGCGGCGATTTGAAGTCGGCCTTTGCGCTAACGACGGGAAATCCGACCCGCCTCTTCTGCAGCAGATCCGAATAGCTAATCCCTCCTTCGTTGCCAAAAAAATCCTCGAAGACGCGGTGGCAATAGCTGAACAGACGCGGGTAGAAGACGATCCGGGCGAAGTCGACGTCGTCGAACCGGACCCTTATTCGTTGGACATACGCCATCGAGCGGTCACGCGAAGGCGTCGATCCCGGTGATTGCCTTGCCCAGCACCAGCGTGTGCACCTCGTGCGTGCCCTCGTAGGTGTACACCGATTCGAGGTTGAGCATGTGTCGAACCGGAGGGTACTCGTCGGTGATGCCGTTCGCCCCGTAAATGCTCCGGGCGACTCGCGCGGTCTCCAGAGCGCTCTTCACATTGTTGCGCTTGGCCAGCGACACCATGTTCGGCGTCGCTTTGCCTTCATCCTTCAGGCGCCCCAGTCGCAGAGAGAGCAGTTGCGCCTTGACGATCTCCTGGAGCATGTCGGCAAGCTTTTCCTGAGTGAGCTGGAACGAGGCGATCGGCTTGCCGAATTGCACGCGCGAAAGAGCGTATTCGCGGGCGCCCTCGAAGCAGGCAACCGCCGCGCCGGTCACTCCAAACGCAATGCCGAACCGCGCGTTGTTCAGGCACGACAGCGGCCCCTTCAAACCCTCGACGTTGGGCAGGACGTTGCGAAGCGGAACCTTCACGTCCTGGAAGCTCAATTCCGAGGTGTAGGAAGCCCGCAGCGAGAACTTGCCGTGGATTTCGGAGGCGCGGTACCCGGGCATTCCCTTCTCGACCAGATATCCGCGGATCGACTCCGGACCGCCGTCGTCGGTCTTTGCCCATACCACCGCGATGTCGGCGATGCTTCCATTGGTGATCCACATCTTGCTGCCGTTCAGCAGGTAGGAATCGCCGCGGCGGCGCGCGCGCGTTCTCATTCCGCCCGGGTCCGAGCCGAAGTCCGGCTCGGTGAGGCCAAAGCAGCCGAGGATTTTCCCCTTCGCCATCGCCGGAAGCAGCCGCTCTTTCTGCTCCTCGCTACCGTAGGTGTAGATGGGATACATCGACAGCGAGCTTTGAACCGACGCAAAGGACCGCAGGCCTGAATCCCCCCGTTCCAGCTCCTGCAAAATCAGCCCATAGCTGACGTTGTTCATCCCGGCGCAGCCGTAGCCGTGGAGGCTGGCTCCGAAGACGCCCATTTCCGCAAGCGTGGGAATCAGCTCGGTCGGGAACGTTCCGTTGCGAAAGTGCCGGCCGACGATCGGCAGATACTCGCGGTCGACGAATTCGGCGACCAAATTTCGCGCCGCCTTTTCTTCATCCGACAGCAAATCGTCGATTCGGTACAGATCTGTGATTTCCGCGCGAGCCATATATTCCTCTCTCGAAGATCGCTTGCATGTAACGCTGGCGTCAGCCCCCAGTCAAACGGAGCACAGCCAGTCTTTCCGGTGCGGAAATCGCGACGGCAGGTCTTTGTCGGCGATATCATCGCGGTCATGCCGGGAAAGGGAATGACCGCGGTGATTACTGGCGCGAGCCGTGGAATAGGCCGCGCCGCAGCGCTCCGCTTCGCCCAAGATGGGTACGAGGTTTGGGGCCTGGCGAGATCGATGGAAAATCTCGAAAAGCTGAAGCGCGAAGCCGCCCAGCATGGGGCGGAGCTTCACGCGGCGCGGGTGGACGCCTCGAGCCGCGAGGAGGTGCTCGCCGCCTGCGAAACGATCCTCGCTGAGAACGGGCCACCTACGGTTTTGATCAACAACGCGGGAATCGCGCTCTCTGCCCCGCTTGCCAAGACGAGCCTCGACGATTTCGACCGGCTGATGGCGATCAACATCGTCGCGCCGTTTTTTTTCTGCCGGGAGCTCATGCCTGCGATGGCCGCTGCCGGCGGCGGACGGGTGATCAACATCGCATCCACCGCGGCACTAAAAGGATTCAAATACACCTCTGCCTACTGCGCCTCGAAGCACGCGCTGCTCGGGATGACGCGAGCATTGGCCGTCGAGTTCGCGAAAAAAGGCGTGACCGTCAATGCCATCTGTCCGGGTTGGACGGATACGGACATGCTGCAGGGTTCGGCCAGAGCCATCTCGCTCGCCACCGGGCGAAGCCACGAAGCGGCCCGGGACGCGCTGGCGCAAATGAACCCGATGGGACGGTTGATCCGCCCGGAGCAAGTGGCAGAGCTGTGTCTATTTCTCGCCTCCCCTGCGGCAGCCGCCGTCACCGGCGCCGCTTACGTGATGGATGGTGGCGAGGCGGTATGAAATCGGCCAACGGTCGAAATCGCAGCCGCCAGAGTCGCATCGTTCAACCGCTCGGGTGGATGCGGGCCTCTGGATATGCGAACGGGATCCTCGCCGAAGGCAGATGGCTGTTCATCGCGGGCCAGATCGGTTGGGATCCGCGCAGCAAAAGCCCGCGCTTGGCGAAGGGATTTGCGCCTCAGTTCGATCAGGCTTTAGCGAACGTCCTCGAGGTCCTGCGCGAAGCAGGAGGGAGGCCGGCCGACCTGGTTCGGATGACGATCTACGTGGTGGACAAAAAGGAGTACCTCGCGGCCCGAAAAACCGTCGGCCAAGCCTGGGCGCGACGCGTCGGCCACCACTATCCGGCGATGTCGCTGATCGAGGTTTCCGGCCTGCTGGAAAACGGCGCCAGAGTGGAGATCGAGGCGACCGCGGTGCTATGAGCCGCGCGTTATGCAACCGCCTTCGTCATTCCGCTTCAAAGTAGAGGACCGGGTTGGCCTGATCACCCTGGCCCGTCCCGACAAGTTGAACTCGCTGACCTTCGAGGTGTACCGCGAGCTTAGGGACCTGTTCTTCGAGCTGGAACGCGAGCCGACCGTGGGGTCCATCGTCATCACCGGCGAGGGGCGCGGGTTCTGTTCCGGCGGGGATGTGAACGCGATCATCGGCGAGCTGTTCTCCCGCGACACGGCGGGCGTCACGGAGTTCGCGCGAATGACCTGCGATCTGATCCGGAACATGCGCACGGTTCGAAAGCCCGTCATTGCCGCGGTCAACGGCATCGCGGCCGGCGCGGGCGCGGTGATCGCCCTGGCCGCTGACCTTCGGCTCGCGTCCCCCGATGCGAAGATCGCCTTTCTCTTCACCAAGGTTGGCTTGGCCGGAGCAGACATGGGCGCGGCCTACCTGTTGCCGCGCGTGGTGGGATTGAGTCGGGCGACGGAGCTCCTTTACTTCGGCGACGCGATCGACGCGCCGACCGCGGAGCGATACGGATTGTTCAACCGAGTCGTTGAGAAGAGCAAGCTGCTCGACGAAGCGCGCGCCTGGGCTGAGCGGCTGGCGAACGGGCCCCAGTTCAGCTTGGGGATCACCAAGGAGCTTTTGAACGCTGGACTGAGCAGCGACCTTCACTCCGCGCTGGACAACGAAGCCCGCGGCCAGGCGATCTGCATGCGCACCGAGGATTTTCGAGAGGCCTACGAAGCCTTCGTTCAGAAGCGCCCTGCTCGCTTCACGGGGCACTGAGATGAGCGGCGACCTTCTCGAGGCGCGCCATCTGCAGCTCGCGGCAGACTTGCGCCGAGCGTGCGCTTCCCTCGAGCCGGTGCCAGGCGCCGGTGAGGATTTCCGACAACTCGCGGCGCGCCTTGCGCAAATGGATTGCTTCCGACATCTGGTTCCGTTGGCGTATGGCGGGCGGCAAGAGCGCGTGGAGGTTGGCGCGCTGTGCGCGATTCGCGAAGAGCTCGGCTACCGGAACCCCGCCGCCGATTCGATTTTCGCGGTCCAAGGCCTTGGCAGCCATCCGGTGTTGATGGCCGGAGATGAATTGCAGCGACGGTCGCTGCTTCCGCAGGTCGCCGAGGGAAGCGCGATCTTCGCCTTTGCGCTGACCGAGCCCGATGCCGGCTCGGATGTCGCGGCCATCTCTTCCACAGCCAGCCGAAATGGGGACCATTACCTGCTCAACGGAGCGAAGCGGTTCATTTCGAACGCGGGGATAGCTTCTCACTACACCGTGTTCGCGCGCACCGACGAAGGGCGCGACGGGCTGTCCGCCTTCGTCGTGCCGAGCGATTCGCCTGGGCTTCGCATTTCCAGCCTGGAGATGCTGGCCGAGCATTCCATCGGCGACTTGGCGCTGGAGAATTGCCGCGTTCCGGCGTCTTCTCGCATCGGAAGCGAAGGCGACGGGATGCGGCTCGCACTGTCGACGCTCGACGTCTTTCGAAGCACTGTCGGAGCCGCGGCGGTGGGTATGGCCCGCCGCGCTCTCGATGAGGCGGTGGCTTACGCGAAGCGGCGACACCAGTTCGGCGCTCCCATTGCGTTGCTGCAAGGTGTTCAGTTCCTCCTGGCGGAAAGCGCCACCGAGATCGACGCCGCCAGGCTTCTGGTGCAGCGAGCCGCAGCAAAAAAAGATGGAGGCGCCGCGCGAATCGGCTACGAAGCTGCAACCGCCAAGCTCTTCGCCACCGAGGCGGCACAGCGGGCAATCGATCGCTGCCTCCAAATTCACGGCGGAAATGGGCTGGTGAAGGGCGCGGTCACCGAGCGATTGTACCGGGACATCCGCGCGCTTCGAATCTACGAGGGGGCTTCGGAAGTCTTGAAGGTCGTCATTGCTCGCTCGCTGCTGGGCTCGATAGCGCGAAACGAGTAGATGAAGATGGTGCTCGGCCCAGGTTGCGTCGCTGGTTAGCTCGCCGTGAGGCCGCGACACCGGGTTTGTCTGGAGCCCACCACCCTCATCGCGGTGGAACTTCGTCGCCGAACCCCGGCTCGGAGGCGACGCTGTCTTGCTCTGCCCTCAGATGACTGCTTCCCTCGATAAACCGCGCGCAGGCGTTCCAGCGCAGAACGGCATCGTTGTTGTCGTGAGGGCTGATTGACTCTGCCTTCTCGTAGCACGCCATCGCCTCGCGCAGGCTGTGGTAGGCGAACGGACTGGGGCGGTGGGGGTTGAATTGTGCTTTGGCCCACCGCTCGCAAATCACACCCTCGTAGTACATCCGTTCGTACTCTCCGCTCAGCCGGGAAAGGAGCTCCCTGGACCGGCTGAGGGCGCCGGCGGCTGAGGCCTGATGGAACGTGTCGGTGAGGGCGAGGATCAAGGTGATCAACGCCTGCTGGTTGTTGGGATCAATGCCCAGGATGTCGTGGCAGATGCTCTCCGCCTCCTCTGGCTCATTGAGGAGCCGGTACCTTTCGGCCTTGGCGAGCGCTTTGGGCACGGCCTCGAGCTTGATCTGTTTGTAGTGGAACATCGCCATCTCCCTTCATCCAGAGCGGCCTCGAAACTTTCGCCAGAGCTTGACCAGCGGGTCGTAGTGATCATCCACCACGCGCTCCTTCAGGGGGATGATCGCATTATCGGTGATGGCGATCTCTTCCGGGCACACCCGAGTGCAGCACTTGGTGATGTTGCACAGCCCGATTCCGAGCGCTTGCCTGAGCTCCTCCAATCGGTCTTCGGTATCCAGCGGGTGCATCTCCAACGCGGCGGTGTAGAGCAAAAACCGCGGCCCGATGAAGCGATCATGCAGGTGGTGATCTCGAAGCACGTGGCAGACGTCCTGACAGAGAAAGCACTCGATGCATTTGCGGAACTCCTGAACTCGCTCGATGTCCTCGGGCGCAATCCGCCAGGTGCCATCGGGCGCATCCGGGGGGCGCGGCTTGAACTTGCGGATTTTCTTCTTCACTTGAAAGTTCCAGGAGACGTCCGTCACCAGATCCTTGAGTCGAGCGAAGGCCTTCATCGGTTCGACGGTGACCGGCTCGTCGAGGTTGAGATCGCTCAAGCGAGCCATGCACATCAGCTTGGGAAGGCCATTGATCTCCGCTGAGCAGGAGCCGCACCTGCCCGCCTTGCAGTTCCAGCGCGCCGCGAGATCGTGCGCTGACTCGGCCTGAATCTGAAGGACGGCGTCGAGCACGACCATCCCGTCGGCGACCTGCGTGGTGTAATCCTGAAATGCCCCGCCCTGCGCGTCGCCCCGGAAGATCCTGAACGTCGCGGTTCGCATCACTTCATCTCCGCGATGACCTGTTTGAGCTCGGCAGCCATCACCGGAAGCGGCTGCCGGCGCACCCCCATCGTCCCATCCACTTCCTTTCGGACCACGATGTTCACCTTCCCGAAGGCATCATCCTTGTCGGGATAGTCCTCCCGAAACTGCGCTCCGCGGCTCTCCCGGCGCTCGAGCGCGGAACGAGTCACCGCCTCCGAGACGGCGAGCAAGCTCGACAAGTCGAGGGCAGTGTGCCACCCGGGATTGAAGGCGCGGTTTCCCTCCACTCGGACCTGGACGGCACGCCTCTTGAGCTGCTCCAGCTCGGCAAGTGCTTGGACCATCTCCTTCTCCGTGCGGACGATTCCCACCAGCTTCTGCATCATCTTCTGCAGCTCGTGCTGAATCTGATAAGCGCCTTCCCCGCCTTGAGGAGCGCCGCGCTCGAAGGGTTCCAAGGCTCGGCGAGCGGCGTCGTCGATCTGATCTGCACGGATTTGGCCGACTTTGGTTTCCTTTGCGAACTGCGCCGCGAACTTCCCGGCGCGCTGGCCAAAGACCAAGAGGTCGGAAAGCGAGTTCCCGCCCAACCGATTCGCGCCGTGCAGGCCGGCGGCGCATTCCCCGGCCGCGAACAAACCGGGGACGTTGGACATCTGCGAGTCCGGATCGACGCGGATGCCACCCATCATGTAGTGCGTCGTCGGCCCAACCTCCATCGGCGCTTTGGTGATGTCGATGTCCGCCAGCTTCAGAAACTGGTGATACATGCTCGGCAACTTCTTCTTGATGTGCTCCTCCGCATTCGGCAGCTTCCGCTTGATCCACGAGATGTCGAGGAAGACGCCCCCGTGCGGGCTTCCTCGACCCTCGCGGACCTCGCGCAGAATGCACCGCGCCACGTGGTCGCGAGTCAAAAGCTCCGGCGGGCGCCGCGCGTTCTTGTCGCCTTGCGTGTACCGCCACCCTTCCTCTTCGTTGTCCGCGGTTTGCGCTCGATAGTTCTCAGGAATGTCATCGAACATGAAGCGCTTGCCGAGGTTGTTGAGCAGGACGCCGCCCTCGCCTCGCACCCCTTCGGTGACCAGGATCCCCTGCACGCTGGGCGGCCAGATCATCCCGGTGGGATGAAATTGAACGAACTCCATGTCCATCAGCTCGGCGCCGGCGTCGTAAGCGAGGGTGAGCCCGTCGCCGGTGTACTCCCAACTGTTGCTGGTGATTTCGTAGGCCCTTCCGATCCCGCCGGTGGCAAGGACGATCGCGCGCGCCTTGAAGACGTGGAAGAGCCCTTTCTCGCGATCGTAGGCGAAGGCTCCAACCACGCGGTCGCCGTCCTTGAGAAGAGCGGTGACGGTGAACTCCATGTAAACCTCGAGCCCCTGGTGAATTCCGTGATCCTGGAGCGTGCGAATCATCTCCAGTCCGGTCCGATCGCCGACGTGCGCCAGCCTCGGATACTTGTGGCCGCCGAAATTGCGCTGAAGAATTCGCCCGTCCTTGGTGCGGTCGAAGAGGGCTCCCCAGGCTTCGAGCTCCTTGACGCGCTCCGGCGCCTCCTTGGCGTGCAGCTCCGCCATCCGCCAATGGTTCATGTACTGCCCGCCGCGCATCGTGTCGGCGAAATGGACTTTCCAGTTGTCTCGCTCGTCGACGTTCGCCAGCGCAGCCGCGATTCCCCCTTCGGCCATCACCGTATGCGCCTTGCCGAGGAGCGATTTGCAGACCAGGCCCACCGAAGCCTTCGCCGAGGAAGCTTCGATCGCGGCGCGCAGGCCGGCGCCACCCGCGCCAATCACCAGCACGTCGTGCTCATGCGCCTCGTACTGCGCCATCAGAGGATTCTCCAGTCGGTCCAGACGCCCATCGAGCACAGCCTCACATAGGCGTCGGTGAAAGCCACGCCCACCAGGCTGCACCAGGCCCAGGTCATGTGCCGCCGGTTGAAGCAGCCTACGCAGTTGTAGACTCGGCGCCGAACCGGTGCGCTCGAGAGCTGGTCGCGAAATCCACCGACGAGATGCCGCAGGGAATGGCATCCGAACGTGTACCCGCCGAGCAAGATGACGTTGCCGGCCAACACCAGAGTTCCCACGCCGATGCCAAACTGCTCTTGGCCGGTCGCGGGATTGGTGAAAGACGTCGCCTCCCAGACGTCGTGCGCGAGAATGACCAGAAACACCAGCGCGATGTACAGGAAGATTCGGTGCACGTTCTGCAGGACGAGCGGCAGCGACAGCTCGCCGCGGTAACTCGTGCGGGGCTCGCCGACGGTGCAAGAAGGCGGGTCCGCCCAGAACGCTTTGTAATAAGCGCCGCGGTAGTAATAGCAGGTCAAGCGAAACGCCGCGGGGAACGGAAGGATGAGCAGCGCCGGTGAGAACACCAGCCAGCTCGGCCACCAAGATGGCTTGGGACCAAACCAGGCGTGCGGCGACTCGCCAAACAACTCTGGCGAGTAGAAGGGAGAAATGTACGGTCCAAAAGTGTAGTGATTCCCCTGGAACGCCGCCCAGGTCGCGTAGACGACAAAGGAGGCGAGGACGACGAACACCAGCGCGGGCGCCGCCCACCAAGCGTCCCGGCGCGAGGTTTGGCCAAAACGCACTCGCGACAAAGCAGCCGGGCCGTTCGCCATGTCAGCTCCCATCGGTTGCAAAAGCGCGCGCAGAATACTGGCGCGGAGGCAATTTACCACCGCAAATGGCCAAACGCGCCCTTGCTTCAGGGCGGGTTTTTGATTCGCTAAGCCCGCGCGTTAGAGCAGCTCATCAGCGCCTTTACGGCCACGAGGGGTTTCGCGCTCCAGGCCGGAGTGTTATCCCCGCCACCGCGCTAGAACCGTTGTAAGGAGAGGCAATGGCCCAGTTCCGGATCGAGAAGGATACGTTTGGTGAAGTCGAGGTGCCGGCCGACGTCTACTGGGGAGCACAGACTCAGCGCTCGTTGATGAACTTCAAGATCTCCAGCGAGCGCATGCCGCAGGGTTTAATCGCGGCTCTCGCGCAGGTGAAGCGGGCCTGCGCTCAGGTGAACCTCGAGCTCGGGCAGCTCGATGAAACCAAGGCCAAGGCGATCATCCGCGCGGCGGACGAGGTGATCTCCGGCAACCTCGGCGATCAGTTTCCCCTGGTGGTCTGGCAAACGGGCAGCGGCACCCAGACGAACATGAACGTCAACGAGGTGATCGCCAATCGCGCCAGCGAGCTGCTCGGCGGCCCGCGCGGCGAAGGGCGGAAGATCCACCCGAACGATGACGTAAACCGCGGGCAGTCGTCGAACGACGTCTTTCCGACCGCGATGCACCTGGCGGCGATCACCGCCCTGAAAGAGCAGCTCGCCCCGGCGATCCGCAAGCTGCGCGACACGCTTGCGCGCAAAGCGGAGGACTTCCAGTCGATCATCAAGATCGGCCGCACCCACCTGCAAGACGCCACCCCATTGACCCTGGGCCAGGAATTCTCCGGATACGTGTCGCAGCTGGATCACGGTCTTCAGCACCTGGAGAACGCACTGCCCCACCTTTGCGAGCTGGCCATCGGCGGCACCGCGGTTGGAACTGGATTGAATGCGCACCCGGAGTTCGGGGAGCGCGTGGCCGCCGAGCTGGCGAAGATGACCGGCCATCCTTTCGTTTCGGCGCCGAACAAATTCGAAGCTCTCGCCAACCACGACGCACTGGTCCACGGCCATGGGGTCCTAAAAACGCTCGCGGCGTCGCTGATGAAAATTGCCAATGACATCCGCTGGCTGGCGTCGGGACCGCGCTCCGGACTGGGGGAGATCACCATTCCGGAGAATGAGCCAGGAAGCTCGATCATGCCCGGCAAAATAAATCCAACCCAGAGCGAAGCCTTGACCATGGTTTGCTGCCAGGTGTTGGGAAACGACGTCGCGGTGAACGACGGTGGAGCGATGGGCAACTTCGAGCTGAACGTTTTCAAGCCCCTCATCATCTACAATTTCCTCTGGAGCCTGCGGCTGCTCGCCGATGCATCGGCGAGCTTCAATGATCACTGCGCGGCAGGGATCGAGCCGAATCGCGAGCGCATCGATGAGCTTCTCCGCAATTCGCTGATGTTGGTGACCGCGCTGAATCCGTACATTGGCTACGACAATGCAGCCAAGATCGCCAAACACGCACACAAGACGGGAAAGACGCTGAAGCAGGCGGCGATGGAGCTGAAGCTCCTCACGGCAGAGCAGTTCGATCAATGGGTGCGTCCGGAGAAGATGACCGGACCGAAGCGCTGAGCGGGAGCCGTCCCGCTTTGCGGAACGGTGGCAATCTCGCGCTTCTGACAATCGCAATCGGATCTGGCTTAGAGCAAGCTCGAAGGCCTAGTCTAGGCCACCGGCTCGGCCATCCGGTAGACAGAACGTTCTTTCTACCGGTGGCGCGTGAGGTTTCATGAACTCGGCGCTGGATTTCCGCAATTTGCCGGAGCAGCTGAATCTCGCGGAGGTGTTTCTCTATCGCCAGTTGCCTGCGCGGGCTGATGCGCCAGCGCTTCGATTCGAAGGACGGGCGATCAGCTATCGCGCTCTGGCCGACGAGGTGGATCGGGCCACTGCGGTTTTCCGCGGGTTGGGGCTCGAGCTCGAGCAGCGCGTGCTCCTGATGCTTCCGGACATACCCGAGTTTGCTTCCGCGTGGTTGGCAGCCTTGAAGGCGGGTGGCGTGGTGGCGGCGATCAATCCGGAACAGAAGCTCGAGGAGATCGAGTACTACCTGCGCTATACCCGGGCGAAGATCGTGGTCGCCCATGCTTCGGCACGAGCGGCACTCGAATCCGCGCTGGCTCGATCGGCCTCGAAAACGCGAGCGCTGATCGTGGCCGGCTCTCCCGGCCGCCATCTTTCGTTCGAGCGAGAAATTGCTGCGGTTAAACCCGATCCGGAGTTCGCCCCCACGCACCGAGACGATCCCGCGGTTTGGCTTTTCACCTCAGGATCGACCGGCTTTCCAAAAGCGGCGGTCCACAAACAGCGGGACTTCCTGTTCAACGCCCTTGTCTACGGGCTGCCGATCGTCGGCTACCGGAACTCGGACATCGCCATTTCCATTCCGAAGCTCGCGTTCGGTTACGCGCTGGGGACCAACCTGCTGTTTCCGCTTCTCGCGGGCGGCTCGTCGGTGATCTTCCCCGACAAGGCGACGCCCGAGCGGATTTTCGAGCTCATCGGCAGAGAGCGGCCGACCATCCTCACTGCGGTTCCGACCGCGATCAACGCCATGGTCAGCGCCCCCGGCGTCTCCTCGGTGGATTTCTCCTCGCTGCGCGTCTGCATCAGCGCGGGCGAAGCGCTTCCGTCGGAGCTCTACCACCGCTGGAAGAGAGCGACGGGGGTCGAGATTCTCGACGGCATTGGCTCGGCGGAGATGTTTCACATCTTCATCACCAATCGCTTTGGCGATGTGAAGCTCGGTTCGCTGGGGCGAGTCGTCGACGGGTACGAGGCGAAGATCTGCGATGATCAGGGCCGCGAGGTAGCACGCGGGGAGATTGGAACGCTGTGGATCCGAGGCGATTCGATGGCACTCGAGTACTGGCAACAACACGAAAAGAGCAAACAGACTTTTCGCGGCGATTGGTGCGTTTCCGCCGACAAGTTTCGCCAGGATGAGGAGGGTTACTTCTGGTTCTGCGGCCGCGCCGACGACATGCTGAAGGTCGGCGGCAAGTGGCTCTCGCCGGGGGAGGTAGAGAACGCTTTGCTGACCCACCCCGCCGTGGGCGAGGCAGCGGTGATTGGCTTTGAGGATGCGGACGGTCTGCAAAAGCCCAAGGCCTTTCTCGTCCTCGCGCCAGGATACAACGCGTCGGATCAACTCGCCGAAGAGCTCAAAACCTATGTCCGCCAGTCGCTCGCGCCGTACAAGGCTCCGCGATCGATCCAGTTTGTCGCCTCACTTCCAAAGAGCGACCGAGGCAAGGTGCTCAAGTCACAGCTTCGGGGTTGAAGAATGAGCGCGCCTGTCGAGAAAGCGATCTTCGCGGCAGAGCTGCCATGGACGGAGATCCGTGAATTCGCCCGCCAAAAGTCGGTGGCGCTGCTGCCGATCGGCTCGACCGAAGCTCACGGTCCGCACCTGCCCTTGAATGTGGACGTGGTGATCTCGGTCGAGGTCTGCCGCCGCACCGCGCTGCGGCTCGGCTCGCGAGGAAGACGATGCTTGATCTTTCCGCCGGTGGCTTATGCGGTGACTGAATTCGCGGCGAGCTTTCCCGGAACGGTGAGCATTTCGCGCACTGCTGCACTGGCGTGGCTGACGGACGTGCTGGTCGGGATTGCTTCGCACGGTTTCTCGCCGATCGGCGTGGTGAATCACCACCTCGAGCCGGACCACTTTGAGCTGGTGCATGAGGCAGCGCGGGCCGCGGCGGCGAGAAGCGGCGCATCCATCGCAGTGCCGGACCATCGAAGAAAGCCGATCGCTCCTCAGCTCGGCGAAGAATTTACCCGGGGCGGAAGCCACGCCGGCCAGTACGAGACTTCCCTGATGCTCGCCGCGGCCCCGGGCCTCGTCAACGAGTCGATGCGCACCGCGCTCGCCGACCTGCCGGTGAATCTGCCGGCGCTGATCAAGGCGGGCGCTCGGACGTTTCATGAGTGCGGCGGCGAGCAGGCCTACTTCGGCTCGCCATCCAGCGCCTCTGCGCTCGAGGGGAATCGCCTGCTCGACGTGCTTGCCGAGGCGACGGAGGCCGCGATCTTCAGCCAAGATTAGAGTCCAACCGCACTCGGCAGGCGCGTTCTCGAAGAAAGTCTCGGGTCCGCTCGGACGAGCTGAAGCGGCGGCGCCTCGGCGCCATCTCCCATCCCCGGCCGAGTGCGGCGCCCTGCCGGAGCATTTGATTGCCGCGCAGCAGCAGGGTTGCTAATTAAATCTACCTCGTTGGAGAGGGCTCCTTATGCAGCTCGCGTCGCTCAAGATGTTTTGCGACGTCGTTGAGACAGGCTCGTTCTCCAGGGCAGCCCAGCTCAACCACGTGACGCAGTCGGCTGTCAGTCAGCAGGTCAGGGCGCTCGAAGCGCGATACGAGCAGAAGCTCCTCTCTCGAAGCGCGAGGCAAGTCACACCGACTGCAGCGGGGGAGCGACTCTTTCGCGGGTGCAAGGAAATCCTGGCCCGCTTTTCCGAGGTCGAACAGGAGGTCCGCGAGCAGGGGACGCAGATCGCCGGGACCACGACGGTTTCAACCATCTACTCCGTCGGCCTGCACGAGCTGCAGAGCGTCCAAAAAAATCTGCTCAAGGTCCATCCCAAGGTGAACATGCGCCTGAGCTACCGGCGCAGCGACCAGGTCTACGACGACGTCATCCTCGGCGCGGCCGACATCGGAATCGTCGCTTACCCGGCGCCGCGAGCCGGCGTCGATCTGCTCCAGTTCCGTGAGGACAAGCTGGCCGTCGTCGCGGCGTCGAATCATCCGTTCGCGAGCAAGGCAAAAATTCCCATGAGCGCGCTCGTCGGCGTTCCGTTCATTGCCTTCGACCGGGAGGCCCCGACGCGAAAAGCCATCGATCGCCTCTTTCGCGAGAAGGGACTGGAGCTGAACCCGGTGATGGAGATGGACAACGTGGAGACGATCAAGCGCGCCGTCGAGATGGGCCTCGGGGTGGCCGTCCTGCCGGTAGCCACCGTGCAGCACGAAGTTGCGGAAGGGACGCTGGTGGCCAAGGCCTTTGCGGAGGGCAACTTCACGAGGACGATCGGCTTGTTGGTTCGCAAGGGCAAGTATCTCGACCGCGCTGCCCAGGCCGTTTTGGAAGCGTTCAAGGGCGCTGCCAACGCAGACGAGTAGCGGCTCAGCCCGCTCGGCGCAGGCGCGCTGCGAAGAATCCATCCCATCCGCGTTCCCCCGGCAGCGTGTGCAGGCACCCTTTCGCAATCGGCAGGCGATCGGCCTGCGCCGGCGCTTCGAGCCGAAAGGCCGCGTGGGTGCGCAAAAACTCTTGCACCTGCTCTTCCCCTTCCTCCGGTTCGGTGGTGCACACCGAATAGACGAGCAGTCCGCCGGGTGCGACGGCATGCGCGCAGCTCGTCAAAATCGCTCGCTGGAGCTCGACGAATCTGGCGATGTCCCCCTCCTTACGCCGGTACCGAAGCTCCGGATGGCGGTGCAGCGTACCCAAGCCCGAGCAGGGCGCGTCCACCAGCACCGCGTCGAAGGGCGCAAGTTCCTCCGGAAACGGCAGGCGCGCATCGTGCCCAAGCAGCTCGAGGCGCTCGCGCAGCCCCAAGCGTTGTGCCTCGGCTTCGAGCTTTCGAAGCTTGCCCGCGTGAATGTCGCTGGCGAGCACGCGCGTGCGCTCGGCGAGGTGGAATGATTTTCCGCCGGGAGCGGCGCAGGCGTCGAGCACGCGAGCGCCGTCGGGAATCGAGGCGTACGCCACTACCAATTGAGCTGCCTCGTCTTGGACTTGCCACAGCCCCTCGGCGTATCCGAGCACGTCCTGAACCTTCCCCGGCGCCGCCAGCGCGATTCCAGCGAGCGAGACGCACGTCGCCTGTGCGTCGATTCGCGAAGCGGCGAACTTCTCCAGAAGGGCCTCGCGCCCCAACTTCGTCGAGTTCACCCGCAGGGTCAGCCGCGGCGGCCG
>DATFTC010000323.1:0-3860 GCA_035262305.1 Myxococcaceae bacterium | reverse complement strand
TCGCGCCGCGATGGGCAATTTCGCAGAGGCAAAGAAGAGCCTTAGGGCGAGCATCGTCGCGGCTGAGAGATATGGCATTCTTCGCCGTCAGCTCGAGGCGCGCCTTGCGCTGGGCGAAACCGAGATGAAATCCGGCCATTCCATCGCCGGTCGTGCCTACCTTGAAGCTCTCGAGAGGGACGCGACGGCCCATGGCTTCGGCCTTGTCGCCCGCGACGCCGCGGCGGCAAGGAGATAACCTCGACCTAGCATTGATACAGCTTTGCTGTGTTGACACACCCGGCGTATGTAAGGGGGGTGGCCGGTGCGGGCAAAACTCTCACCCTAGGCAAAGCGCGTGGAGCGAAATTCGCGTTTGCGCCGTACCTCTTCCTCGAGATCGACTGCGAGCGTCCTCTTGCAGGCCCTGCCCGCTACCTGCTTACAGAGTTCGAATGCGTGCGGCTCGGGCGGGGCACACGCCGAATGGCGCGCATGGCCGGCGCTGGAGTCCTCGACCTCGACCTGCCGGACGCGTGGATGTCCCAGGCCCACGCCGAGCTGCGCCGCCGGAAGGACCACTGGAGCGTGCGCGACCTCGGGTCCAAGAACGGCACGCTGGTCCATGGTGAGCGCATTGAGACGATAGATCTTCGCGATAAGACCTTGATTCAACTCGGACGGACGTTCCTCAGGTTTCGCAGCAAGCTTCCGGCGTGGGGCCCCGCGAACCTCGAAGGCGAGGACCTGCCTCGAGGCCCGAGCGCTCTGGCAACTTTCTCCCATCAGTTCGCGGAAGTGCTTGAGCGCAGCAGAGCCGCTGCACAAGGTCGGGTGCCAATTCTCCTCCAGGGAGAGAGCGGAACTGGCAAGGAGGTGCTCGCGCGGGCCATCCACACTTGGTCCGGCAGAGGTGGTGCATTCGTTGCAGTGAACTGCGGCGCTATCCCCGAAAACCTCGTCGAGTCGGAGCTATTCGGTCATCGAAAGGGCGCCTTTTCCGGTGCACAAAGGGACCGGCCCGGCCTTATCCGCAGTTCCGACGCGGGCACGCTCTTCTTAGATGAGATCGGCGACCTTCCACTCGCCGCGCAAGCCGCGCTTCTGCGCGCGCTCCAGGAGAGAGAAGTGTTGCCGGTGGGCGCAACGCGACCCGAGCGGCTCGATCTTCGCGTCGTGGCCGCGACACACCGCGATCTCGACGGGATGGTTGGGGAGAGAACTTTCCGGCACGACCTCCTCGCCCGACTCCGCGGGGTCGTTTTGGAGCTCACACCGTTGCGCGAGCGACTGGAGGACATTCCTCTGCTCCTCGCGACTCTCCTGCGCAAACTCTCTCCGCAGCGTACCGATGTGACGCTCTCGCCGGAGGCGGCCCGGTCGCTCCTTGAATACGAGTGGCCGCTGAACATTCGCGAGCTCGAGCAGGCAATGGCGGGCGCGCTTGTGCTCTCCGCTGAGGGTACGATCGCGCGCGAACACCTACCGGCGGCCCTGCGCGAAGCACCAAGGGAGGCGCCTGAACGCGAGTTGACAGTTGACGAAATGCGCCATCGCGACGAGCTGATCGCGCTCCTGCGGCAACATCGAGGAAACCTGAGCAGTGTCGCGCGAGCTGTAGGAAAGGGCAGGACGCAGGTCGTGCGCTGGGTTGGGCGCTACGGACTCAACGCTGCGGCGTATCGACCGAGCTAAGTCTGAGAAGCAATCGCGCACGCGCACTCCCGCTTCGCAAGCGACGATGCGTGTGTCGACACGGGAAACTGTGTCAACGCGTGTCCTCTGCACACCGCTGTCCTGTGAAACGCCCAGGCGAGAAATAGGAGCAATGTGTGGCATGCGAAATGCTCTCCGACTCAGGAGGCCATCCCGGCTGAAATCAATCTACGATGACAAAGAATCCTGTCGGCGAGCAATGCAAGCGGGTGTGTAGGATTCGTAGACAAGACTTCTAGCGACGAGCAGTTGCTCCAAGCGATTCGTTCGGCTTACGAGCGTAACAAGGCCGCGTGACTAGAAGTCTTAGAGATGAAAACGTTCGTTGTTTCGCCCGTAAGATGCTCCCCTTCCGTGTGTTAGAGGAAGCTCTCTGTGGAGTCAGTTATGGAAAACGTCAACAGAGTTCCGTCAAGTAAAGAGGGTTGCGTTGAGAATAGATTTGAACAAATCATAGGCAATAGTCGTGCTCTCGAATCCGTTCTGGTGGAGGTGGAACAAGTGGCTCCGACCGATTCCACCGTGCTGGTTCTTGGAGAGACCGGTACGGGCAAGGAGTTGATCGCCCGCGCGGTTCACAATATCAGCCGACGCCGCGAGCGCCCCTTCATCAAGGTGAACTGCGCGGCGATTCCCTTTGACCTATTGGAAAGCGAACTGTTTGGCCATGAGAAGGGGGCTTTCACCGGGGCGATAGCACAGAAAATTGGCCGCTTCGAAACGGCCGACACCGGGACCCTTTTTCTAGATGAAATTGGGGATATTCCGCTAGGGTTGCAGCCAAAGCTGCTCCGCGTCCTGCAAGAGCGAGAATTCGAGCGTCTGGGCAGCGGCCGGACGCATAGGATCAACGTCCGTCTGATTGCGGCAACACATCGCAATCTCAACGAGATGGTGAGGCTGAAAGAATTCCGCGGTGATCTCTATTACCGTCTAAACGTATTTCCTCTCGTGCTGCCCCCATTGCGGGAGCGCCGCGAGGACATTGCACAGTTGGTGTGGCACTTCGTGGAAGTTTTTGGCACGCGCATGGGTAAGCGAATCAACTATATTCCGCAGGAAACGCTGAGTGCGCTCATCTCGCATCCGTGGCCCGGGAACGTGCGAGAGCTTCAGAATTTGATCGAACGAGCGGTGATTCGCTCGGACAACGGAGTGCTTCCGAATCCTTTGGCTACTTCCGAGGTGAAGCCGGTCGCGCCCAAACCCGAACCGGGCGCATTCAGGGATTCCCAACGAGCCGTGATCTTAGACGCATTGCAGGCGGCAGGTTGGGTTGTTGGAGGACCGCATGGTGCAGCCGCCTGGCTGGGGCTGAAGCGGACCACTCTAATTAGCAAGATGAAGAACCTCGGAATCTCACGACCGAAAGCGCCGAAACGAAACAAATGGGATGAACCAGAATCGTCGGCGGGAGTAGAAGCGACGTAAGCGTGAGAAACAGATCGGGGCGCTTTCGGCGATTCCCATCGAGTCTTGATCCTGCAGGCACTGCATGCGGCGGTGGGATCATCGGAGTGATTTTCACAACGCCCGCCTGAGCCTTGATCGCGCCCGGTGCAAGAGCAGGCGCTGATTGGCCCACGTCATCCGAAGACGCCTAGAAACTTCCTGGTGCTCGAGGCCTTCAATCACCCGCAAATTCAGCACCACACGCTGCCTCGGCGGCAGTAGCTGTAGCTCTCGCTGGAGGCAACCCATCGTTTCCTTCAGGATGAGCAGCCTTTCGGGACTGGGAGCGTTTTGC
Organism: Myxococcaceae bacterium; assembly: GCA_035262305.1. Lineage (GTDB taxonomy): Bacteria > Myxococcota > Myxococcia > Myxococcales > Myxococcaceae > DATFTC01. The sequence continues at coordinate 418 of DATFTC010000323.1, read as the reverse complement.
GGCGGATCGAGCAGGGGCTTTTCGCCGGTGACCAATTCCGACACCAACGAGACGAACGTCCTCCGTCGGGCGCGGCGGATGTTCCTTGCATGGTTGAGTAGGATTTGGAAGATCCATGTCTTGACAGTCGACCGGCCATCGAAATTGGCCAGACCTTCGACCACCGCCGCCCACGTTTCCTGAACGAGATCTTCGGCCGACTCTCGGCTCTGCATCAGACGGACGGCACGCCGGAGCAAAGGGCGGTGATACCGCCGAACGAGCTCGCGCAGTGCAGTTGAATCGCACTCGATCGAGCGCGCTGCCACGGACTCAACTGTTTCATTCGCCTGAACTATTCGCATTTCCATGGCCCTCAATCCCTTGCATGCGCGGGGCCAACCAGGAAAGCTTATGTTTTCCTTCTGTGCATTCGTGA
>DATFTC010000322.1:0-7515 GCA_035262305.1 Myxococcaceae bacterium | reverse complement strand
GGACAATGAAAGAGGCGCCAGCTGTTGCGGCGCGAGAGCATCTGGCGGATGAGGCCTTCGTGCGCGGATTTGGCACCTACGGTGGCGAAGAACATGTCTCATACATGCTGAGCACCGAGGCTTTTGCCAAAGCGGGCGGCGAAGATTGGGCGAAGTGGAGCAAGTCCATCCGCGCGCGGCTGGCGGCAATTCAGCGCGAAGATGGCACATGGCGAGGCGACCATTGCATCACCAGCACATCTTTCTGCACAGCCGCCTCGCTGATAACGCTCGCCATCCGCCCAGCGAACATTCCGCAGCAGATGTAGCGCTGGTCCAACGCTCGCGAGCGTCGTTCTATCTCACGAGCACAAATTGATCAGCACCGTTCTGTAGTGTCGCCCCACCGGTGGGGACATCGCTGGAGGAGAAGATGAGAGTGCTGGTGTCGCCGCCGGCGCCGTATCGGCTGGATCGGAAAACGCGATTGCCCACGCGCAGAACTGGAAGTTGATCGCCGACCGTGAACTTGTGATCGGAGTGGACCACCAACTCGACGTGGCTCGACGTCGCGCCTGCCGTGGACGAAGCGCTCGATACGACGGGATATGCCACCCGCAGCGTTCCGGAGTAGGGGCCTGGTTGCGAAGGTGAGATCGCGGCAACAACGGGCGATGCGGTCAACGGCAGAACTCCACCCCCGGGGCTGCCCGAGCCGCCGAGCGTAGACAGACGGATATTGGCGACCGCGATCATCCCGCTGGCGGATTGATCGAAAGTCAGCCGAACCCCACGAACCTGCGTCAGGTCCGCACCGGCGAAGTCGGTCAAAGTGATTCGCGCAGTCTGCAAAATCGGATGGCGGGAGCCGGCTGGACTTCCGACCGGTCCGGTCAGGTTGGTGTACGACGCCAATTGGACGGGCGATGAGAACGTGCCGTCGGCATGGGCAAGCTGAATCGAAAAGTTCGTAACGCTGTCGATCGCCCCGTTGAGATCGCTGAATAGGCGCGAGACGCGAAGGTCGAGGGTCTTGTAGGTGCTGATGTCGTTGCCCACTCCCACGTCGGTCCAATTGCTCTGAAAAAAGCCGCCAGCGGCGCTCCAAATGATTATCCCCGCGCGCTGCACGGGATCGTGGTTCGCGACGCCGCTGTGGTTGATCATGATGCCGCTGGAATCATTGGGGAAGCCATAGGTGCTGGTGCCGGTCGGACGGGTGAAATCCTCGAAGACCTGGGTGATGCTCGAGTTCGCCGAATCAGAGTAACCGCGATCCACCCGAGTGATCGCCGTCAAAGCCGCGGGCAGGTCGTATTGCGGGTTGAAGTTTTGGTTGAAGGTGGGGTCGGCGCTCGCGCCGATATTGGCTCGAATGAAGGCCATTGCCCCGAACAAACCCGTCTGCTGCTGAGCCGTTGAGCCGTTATCGCCCGACCAGAGCGGGGAATGATCCGTGCAGCCGGCTGACTCGCTTCGTTGCCACTCAGTATTGAAGTAGTTGTGATTTGCACCCCAGACGGTGTAGGTGGACTTCTGCGTCGCTGGATTCTCGGCGAAGCTGCGCATCGCGCGGTCGAACGGCTTGACGCCCTCGAGATCCGAAATGTCGCCGTCGCACATCGGAAGCAGGACGTTCCATTTGGTGCCGTCCGCATTGAGGGTCCGGAAGCTCTGTCCATCGACAGGGCCGATCTCGAAGATTCCCTGGAAAGTGAGCGCGTCGGGAATCCGGCCGGGCCAGGGGCTTCCTGCGTCCCGGTACAAAGCAAACGCCGCGCGCGCTCCTTCGCCACCGCGCGAATGGCCGATCAGCGCGAGCTGGCTGAAATCAAGCTTGCCCTGAAGGTCGACACCCAATGAGGAGGGCGTCGTGCCGATATTGGTATTCCACTCGCTGAGTCGCTGGAGATGCTTGAGGATTAGCCGTCCGCGCGCGAGCACCAGTCCGTCGTCGAAAGTGATACCCGCGCCGCAGTTGATCCCCCGGTTGGCATTGATCGAGACAACTATATATCCCCATGAGGCGAGCCGATCGGCAAGGTAGCCGAACCCGGCATAGCTCGGCGCCATCACGTAGCCGCTTGGACAGGTGCCCGTCGTAGTGTATTGGCAATTGTCATCGACTCTTGGATTTGACCCGGTGCCGCAAGTCTCGTGGTTGCCGTGAAGAACGATCACCACTGGGAAGGGTCCCACAGACAGGTCTGACGGCATGTAGACTCGGGCCCAGATTTCCGTCTGGCGATCCGCGAGCACATCCGAATCCACCAGGGGATCGAACTGATACTCAGCGCTGGTGGTGGCGTTCGGCCCGATGCCGGTCGGATCGGGCGCGGGTGTTGAATCGGCGCTCCTTTTCGCGGAAATCGCCAAAGCATCCAAGGCGCCGCTCTGGCAGCCGGCGACGAAGGTGACTGCGGCGAGCAGCGATAGACGCAACTTGATCGACAAGGTGGTTTTCATGAGGAGAAGTCTGGAGAGCTATTGAGGGTTGGATTTATTTACAGGCCTCCGCTAAGCAAGACATGCGCCAGAAACGCCTCGCGAAACATCTGTGACTACAAGGCCTTTGCGGTGAGCGGGATGGTCTTTCCTTGTTCTGTTTGTGCGCGGATTGAACGAGCCGTGCTCATTTCGCGCACGGCGTGCTCGTCACTCGTCCCAGAGTGCTCTTCAGGAGCACGTTTGGAACAATTCGCGCTTTTAGAAGGCAAAGTAGATGAAGTCGTATCTTTGTCCGGCGTAGCCGAGCGTCAGAGCGAGCAAGAGCCAGGTGATCGCCGCCTGTGCCCATGCACTGCGCGGAAACAAGCGATCCCGCTCCATCACCCGCGCCAGTGGCGCCTGAAGCAGCGCGAAGCCAATGAGCCAAATGGCGAGAGTCTCCGGCACATCGCTGTGCCCGCGGTAGGGGGGAAGCAGAAGGCGCGCGTAATAAGTAGAAGCGACGGGCAAGGAAGGGGCTCGGAACAATACCCAGAGAAGGCAGACGCCGTGAAAAAGCAACAGACGGAGTGCGGCGGCGGCTGTACCGCGCAGGGGGCTTGCGGTTGTTAAGGGCGACGCGAAGCGGCGCTTCAGCGCGCTCTCGATGGCGAGCCAGAGGCCGTGCAACAGGCCCCACAACACAAAGGTCCATCCGGCGCCGTGCCAGATACCTGCGGCGGTCATCGCTACCAGCAGATTGCGCGTGTGCTTCGATCGATTCCCGCCGAGCGGAATGTAGACGTAGTCGCGGAACCAGCTCGACAGGGTGATATGCCACCGGCGCCAGAACTCCTGAAGGCTCGAGGAGAGGTAAGGCAAGTTGAAGTTGAGCGGCAACTCCAGTCCAAAGAGCTTTCCAAGGCCGCGGGCCATCGTCGAATATCCCCAGAAGTCGGCAAACAACTGGAAAGCAAAAGCATAGAGATTCAACCAGGCATCGGTCGTCGCCAACTCGGCTGGGGATTGAAATGCTTCATCGGCGAATTGGCGCAGCACGTCCGCGACGCCGATCTTCAACGCCAGCCCAGCGACGAAAAGAAACAAGCCATGGTGAAACTGTTCCGGATCGAACCGCGCGCGCTTGTGCAGCTGGGGCAGGAATTCCTTGGCGCGCACAATCGGGCCGGCGATGAGCTGTGCGAAGAAGCTCTTGAAAACGGCAAACACCAAAAGCGATCGCTCGGCACCGACAGTTCCGCGGTAGACGTCCACCTGATACGCGATGACTTGAAAGGTGAAAAAGGAAATCCCGAGCGGCAACCAATTCGACAGCGCCGGGAGCGGCAGAGCGAGGCCGACAAGCGCCGCCGCCCGCTTCAGCTCGGCTGCAGCGAAGGCGGCATACTTGAACCAGAACAGCAGCGATAGATCGATGATGACGATCAGCGCGAGCAGCCACCTGGAGCGCCATCGCTGCTGCAATCTCGCCGCGCTGTAATTCAACCCAATCGTGCCGAGCAGCAAAAAGGCGCTCGGCCAATGATGAAAGGCGTAGAAGATCATCGAGGCGACGAACAGCGCGGCCAACCGAATCGTTTGCGACCGGGAAAGCCAGTAGATCGCCAACGTAGGGATGAGCAGCGCGAGAAATGTGAAGCTATGGAAGAGCATGCGCTGCTCCCGTTGCCTGTCGCATTCCCAGCGCCTGCGCGAGCCGCGGGTCTGCCGCGATGGCGCTCGCGATCAAGCGGCTGAAATAGCTGCCCCCCGCGGCGCTCAGGTGCGTCGCGTCCCGATAGAGGTGCGGCGGCAGGTGGCACTCGCTGAAGTCCCAAACCGGGCGGCCGGTGACGGCGTGGATCGACGCTCGCAGCTCGCGGTACGGCGGGCCGGTCTCCCACGCGTGCTCGGAATCCAGCGCCGGGGGCACGTAGAAAGCGACTTCCACTCCGTGCTCTTGAAACGAGCGGGCGAGCTGGACGTAGATGTCGCGTTCGGCGCGAAACTCGCTCAAGGAGGCAGGCGGGGCGTCGATCGGCCGCGGTAGGCAACTGATCGGCTGGGCTTGCGCTCTCTCGACATCGCGCGGGCGACCGAGGATGCTCGCGAGGTAGTCGCTGCCAAACTCCTCAGTACCGTCGAAGCGCGCCGCGAACAGCGAGACGAGCATCAGCCGAGACAAGCTATTGAGAACGAATACCTTGCGCTCGGCGACCAGGGCGGAATGCGTTTCCAGCCAGGAAAAAGCTCGGGCGTGAAAATCCGCGCTTGGCGTCGTCGATTCAGCGGCCCAAGGCAGATCGCCACGACCGAGTTGCTGATGCGATATTTCAACGACGGCAAGCTTCAAACCCGAACTGCCGGCAAAGCGAGTCGCGACGGACTGCAGAATGTCAAGGGAAGAGAAGGGCGTGCTCACGTTGAATGCCGAGAGCGGTGGTGCGCCGGCGTCCGCCAGCGCCGATAGGACCGCTCGCGGCCGAAGAGCTTCTCCGGTGCGCGACGTGCCGAAGAAGACGATGTCCTGGGGCAAGCGACGCTCGAGCAGCGCGGCTTTGAACAGGCTTCGGTGTGACGCTGCAAGAAACAGTGTTTGCCAACGCCGGCAAGCGGCTTCCAACGACAGACCGATGCCCGCCACGACGACCAGATACAATGCGAGATTTCTTGCCGGCGTGCCTCTCACGTGCGTAACCGCTCGAAGTCGATAAGCACTACCAGATAGCTCGGATCAGCACAGCCACCAAGCTCCAATGCGAAACGTCACGACTTCGCTCACACGGTCGAACAACACTCGACTTGTTTGGTAACTTGTTTCAAATAGTCGTCGTAAGAATCGGATTCAGGTCGGAGGTATTCGCGATTACTTGCCGGAAGCGGGGCGAAGTCAGACGCATGTCGTCGTCATCAGAGTGAGAAAGGTCACCAGGCCGGGGCAGTTAGCAGCCGAGAACGAGCCGCTGATGTGATCGTTGCTGTCAAGCGTGAGGTCAAAGTTCCCTGAGTAGCTGCCATTGCTGACCGAAGTGAGGGTGACGGTACCGCTGATTGCGGTGACCGGTGAACCGACGACGTTCTGGCAGTTGGCATCGGTTTGTATGTACACGGCCCCGGCTTGTTTGGCCCCGGACTGAGTTATGGGATAGGTGCCCGGCGCCGTTGGCGCACTGGCCTGTTGGCCGGCGACGTCCTGGAGAATGAATATTAGAAACTGTGTACTCTTCGGTTGTTGGCCAGCGCTGACTTTGCCACAAATCCCGCCGGTGCTTGAGAGGGCGATCGCCGCGCCAGCTCCAGTCCCTGCAATTGCGTCTACCGCCTGCATGGACTTTCCGCGAACAGTACCGTTCACCGAGTTATTCGAGCCGCCGCCACCGCAGCCGAAGAGGAGCGACAAAAGTAATCCACTGAGAATCGCGCGCGCAGTCATGGTCCCCCTAATCTGTGGATCGAGTGGGCGCTCACTCTAACGCGCAGCCACCCACACGCAACCGCAACTATTCACCGGTTGGATTCTGTCGGCCGAGGCGCATTGGCGCGCGGTTTCTCCGACCGGGCGAGCTCCGATAAACGAATCGGCGCGATGTCGCTCAGTACAGCGATGGAATTCGGAACGCTCGGTAGAATCCGTCCGTCGTCGGGCCCCGGAGCTCCCAAATGAGCTGTCCCGCTGCGTTGACCTCCTGGACGACCGAGCGGGCGCCGTAGTCGATCAGAGTATTTCCGTTCGCCAGACGCTGGGTGAATCCCATGAACGCTCCGAATATGGGAGGATCGGGCACGTACTGCCAGACCAGCGTCGCGGTCCCGGCATTCACATCGAGGCGGTACTCGACGGCTCGGCTGTGCTGCGGGTTGTGGCCATTCCCGTTGTCGAAAAGGAGGATGTTGCCATTGGGGAGCTCGCGCGCGCCGTGTTGAAATGAAAACCCATCCAGCGGATCGTTGACGAACGAAAAGTCGCCGTCCACACCGCCGAGCTTCCACACGATTGATCCGGTGTGATCCACCTTGATGAGCTGGCTCAAATGCCGAAAGCTCATCATATAAGCGCCGTCCGCCATGACATCGATTGCGTTCCCGTGCGTGAAATCGAGCGAAGCGGCGTCCGGCAGGCCTTGTAGAATCAGTGGATCCGCGGATCCAATGTCCAATTGATCGAGCGTGTTCCAGGCGAAGAGAAGCTGACCATTAGGGGAAATGCGCTCGAGGATGTTTCCGTAGACGTCGACCGAGGGTTGGCCTCCCCACGGGGTCAAGTCCATGTTTCGACCGTTGTTCGCATACAGCAAGGCATCGCCGTTCGGCTGCAGTCTTAGCTCGTGAGCGTCGGTCCCCCACGCGCCAAGAGCGAAATAGCTTCGAAGTACGTTGCCCACGTTGTCCATTTGAAAGTAGCGGGCATCGGTATATCCAAGCTCAGCCAAATAGAGATTGTTGATCGCGGCGGTGTATGTGCCATCCGGCTGCCGTTGCCAATCGATGACAGGACCCTCGAATGCCTCGCGGTACCAGACGATTGCTCCGGTATGGTCCACGATGAGAGGGCCGGCGATGCGCGCGTCCGAGGGGGAGAGAATATCTTGGATCAAGGCGATCATCGTAAAACCAGGCTCGCTTCCGGCTTGCTCGGTGACGGTGAAAGTCGGAAGCGTGCTGGGCAAGGTTCCGGTGCGAAAGCTAATCCCATCGCTGTCGACACGGGTGCCATCGGCGCCGATCGCAGTAAGGCGGAAGGTGTAGTTGGTGTTAGGCTTCAAGCCGAGAACGGGAACGCTTACATCGAGAGATGTTACCGGGACCTCAGGAGTCGAGCTGGAAGCGCCACTCTCGGCGGTGTATGTGACCTGAACTTTCACCGCGTAGCTGACGCTTGCTTTAACGAGGGAGCTTAACGCGTTGTAGTGATTGGCCTGAGCGCTCGCGTTGGCAACTATTGGACGAGTGCCTGAGCCAAGCCCTCCAGCGCTGCCTCCACCGGTGCCGCTGCCGCAAGCACTGAGAATGAACGACGCTGCAAGGATCGCCTTACCAAGTCTCTGAGATGTCTTCGTCATGGCCCCCTGCCTCGGGCATGAGCACGCAATGCAGCTCCGGCCTGCTGAT
>DATFTC010000321.1:0-3907 GCA_035262305.1 Myxococcaceae bacterium | reverse complement strand
GATTGCTGAGTCCGCGTCCGGGCAGGCGCGTTGTGATCTCCTGGAACAGCCAGGTGTTGCCATCCGGGTCGCTGAACGTAGCAAAGGAAAAGTAGCTGCGGTGACCGGGGTCCGGCCCACTGACGCGACCGTCGCTTTCGGGGCGGAATTGAGCACCCGGTTTCGAAGCATGGAACACCTCGCTTACCTCGACACCGCGGGCAACGAGTTCTTTGCGAGCTGATTCAACATCGGAAACGATCAGGTAGAGACCCTGGGCAGAGCCCGGCGGGGCCGTCGTTATCTTCGTGCCGAACTGGACAGAGCACCCCGAGCCCGGAGGCGTGAACTGGACGACGCGGAATCCGTTGTCGAATGCGAAATCGGCATCGAGCCTCCACCCAAGCTTTGTGTAGAACCTTTCGAGCGATCAACATCCGCGACTGGAATAACGATTACCTCGAACTTCATGTCCACTATCGCGGGAGTCGCGCCGTTGACCGGTTCATCGTTAAGAGCACTTGAGGTTGCCATTCTCTTCTCCTATGTATTCCCTGGCCAAAATTTAGAATTTTTGAAGACTCGTACCAGCCAGCGACGAACTGCTGGAGACTAATTCGCCGGTACGGGTACGCGGCTCATCATGAGCGTGCCGGTCTCGATCCGCCGTTCCGGGCTTCGATGGCCCTGACCGATTTTTCAAACGCTTTTTTCAAAACGCCAGTGCCGATGGTCCCGACCACGAAGCCGAGCAGCCGTCCCTTGAGGTTCTTGCCTTCGCGTACGACGACGACGTCGATGTCGGTCAAACCATCGGGGCGACGTGTGAATGTGTAGGTGTGGCCGGACGCGCCTCCCCACGTATTGGAGTCAGTCGTCGTGAGGACGACGTGGTTGGGGTCGGACCAGTCGTAGTGCAGGCGTTCCCAGATGCCGCCCGAGCCTTCCGTGACGTCGGCCTGCGACGGGCCGCGGTTGTGCACCTTGAGGTACTGGTCGGCGCTGTTGCCAAAAAGCTTCGAGCGGCCAGGCCCAAAGTCGGTGAGCCCGGCGACGTACTGCTCGGGCGTCGAGGTGGTTGTCTGGTGCAGGCGGATCGTCGACATGCGTGCCCCCTTTCGCTTCCCGAAATTTCGGGATTCTGAATCTAGTGCCGATTACTCCGGTCGCTACCACTCATTCTGGTTTCTTTAGCTAGGCGGGGACCAACTGCTGCCCGCCGTCGATGTCATACGTTGCGCCTGTGAGGGCGGTGTTGGTCATAATGTGTACGGCTAGCGCGGCTACGTCCGCCGGTCCGACCACGCGCCCGATGGGAAGCGTGGTGCGAAGCTGCTTGCGGCGTTCTTCGAGCTGATCGCCCAGCAGTTCCGCGGACAAAGGAGTGTCCACGAATCCGGCGGCGATGAGATTGACCCGCACGGGCGCGATTTCAAGCGCCAGGCTAGCGGTGAGGGCGGGGAGTGCAGCGGTGACTGCGCTGGCGATGCTCATGCCGATTGCCGGGCGTCGGCCACCAGTGCCGCCCATGAAGATCAGTGTTCCTCCCGGCCGCACCTTGCTGGCCGCGTAGCGCGCGACGTAAAGTGCCTGCAAGAGGTGCTCGCCGATGGAATCGCGAATCTTCGTGAAGTCCATATCGGCGAGGCGTCCGTAGTAAGGCCGGCCGGCTGTCACCATTACGTGGTCGATTGTCGGGAGGTCACGGAAGAACCGGCCGAGAGCAACAGGATCCGTAGCGTCGAAGGCCGCGGTACTCAGGGCATCAACCTCATTGCCAGCGTGCTGAAGGCGCTCGGCATTCCGGCCCGTGAGAATCACCCTGGCCCCTTCTGCACGCGCACGACGTGCCGTTTCGAATCCGATGCCAGCGCTACCGCCGATCACGACAACCGACTGCCCAAGGAGGTCCGGTTCACGGTGGATGGGAGGGGAGTTAGTTACGGTGCTCATCGTTCCTCCGATTCGAGTATACTTCTCGCTACACTTCCAGCAGTCCGAAAGCTCTTAAGCGTGATGTTCAATACTCTTTGTGAAATCTATCTATAAATGCGGAGCTGGCGCCTGCCGAAACGTTCCCATTCATCAGTCCTTCGCCGCCTGAAAATCACCACAGGTTTCCGCGACGGGGCAAGAAACGTATCTCCCGGCGCAAGGATATAATCAGCGAAGCCGCGCTCCACGTGGTGAATCCACGATTCCACTTCGCCAAGGGCCGTATCGCCATCGCCGTCCGTCGATTTGCTTGGCGAGTTAGGATGATCCCGCGTCTGCGCCGACGCCGAACGTTGAAGTCAGTCATCAAGGCGGCCGAGAGTCGTTGGCCCCGGCGTCTTTTCGGAGAACACTGAAATGAAGACCGCTCGAAAAGCAGACAGATCCCCAGAGTCGCGCGTCGCGAAGATCGAAGGAAAAAGGCTTCACTACCTCGCGGCGGGACAGGGCCCTGCCTTAATCCTTCTGCACGGCTATACGCAGACCTCGCGAATGTGGCGTCCTCTGATTGACAAATTAAAGGACAAATTCACCATAATCGCGCCGGACCTGCCAGGCATTGGCGATTCCGACATTCCCAAGGACGGCTGCGACATGAAGACGGCGGCCATTCGCGTTCATGCGCTCGCGAAATCCATCGGCGTCACGAAGGCACGGGTTGTCGGCCACGACATCGGCCTGATGGTTGCATACGCCTATGCCGCGCAGTTCTCCGCGGAAGTCGAAAAGCTCGCCGTCATGGACGCTTTCCTTCCCGGTGTTACGGGATGGGAGCTCGCGTATAACAACGACAATCTGTGGCACTTCAGGTTTCACGGCCCGACGCCCGAAGCGCTCGTCAAGGGACGAGAAAAAATCTATTTCGCCTACTTCTGGAACGATCTGGCAGCTGACAAAAAGCGCTCGCTCTCCACGAGCGACCGGAACGCATATGTCGCAGCATATTCGCGTCCGGGCCGTATGCGTGCGGGCTGGGCCTACTTTGCCGCCTGGCCGGAGACGGCAAAAGATTTCGCAGAAATGGCCAAAACGAAGCTGACGATGCCTGTTCTCTCCATCGCCGGCGAAAAAGCCAGCGCCTCAATTCTCGGCCCGCAGATGAAGCTTGTGGGCACCGCCGTCACCGAGATCACCTTGAAAGACACCGGACATTGGCTCATGGAAGAGCGGCCTGAGGAGACAATGGAAGTACTGATTTCTTTCTTGTGAGCCGATGTTTCCAGGCTCAAAGCCAAGCCTTCACGGTGATCGTGGCGACGTCCTCTCCGGGGTGCTCACGCACGCCGTAGATTGCAGTGGCGCCGGCCCACAGCACTGTCCTCCCCAGGTGGTTTGGGTACCTCTCGATTTTCGCATTGAAGCAGTCAACGGCGGTTTTCTCGGTTTCGAGCAGCTCGTCGGCATCGTTGAGGTATCCGCACCACGCCTGAGAAGCTGTGGTCAGCGTTGACCGAGGACGTGGAGTTCATGAAGCAGTACTGGTTCGGCGTTCACTGCGAAAGCGAGTGGACATCCGGGTCTTCCTGGAAGATGGTGCACCCCGACGGCCGAATCATTGACGCCGGCGAGATCGTCGCGGCCGAGCCGCCCCGCCGATTGGTGATCCGCTGGCAGCACCAGGACAAGCCCGAGCTCAAGGCTGAAGGCGAGTCGCTCTTCACGATGGAACTGGAGCCCAGCGGACCGGCGGTCAAGCTTTCCATCAGCCACACCATCGAGAGCGAACCCTCGAAACTCATCGAAGCGGTGTCCGGGGGCTGGCCGAAGGTCATCTCCAACCTGAAGTCCCTGTTGGAGACCGGCGCGGCCGTTCTGAACGACCCCTATCCGGTTAAGAGCGCCCACTCTGGAAAGGAGTAACGATTGGCTAAGGTAATCTTTGGCAACCATTCGTCGGTTCTCGTTCCGCGGCAAGATCGAGACAGCATTCGCA
>DATFTC010000320.1:0-3706 GCA_035262305.1 Myxococcaceae bacterium | reverse complement strand
GAACGACGATGAATCGCCTGAAAGGGTTAGCAGTAATCAGCTTGTTTCAGCATGCCAGTGCCGGACATGTCGCGGTACCTGTCGGGGCATCCGGCAAATGCTCCCAATCCAGGAGGCTCGATCGGCATGCAGGACATCGGACTGATCGGCCCGGTGGGAGCCGACTGGTTCGACTGAGGAGAGCCCAAGAGAAAGTGGATTCCCTGTTTCGAGAAATAATCCTTCAGGAACGCGATCAGCGCTCTCCCGACCCCCTTCCTCCTCATCTCAGGAGCCACGCGAATCATCGATATGTATGAAACTTCGACCACAGATCCTCAAACGAAGGTACCCCACCGAGCGGTCGCTCGCGCTAGCCACGAGGATTTTGCCACTCTGGATCTTTTTGAGCAATCGACTCGAATCAATTTGTCTGTCTTGTCGCTCGCACCAAGACAGGTCCTCGTCGTTCGCCAGCCTGGTAACCAGGTTCCGTATAGGTACTAAGTATCACGCTACGACGAAGTGCTCGAACGGCCTTTGCGAGACGAGCTTCCGTCTCAGGGCCTTCGACGGTCCAGGTTTCGGCGTGCCTCAGAAGACTTCGCCGGCTCCGAAGTAGAGGCCCAGAGTCTTATCGCCCCAGGCGAAGTCCAGCGTCATGTTGGCTCGAGACTGGCGGTTCAACATCAAGCGGATTCCGAAACCTCCCGCGTACCTGAAGGCTTGGAAGAGCGATTCGCCTGGCTCGCTGTACTGAGGAATGTTCACCGCGGGCCGGGCGAAGCTCTCCGCGTTCGCGAAGAGCACGCCGCCCACCACGCCGTTGTTGGTGATGCGGAACCGCCACTCCGCCTCGGCATAAAACTCGGCCGTCCCGCGAAACCGACCCTGGAGGTAACCTCGGCCGCTGCGGTTGCGCGCATCCCAACCGATCGAAGGCAGGGCAAGGTAAGGCATCGCCCCCGTCACCACGCCCTGAGCGATCACCCAGAAGGCGATCACGTTGCGCGGGGCTGAGGGCGAAAGGCCAAGGTATGCCCGAGCCTCGCCGGAAATCAGCGAGCTGTTCTGGCTGCTGCCCATGAACGTGGGGTACCACTGATAAGAGAGATTGGCGTAGTACCCGCGGTAGGGATTGATCGTGGAGTCCCGAGTATCGAAAGCGACATTCAGGTTCACTCCGGACACCGTATACGCCCCGGTGCTGAAGCCCTCGAGCACGCTGTACGCATAGTGACTGGTGACGACCGGCGGCGACGCCTGGAGATCCAGGCTGCGGTCGACGATGCCGTAAAAGCGATCGAAGGCAAACCCAGGCCCTGCGTACAAGGCGCCCGACACTCTTCTCAGCGCCGTCTCGCGAAAGCGGATCAAGTTCATGTCCATCGGCTGCGCCCCAGACACGGGAGCGGTGGTTCCGATCCCGTTGATCGTGAACCCCGAGCTGACGGGCGTGTGACCGGTGCCGAGGCCGAAGGTGTCCTGGTTGAACAAGAGGAGGCGCCAGTCCCCCTGCAGTTGCCACTCATTGTCGGCGGTCATGAACGTGCTGGCCACCTGGAAAAGGAACTGGTCTTTGCTGGTGTAAAGGACGCTGGCGAGGACGCTGGAGATGGTCGTCGACTTTGGATCGCCGAGGTAGACGCCGAGCGAGCCCACCGCGCCGACCAGAACACCGGTGGTCGGATCATAGCCGAGCGCGGGCAGGACGACTGGGAAAACCTTGAACGGCTCGGGAGGCGCCTCGGTCTTCTGTTTGAGGCCGACGATCTCGAAGAGATCGGTGCGGTCCTGGTACTCGCGGCACTGCCCGTCGACGCAGATCGAACCGTAACCGTCTCGTTCGACGCATTCGCGGTCATCGGCACACGGCGCCGAGCGTTCGCTCTGCCCGCCCTCCGTCTCATCTGCTGCATTGGCGGCCCCGGTGAGACAGGAGCACGCGAGGGTCACGATGATGCCTGTCCGGCCCCGCTCGCTCGGACTTCGGCGCGAAGTCTGCCGCCGACCTGCTGGGGAGCCGGTGACCATTTGCTGTTTCGCCTAGCGCGACGACGCGCGGGCGCCAACTAAGCGTTAGCTCAATGGCGACTCAAAAAGCCCTCGATGGCCGGCGACGGCGCGCCAAGCGCATCACACGACATTTCGAAGGCACGAAGAGAGCCTCGGCTAGGCTTCACTCGGCCGGCTGAAGCGCAAGATTCTCCAAGTCTCATCGGAGACGGGCGAATACGCTCCTCACAAAAAGGAGGAATTATGTTCGACCACGTCTCACTGAAGGTCCGTGATTTCAGCAAGAGTTTGGCGTTCTACCGTGCGGTGCTCGCGCCGCTGGGCTGCGAAGCGCAGCAGCTCGACGAGCAGGGCAAAAGCGTCGGCTTCGGGCCCAAGGGCGAAGTCGCACTGTGGATCGCCGAAGGAACGCCGTCGTCGCTCATCCATCTCGCGTGCAAGAGCCGCAGTCGCTCGAGCGTTTCCAAGTTCTTTGAGGCCGGGCTGAAGTCCGGCGGCAAGGACAATGGCAAACCCGGCCTGCGTCCAGACTACGCCAAGAACTACTACGCCGCGTACCTTTTCGACCCGGACGGCAACAACGTCGAGGCCGTCACGTTCGAACCCTAGGAGCGCGCGCCGTTTCTACGCTAGATGGGATCTGATGATCGACGCGACTTCGTCTGGCCGATCGCTGGCAAACGAGTGAGCCCCACCCGAAACGATCGCAACTCGCGCGCCGGGGATGCGAGCAGCGAGGAAATGGGCGACCGCAAGCGGGCTGATCGGGTCCGCGTCGCTCCATAACAAGAGGGTCGGCGCTCGAATCTTCGCCAGTCGATCGGTGAACTCGGTTCGGTCATCGACGAACCACGGCGGCACGTTTGGCAACGACGTCCGATACTCGCCGCGCCAATCGGTGGCGCCCAACTTGGCCACGTCTACGCCGCCGGACGTCGCGACCAGGACCAAGCGTGCCACGCGCTCCGGCCGCTCGAACGCGAGACGGGCGGCGAGGATTCCGCCCATCGACTGCGCGATGACGTAGCTTGCTCCGGGAGGCAACCGCTCGAGGACCCAGCCGAAGAGATCATCCAATGACTTGACGCTCCGATCAGCAGGGACCGCGCCGAATCCTGGGAAGCCGAAGACGTGGACCTGCCCAACGTCCGTCAACCTATCGGCGACTGGCCGCCAGAACGACGCGCTCCCGCCGGCGCCGGGGAGAAACACGAGAGGTGGCACGCTGCAAACCTATCGCCCCGCCCGCTACGTTTACAGGCCGACGTGTTTCTCCAACGCGGTGACTCTCTTCTCGAGCGCGATCAACGAGGCCTGATCCGATTTCCTCTCCAGCATCGCCGCGATGCGCCGCAGCTCCTCCGAGTGTCTCGCTAGCTCCTCGGTGTTGAGCCGGATCTGCTCGCTGTTCTTACGAATGTCCTCGCTGTTCTTACGAATATCCTCGCTGTTCTTGCGGATGCCCTCGGTGTTCTTGCGAATGCCCTCGGTGTTCTGGAGAATGTCCTCACTGTTCTTCTTGACGATCGCTTCGACCACCTCGAGGCGGAGCGTCAGTTCTCGACGCATTTCGTCCATGCGCTGCACGAGCTCCTGCTTCGAGGCGAAGACAGCTTCGATCGTGGCGCGGTTCTGCTCCTGAATCGCCTCCAGAAGAATCGCTTGCCGACTGGCGGCAGTTCGACCCGGAGCACCTCTCCCTCGGCTTTTT
>DATFTC010000319.1:0-3221 GCA_035262305.1 Myxococcaceae bacterium | reverse complement strand
CTCGAGTGAAATAGGGAGGCATCGTTTCGTTAAGTTCGTAGAGAAAAACTGCCCCGAACGGAGTCAAGCGGGCCACTCTTCGACTCCAACTTACTGTGTACGGGCCGAGATCTGGATCCCCAATAGAAACATCCGTCAGCGCGGCTAAATCATAGATACCCAAGGGATCGTGAACAGGGTCCGACCGCGGATGTAACACATGAAGAACGCGGCCTCCGTCATAGTCCACCACCGGACCATTCACCGCGACCAGTTCGGACAAGTTAGGCGTCGTGTCCTCGAGATAAATCGGCACCCGAAAGAAGGCTTCGAAGAATACTGGCGCCGGCCCCGTGGCGTAAAAGTCAAAAAGATATTGGCCGGCGTCATGAAACGGAGGGTCGGTAACGGGGAGATCTACATCGAGCCTATCCCCTGCCGTAATCCATCCCCCTGGGGTAAGCACTGACAAGGTACAGCCACCACGGTCCGCACAGGCGGCGCCAAGGTGAAGCGTGGAAGTTCCAGGCAAGAAAGACACCGTTCCGGAAATGGGAGAAGTTATCGTTAACGCGGTTTGCATGAAAATCTGCTCGCTACCTTCCCCTCTCGTGCCAAAAATATCGGTCGCAGAAACAATGAGGTTTAGTGGCCCGGGCGAAATTCCGGCTATTGAGATGATCCCCGACCAATAATCAGGGGGATCGAACCAGGGAAGCTGGACCGAGTCACCCTCCATTCCGTCCACGACTATCTTTGCATTGACCGATGAAGGATCAATCTCGTAGGTCGAAGAAACGCGCACAATAACGTAAAGGCTGTCACCGTTAATAACCGCGTTCGGAAATGGGCGTGTAAAAGACACCGTGACATTCCCAAACGCAACTTTGGAAAGAATACTGGCAAGGACGATAAGTAGTTTCTTAGTCACGGCACCCCCGCTCTTCGGCTTCCCCAACCAGGCACATGTTCGCGTTTGGTTTGACCGAACCTAAATTGCGCCCTCTACAACAACAAAACGAATGCCGCCATAGCGCAGGAAGGATGAACAAGCAACCCGACTGGTGATCAGCGCGTCGGCGCGGCCACGAGCGTGAGCCGATGCACACTCGGCCCAGGAAGGAAAGGCGTCGGCTCGCCGTGCGCCCAGGCGCTGTGACCGGCGCGATAGTAAGGCGACAGCGGATGCCCGCTCTGGCCGCCGGGCATGTGAAACAATCCGTTTGCCTCATCGCCCGGTGATACAACCAGCCGCTCCGACGCGCCCTGATCCGGCGCCTGCACGCGAGGCATGTTTTGATCTCCCGGGAGAGGCTCCGACGGCATGTCGAGCAGCCGCCCCAAGGCTGGGACGGCGCGGCTCAGCGGATGTTGAATCCGACTGCGATTGCGCTCACCCCAGGTGCGCCGTGCCAGCGGTTCACCGCCGAGCGAATCGAGCATCGCGTCCGCCGCCGCGAGGATTTGCTCGTCCCAGCTCTTGAACTTTGGAGAGAGCAAGTGCATCGGCCGCTCGGTAACGAGCTTCCACAACGCGCCCTCTCGCTGGGAGGAGGCGCGAAAAACATCGAATCGCGGATCGGCTGCCTGACATCGCGCGGTCAGCGAGCCGAATACCTGGCGCTCCAAATACGCATGGAAGCCTCGAACGGCGCGGTAACCCACGCTGTCGATCGACGCTCGCCCACCCCAGGGCCGCACGTATGCCTTGAGCTCGCGCCTGCGCGGATGCTTGGCCATCGCATCATCCGAGAGCGCCTTGA
Organism: Myxococcaceae bacterium; assembly: GCA_035262305.1. Lineage (GTDB taxonomy): Bacteria > Myxococcota > Myxococcia > Myxococcales > Myxococcaceae > DATFTC01. The sequence goes on along the minus strand of DATFTC010000319.1, from coordinate 1,479 downwards.
GCAGCACCTCGCGCCAGCGCGAAAGGAACAGCGCTCGATCGTCCAGCTGAATTTTCGCCATGTCCTGAACGCTCGCTTTCTCGAGCGACAGAAGGCCGTCGCGGATCTGGCGAGCCCGCGCGCCGTTCGCGTAGCCGCCATCGCCCACGCGCTCGAGCATCGCGCCATCGAGGACACGCGCATTGGCAGTCCACAGCCTGCCGGAGGACGGATCGATGATCCGCGGATACTCTTCAGGTCGAAGCCATCCATCCCAGCGGCGGCTTCCATCGGCCCACGAGGTTGGAGCCTGTCCGTCGAAGCCGACGCGCCGCGGAATCCGGCCAGTCAGCGTCCAGGCGATCCGGCCGCTCGCATCGGCGCAGACGAAATTCTGCGACGGCATCCCTGCCCCGTTTGCGACTGCCAACGCTTCCTCCACCGTTCGGACGCCTTCGAGCATCCGCAGCCCGGAGTTGAGCGCTTCGGGGTCGTGCGCGGTCCAACGCAGCGCACGCGAGCGGCCGCGGTGGTCTTTGTCGATCACCGGTCCCCAGATCGTCGAGATCACCTCCAGCGTTTCCTCGGGCGCACCCTTGACGCGGATGCGTTCGAGATCGCGTTGAAAGGGACGCGGCCCATCCGGCGTTAGGTAGGCATTCGGATCGCGCGCGTCCGGTTCGATCACCACCAGGTCGCTCCAATCGCCTTGGCTGTTGGTGAATGCCCAGGCGACGTTGCGGTTGCTGCCGACGGATACCACCGGCGTGCCTGGCAACGTGACGCCGGATATCCAAGCCTCCGAGCCATCGCCGGATGGCCAGATCAGCGTGGCCCGGTACCAGGTATTTGGAACGGCGAGGCCCAAATGCATGTCGTTCGCGAGGAGCGCACGCCCCGCAGTTGCGCGGCTTGCCGCCACGGCCCAGTTGTTGCTGCCGACCGCTTCCAGCTCTTCACTCTCGATTTCCGCCCAGCGAAAAGGTGGAAGCGCTGGAACATAGTCAGCTCGCAAGTCGAAGACCTCCGGTCCAGGGACCGGTGGTTGCGGAAATGGGTTTCCCATCAACGGCGCGTCCCACTCCGTTCCGCGGGGGAGAAGGAACTCGACCAGCTTGGGCGGCAGCACGTCGTGCATCACACCGATGCTCGACTCGCGGCGACCCGAGCTGTCATGGAGCTGAATGAACATCGCCAGCAACACGAGGATGCTGTCTTCCGGAAGCCACGGCGCCGGATCGGTCCGCAAGAGCAGGTACTCGAAGGGGTTGGAGCCGAGCGATGACAGACCCCTGTTGACGCCCGCAGCGTATGCCTCGACGAGCGCGCGGTCGTCGGCCGACGCAGATTGTTGAACGCGCTTCGCGACCGATCGAAATCGGTGCACGCGGATGTTGCGGTCCGCCGGGAGCGTCGCGCGACCGAACAGCTCGGACAGCTCGCCCGCGGCTGAGCGGCGAAGCAGATCCATCTGGAAAAAGCGATCCTGAGCGTGGATGA
>DATFTC010000318.1:0-8148 GCA_035262305.1 Myxococcaceae bacterium | reverse complement strand
GCCGTCGCGATGGTTCCGCCGGCGAGCAATATTTGCGTTATCCGCTGCTGCCAGTTCATTGGTACCCCGGAAAGCAATTCTCGTCCGACCTAGAGTGCCGGGCCTAAGTTGAAAAGCAAGAACTGGGCCTATCCATGATTAGCCCCTATCGACGGCTCGTTTGGGAGTCAGTTCGGTTATTGCTCCTGCATCGAAGCTTGCGCGCCTCAAAAATTCAAGACGTCGAGCTCTCCACCGACAAAAAGTTGATGGGTCCTAAGGTTGCCCTGATGCTGCGGTGTTTTCGGCCGCGGTGCAAGGACGATGGGTGTACCAGTTCGTCAGGGCGGCAATGAAAGAGCGTCGCTTAATTGGGGGCGCCAGCAAAGGCTTCGCGTCGCATTCTGTCTACGTTTCACGAAACCCGTTGCTCGCTCTGTGAGCGAGGCACCACGACCGTAAACCGTACAAATATTGTGAACTGTGAACTACTGCCTGTGCCCTGGACGGAAATCACGCACAGTTTGGCAAAAACAAAGGTTTCAGTCTCGATAGTAATGAGCCTGAGTTAGAAAACGGGCGTCTCCACGTAGGTGCCGAACGCTTGCTTGAGGCGAGCGACGATCTCGCCCATCGTGGCGCGCGCCTTCACCAGCTCGATCGTGGTTGGCATCAGGTTGATCGAGGTGTCGCGCGCCTCGGTCTCCAGTCGGTCGAGCAGCGCCGCCACCTTGGCGCCGTTTCGCCGGGCGCGCACGTCGCGGGTGCGCGCGATCTGCCGCTCTTCGGTCGCCGGATCGATCTTGTGGATTTCGATCTCCTCTTTCTTCGGCGGATCAACGTTTCGGTTGACGCCGATCCAGGGCAGCTCGCCCGTCGCTCGCTTGCGGCTCGTCTGATAGGCAGTCTCGGCGATCTCTCGCTGGAAGAAGCCTTCCTCGATCGCCTTCACCGTCCCGCCCATCCGCTGCACCTGGTCGAGGATCGCGAATACCTGCTTCTCCATCTCGCTGGTCAGTGATTCCAAAAACCACGAGCCACCGAGCGGATCGATCACCTGCGCCACCCGAGTCTCGTCGGCGATGATCTGCTGGGTGCGCAGAGCCACTTTCATCGCCGTCTCGGAGGGAATGGCATACGCCTCGTCGAGGCCGTTGGTGTGCAGCGATTGAGCGCCGCCCAAAACCGCGGAGAGCGCTTGCAGGGCGGTGCGCACCACGTTGTTCAAAGGCTGCGCCTTGGTCAGCGTCGCCGCCGCCGTCTGGCAATGAAACCGCAGCCGCATCGACTCCGGCTTTCGCGCTCCGAATCGCTCCCGCATCACCTTCGCCCAGATTCGCCGCGCGGCGCGGAATTTCGCAATCTCCTCGAAGAAGTCCTGCTGAGCGATGAAATAGAATGCGAGCCGCGGCGCGAAGTCGTCCACGGCCATCCCGGTGCGCGCGACCTCCTCGACGTAGGTCACCGCATTGCACATCGTGAAGGCCAGCTCCTGAACCGCGTTCGCGCCGGCCTCGCTGATGTGATAGCCGCTGATATTGATTGGATTGTAGCGGGCGAGATTTTTTGCGCAGTACACAATCAGGTCGCGCACGATGCGCAGCGACGGTCGGATGGGAAATATCCACTCCTTCTGCGCCATGTATTCCTTGAGGATGTCCGCTTGAACCGTGCCGGAGAGCGAATTCAAGTCGTAGCCGCGCGACTGCGCCAGCGCGACGTACATCGCCAAGAGAATCCAAGCGGTGGGATTGATCGTCATCGACACCGAAATTCGCGTCAGGTCGATCCCCTCGAACAGCGCTTCCATGTCGTCGAGCGTGCACACCGCCACGCCCTCGCGCCCGACCTCTCCCAAGGACCGCGGATCGTCCGAGTCGTAGCCCATCAGCGTGGGCATGTCGAAATCCACCGAAAGCCCGGTCTGGCCCTGCTCGATCAAATAGCGGAAGCGGCGGTTGGTATCTTCGCCGGTGCCGTAGCCGGCGATTTGGCGCATCGTCCAGTTTCGGCCGCGATACATCGTCGGATAGGGGCCGCGCGTGAACGGATACTGTCCAGGCAAACCGATTTCCCCGAAGGGAACAGCGTCTTCCGGAGTGTAGACGCGCTTGACCGGCAAACCAGACAGCGTCTCGTAGCGCTCCTTGGCCTCCGGCTGTCTTTTGACAAATCGATGCAACTCATTGCGCTCCCATTCCTCTCGAGCGCGCCGGGCGGATTCGGATTCAGATGACATCGTCGCTCCTTATCAATGCTCGCGCGATTGGCCGACGCTGCCGTGATACAAGTCACGGTCGTCGATCACGCGGCGCGCCTTGAACTCCGTTCGCGGAATGGTGCCTTCGGCAACCAGCTCGAGCGTCGGCCGAACGCCGAGGCGCGCTTGCAACCGCTCTCGCATCTTCGCCTCGAGCTGTTTGACGAGGTGCGCGTGCGAAGTGGCGACCTCGGCTCGGACCAGCAGCTCGTCCATGGCCTCGCGGCGGGAGATGATGATCCGGAATTCGCCGCCGAATCCGTCGATCGCCCGCAGCACGTCCTCGACCGCGCTGGGATAAATGTTTTCTCCGCGGACGATGAACATGTCGTCGATGCGACCGTAGAGCCCGTCGGGCAAGCGAGGATAGGTGCGGCCGCAGTCGCACGGCTCGTCGGTCCAGCGCGCCAGGTCGCCGGAAACGAGCCGAATCATCGGCTGCGACGTGCGCTCCAGGTGCGTGTACACCGGCGTGCCCTCGCTGCCGAATGGCACCGGCTGGAACGTCTTCGGATCGCACACCTGCGTGTAGACGAGGTCCTGCCACAGATGCATTCCGGTTCTGCGCGAGCATTCACCGTTCGTCATCCACGGAGTCATCTCCGCCATGCTGCCCATGTCGACGCAGATTCCGCCGAACGTCGACTCAATGAGTTTTCTGGTGGCGGGAATTCCGGCGCCCGGCTCCCCCGAGAAAAAGAGAGTCTTAAAGCCAAAGGTGCGCGGATCGATGCCCTCGCGCCGCGCGGTCTCGGCGAAGTGCAGCCCGTAGGACGGCGTGCCGTAGAAGACGCTTGGCTTCATCTCGCGCGCCCACTGGACGGCCATCAGCGTTTGTCCGGAGATGCCCGCGCCGAAGGGAAAGGCGGTCGCCCCGAGGCGCTCGACCGCCGCGAGCGCTCCCCACGAGCCGACGTAAAGGCTGAAGAACGAGCAAATCAGCACGCGATCCTGCGGCCGGATGCCGGTGCCCCAGAGAATGCGGGCGTGCGCCTCGCGGATGCGCGCCCAGTCGTCTGTGCCAATGCCAAACACCGTGGGTCGGCCCGTGGTTCCACTGGTGCCGTGAATCCGCGCGACCTCGCTGGGCTCGACGCAGAGGTAGTCGCCGTAGGGCGGATGGCTCGCCTGCGCTTCGCGCAGCTCGTGCTTTTGCACCACCGGAAAGCGCGAGAGGTCTTCCAGCCTGCGAAGCGTGTCCGGCGACACACCCGCCGCTTGCCATTTGCGTCGATAGAAGGCGCTCTTCTCCCACGCGTAGCGGACCTGCGCGCTCAGCTTGGCGAAGATGATCGCGTCGCGATCTTTTGGGTCGGCGCGCTCGATTTCCGGGAGCCACTCCTCTTGGCTCGCCGGCGGGCGGTAGGACGAATCATATTTCGGAGGCCAGCGAGTCAGGTCCACGCCGCGCAACCTGGCAATGCTCTCGAGATCTATGCGCGCCACATTCCCTCCGCTGCGCACGACCGCGCAATGCTTTCAAGAGCCAGCTGCGCCACGTTCACTCCGCTGCGCACTACCGAGCGATGCTCTCGAGCTCGAAGTTCACTCCGCCGCGCGACGGCGCAGTTGTGGCGATCAACGTGCGCCACGTTCACTCCGCGGCGGCCGATTCCGCTGCTCTGGCGATCGACGCGCGCCACGTTCACTCCGCTGGCCGCGACCGCGCCAGCTCGCGAACTCGCTCGACGATTAAATCCGGCGCGGCATCCTGGCCGAAGATCTCCGCCACGCCCATCGCCCGAAGCGGCTCCACGTCCTCGTCGGGAATGACGCCGCCCACGACGACTGCGATGTCGCCCGCTCCTGCGGCGCGCAGCAAATCCAAAATGCGAGGCATCAAGGTCAGGTGCGCGCCGGAGAGCAGACTGATTCCGACGACGTCCACGTCCTCCTGCACCGCCGCGTTGACGATCTGCTCGGGCGTGCGGTGCAATCCGGTGTAAACGACCTCCATGCCCGCGTCGCGCAGAATTCGAGCGACGACCTTCACGCCGCGATCGTGCCCGTCGAGCCCCGCCTTGCCGACCAGCACCCGGATCCGGCGCCCTTCGGTCTTCGCGCCCGCTTGCTCAGGCATCGTGGCTCCTTCGATGCGCAGCTTCCGGCGCGGCGATGGCTACGTCAAGACCATCCCGCGGTGCTCCGCCGACGCCCGGCCGACTGCGCTCGATTCGGCGAGTTTCGAACGGTCGGGGCCGTCGGTCACTGCTGCCGGCCCACGCCGAATTGATTTCCCACCCGAGCGATGAAGCCACCCTCGAAGTCAACTTCGAGCAGGTCTTCGCTCGGGCCGATGGCGCCGACGCGCTGGTAGGTGCTGGTATCGATCACATCCGTCGGTCGTCCGCTCAACTTCGGACCCGACGGGTACGCATAGTCGCCGTTGATGGTGAACGTCACCCAGTGGGGATTCGCGTAGCTCAGGCCCACGTCGACCGTCTGCTGCGGCGGGCTCACCGTCACGTCGAAGACGTGAATGTAAGGTTGGCCGCCGACCCCGTCGGTGACCCAGACTTCCGTCTCGTCGGGACGCAGCCCGATTCCATGTTGATTCAGCTCGCCCGGAATGCCGGTAGTCTGGCCGGCGATATAAACGGTGTCGAGCACGTTGCCGCTCGTGATGTCGCCGATCTGAAATCCGTTCACGCCGAAGAAGTTGCCGTAAAGCAGGGTCTGACTGCCGTTGATGGTGTATGGACCGCCGATTCCGGCGAATGGGCCAATCTGCTCGATCACCGTGTCGGTCGACGTGTCGACGACGTCGATGTATTGCGAGCTTTTGGTCTCAATGTAGACGTGGTCGCCGGAGAGGCTGTTCAGCGAATCATGCGGCCGCGGCGAGATGTGAATCCGAGTGATTTCGTCGCCGGACGCGGCGTCGACGACGATCAAGCAATCATCGGTGTAAGATTCGTTGCAGGGCACGTAGAGCTTCTGCCCGTCCGGAGTGCACGAGAGTCGATCCACGTTCGGAAGGTACGCGCGGTTCCAGAGAACCGTGTTCGAATACATGTCGACCGCGACGACGTATCCAGCATTTGAGGCCTGATGCCCGATGTAAAACATCCCGCTGGCCGCGCTCGCGCACGCGCCGCGGACGTCAGTGACTCCACCAACGGTGTTGAAGGCGAGAACTTCCTGGTGCCCGTTGTCGATGTCATAGACGTGAATCGATCCGTCGTTGAAGGCAGCGTAAATGTATCGACCGTCGTCGGGCGGCGTGGCCCCATTCAATTTGACGCCGAGGCCAGCGCGCTGGCTGCATGCAGCACATGCGAGACATCCGAGGACGAGATTCAGACCCAGATTGCGTTTCATGATGACACCCCCGTCTACGTATGAGGGGGACTGCATAGCAGACGCGCCGCTCGAAAGGCCAATCGATTCCGGAGTCCGTTGCGTGGCAGCGCGGCAACGTGCGACCAGCGCAGTGACAAGGGTTGGCAATTGTACAGAACGTCTCGCCAATCGTCTCACGTTACGGCAGGAGGGCGATTTTGCCGAAGGCCCCGGGCTCCAGGACTTCTTTGTGGGCGCGGGAGGCCTCGGCGAGCGGAAGCTCCTTGCCAACCACCGGGCGCAGCGTGCCGTTCTCCAGACCGGCGATGATACCCGCGTGGATCTCTTTCTCTTCGTCTTCGGTAATTTTCCAGAGCATGACTCCGCTCGCCGAGGCGCGGCGCACCATCAGGTCGCGCGGCGTGATGGTGACATCGCCGCGGCTGCCGATGATGATCACCCTTCCACGAATCGCGAGCAACTTGAGGTCATTGCCCAAGTTCACGTTGGCCAGCATTTCGAGGATCACGTCGACGCCTCGGCCATCCGTCGCCTTTAGAATTTGTTCTTGATACCCGGCTTGGGAGTGGTTGAAAACCTGATGCGCGCCTTCGCGCTTCGCCAATTCGAGACCTTTCTCGCTGCCCGCGGTGCCAAAGACGGTGAGGCCGCTCGCTCGAGCGAACTGAACGGCGGCGATACCGACGCCGCCGCTGGCTCCGTGAACCAGCAAGGTTTCCCCGGCGTGGGCGCTCGTCGCCTGAAACAAGGCGTGGTACGCAGTGCCGTACGGCACCCAGACGCCGGCGCCCTGGGCGAAACTCACCTTCGCCGGCAGCGGATGGACCTGGCTCTCGAGCGCGAGGGCGTACTCGGCATAGGCGCCGCTCACCGTCTTCGCGACGTACACCCGGTCGCCGGGTTTCACTTGCTTGACGACAGGGCCGACCGACTCGACGAGTCCGGCGGCATCGGAGCCGGGCGTGTACGGCAGCGGCGGCTTGATGGCGTACGTTCCGGCGCGCATATAGGTGTCGTACGGATTCACGCCGGCAGCGTGGACGCGCACCAAGACGTGCCCTGAGTCAGGCTTGGGCGTCGGCACTTCTTCGAGCTTCAAAGCTTCGGGACCGCCGAATTGATGGACGCGAATGGCTTTCATGTCTTGCCTCCGGAAAATTGCCCGAGTCGCGGGAATTGACTGAGGCCGGAGATTTTCACTCTCGAGCACCGCGCACAAGGTCGATGTTTGGCGAGCCGTTTCCAAGCGCACTTAGCCAGCTTGCGGAGGCGCGAGGTCAGTCCGGATCACCAGGGGACGCGCCGAATCGCTCGAGGCGCCTCCGAATCGCCTTGGGCGAACGTTGTGCGCGCACGCGCGAGGCGATCAACGCAACAGCTCATTTAGAACCTCGCATGGTTTCTTCCACCCAAGTGTTTGTCTAGGCCTTCCGTTGAGCTGATTGGCGGTGAAGGTGCGGTGGCTGGGCGACGGGGCCACAATTCTTTCTGTCCGGTCCAGCTCAGTTGGAGGGTTCTGCCGAAAAAATCATTCACGCTGGATTCGCGGAACGGGCTATCCCTCTACCTTGGAGAGTGCTGATGCGAGGACTCACAACCGGATTTTTCCTCGCGGCCTCGCTGCTGGCCCAAGCGACCTGGGCCGAGTGGAAGACGACGACCGCCGACGGGGTCACGGTCAAGTCTCAAGCGCAGCCGGGCTCCACAATCCGAGACTTCTCAGCCAGCGCGACGCTGTCAGCGACCATCGAGGCCATCCAAAGCGTGCTCCTGGATAGTGAGTCGCACGCTGCCTTCATGCCCTACGTCGTCGAATCCAAGGACCTCGGAGCCGATGAAAGCGGTAAAGCACGGCTCACCTATTCTCGTCTGGAGTTTCCCCTCGTTCGGTCGCGTGACTTCGTCCTGCGCATCACCGTCGATAAGTTGGTCACCGGGACCGGAGGCGATGAGTTCGCAAATCACTGGGTGAGCGCTCCGGCGGCTCTGCCGGAACGCCCCGGGGTCATCCGCGTTCGCATCAACGAGGGCTCCTGGAGAGCCAAGCGAATCAGCGCCAATGAAACACGCGTTGTCTACAAATTTCGAGTCGACCCCGCGGGGTGGATTCCTCATGTGATCGCCAACGAAGCGAGCCAGCGAGCGATACCGTCGGTGTTTCGTGCGCTGGAGGCGGAAGCGAAGCGGCGGGAGGGGGTCGAGCGGTCGAAAGTCGAAAGTTTAAAGTCGAAAGGGTCGCAACCCGAAGGTCGAACTGCTGGATAAGCTGACAGTTATTCCTTCTCCCACCGGCCGCCTTGGCATTTGTTAAATCGAACTTCGTTCTAACGAAGGCCGACCGAACATAGCACGCGGCTTCGCTGATCAAGCTCATGCGGCTGGTCTCCAGGACGGGAAGAAGCTAGGCTTCTCGCTTGCGGGACTTAGCGCACCGTCATGCCGAAGTCGGTACCACTCGCAGTCGCTCTGGGATTGAGCGTTGCCCTCAATCTCTACCTACTGTTCGTTCGAGACAAGCCGGCGAGCACCGTCAGCTCGCCCCCGCCCGAGAGATTGGTTGAACGAGAAAATGCATCGACAGTGAAGCTAAAAACCGCGGCGTCCGA
>DATFTC010000317.1:0-13120 GCA_035262305.1 Myxococcaceae bacterium | reverse complement strand
GCCGAGTACCAGCTGAGCGAACTCGCGCTGGCTCCGAAAGCGATCGCTGGAAGCGTGGCCGCGGGGCTGCATCTGCGCGAACCCCCGCGCGAGGAGACCGTCTCAGCGGCGGCCTATCAGTATTACGTCCAGGGCGTTTATTACCTCCGCCGCGACCCCGAGAGCGGCGATGAGGCGATTCGCTTTTTTGATAAAGCCGTTGAGCTTGATCCTACCTCGCCGCTGCCCTACGCGGGTCTTGCCGAAGCGCAATTGCAAAACCATCGACGCAAGAAGGGGAAGAGCTGGCTCGATTTGGCGCGTTCATCGTTGAGTAAAGCCGAGGCCAGGAATCCCGATTCGGTTCCCGTGCGCCTGGTGGCCGGCCTGCTTAAACAGACTCTTGGTTCATACGAGGAAGCCGCCGATGATTTCAAGCGCGCGATCGAGCTGGATCCGAAGAGTGGCGAGGGGCGCCGACGGCTCGCTTACCTGTATCAAAAGCTGAATAAGCCGGGCGATGCGCTGAAAACGTATCGTAGGGCAATCGAGGTCGAGTCAAGCTACTACCGCCCTTATGTCGATCTGGCCGGCTTTTACTACGCGCAAGCGCAGTACATGGAAGCAGATGAGCAATATCGCAAGGTCCTCGAGATAGCACCGGAGCTTCCAGCAGGCCACAATGGCCGCGGTGTCGCTTTGATGGAGATGGCCCGTTATCCGGAAGCAGAAAAGGAGTTTCGCGCCGCTTTACGGGTGCGCGAGTCGCCATACTATTTGAACAATTTGGGGGCGCTCCTTGCCTATCTGGAACGGGATGCCGAAGCCGCTGAGCTCTACCAGCGAGCAATCGACAAGGGTGCCCCGTCGAACATTTTGTATCTCAATCTCGGGGATTCGCAGCGGAGGCTTAACCGGCGCGCAGAGGCGGAATCGGCCTACCGCAAGGGTCTGGATATGGGCGACACCGATCTTCTTCAGGATCCATGGGACGGTCTGGCACGCGCCACCGTGGCTTACGCGTGCGAACGTCTCGGCGACCACAAGCGCGCCGAAATGGAGATCGCCCAGGCGGTCAAATTCCTCCCGCATGATGCGGTGGTCCAAAGGCTGGCCGTTCAAACCTACGAGACACTGGGGAAGCGCGAGAAATCGTTGGAGATCCTGGCACTCGCCCGACCTGCTCTCCTTTCGGCGCTAAGCCGGCACCCTGATTTGGCGGGACTTCGCCAGGATCCTCGCTTTGTAGAGAGGCTGACGAGAACTCCGGGCAAATGAAGTGAAAGAGAGAGGAGCAGGCCATGCAGCACCAAGTTCAATTGACACTGCGCGACGGGAGCGTCGTTGCGGTCCCCAGCATTATCGGTGTGGAGAACGGCGATACCGTTAGGTTCAGCAGCGATGTCGGCTCGCCTGACAACGAGTACGAACCTACGAGCGCAATCAGGCTGGATCAAAGGCAGAATCACAGCGAGCGCATCACGGTTCTTCAAGCTCCGTTCGAGTTCTATTGCAGGTTGAAGGTCGGTGATGTCGTGTACGGCTGGAAGAACGGCGGAATTGGGCTGCCAGATCCGCCGAACGTGACAGCGATCGATCCATCGCAAATAGCGTCCGGATCGGGGGCGACGACGATTACCGTCTCTGGAACGAACTTCTGCAACAGCTCTGTCGGGCTGGTAAACGATTCGCCGAGGATCACTGTATTCGACACCAATACGTCCATTCGGATCCAGGTAACGGCGAACGACCTTGCCCAAGCGACGACGCTCCAGATTGCGGTGAAGAACGTGACGACATCAAATGCGGTGAATCTCAACGTGATCTAGCGGTCGTCTCATCGAGTGTAGTTCGCTGAGAGACTCAAACTCGGGTGTCGTGTCTGTGAATGACGCGAGCGAGTTGATAATGGCTCGGACCAAGATATTCATTAGTTATTCTTACCAAGATGAGCGTTGGCGGCAGCGGCTGGTCGAGCAGCTTGAAGTACTCGCTCAAGCGGGGCTGGTCGAAGTCTGGGCCGATCGGCAAGTTGGTGTCGGAGAACCGTGGCGAGAACGCATTGATCAGCGAATGCTTGAGGCACGCATCGCAGTGCTCCTGCTGTCAGCCGCCTCTCTCACTTCGCGGTTTATTCTGAATTTGGAAATTCCCCGTTTGCTTCAGGCTCATGAAGCAGCTGGCATGACGATCTATCCGCTACTGATAAGGCCGTGCCCTTGGCAGCTTGTTCCGTGGTTGAGCCGGCTGCAAGTACGACCTAAGGACGCGATACCGATAACTCTGCTTACCGGGGCACGAAGACACGAGACGTTGGCAGATGTGGGCCGAGAGATCGCGGCGATCGTTCAACGAGAACGACGCGGGAACAACCTCGCAACGAGCGCCTGATTCAGCTAGCCGAGGCGATGACTCGTTGGCCTCGGCGTGCCGGCAAAGCAACCGTGCACAACCGGCAAAAAAAATTTGACGGAATTTCCGCGGGAGCCTCGCTTCCTAGGGTGGCTGACGAGAACTTCTAAACAACAAGAGGGAGAGGAACACATGACTGAACACCTGGTGACGTTGAAATTGAATGGAGAACGTGTCGTCGCGGTTCCCAGCATCATCGGTGTGAAGACCGGCGATGTCGTCAGCTTCAAGAGCAAAGATGGCAAGCCGCATGTCGAATACGAGCCGACAAGCGCCGTTAAGCTGGATTCGAAGGAAGGCGAGCGCATCACGGTGCTTCACCCTTCATTCAAGTTCTTCTGTGGGTTGAAGATTGGAGACGAGCTGTACAGCTACGGCAAAGGCGGAGGAATCGGACTGCCCGATCCGCCGACCGCGGCAGCGATCGATCCGTCGCAAGTCGCGCGGGGATCGTCGGATACTGTAATTACCGTCTCTGGAACGAACTTCTGCAACAGCTCCATCGGGCTGGTGAACGATGCGGCGAGGTTCACTGTGTTCGAAAACAGCACGTCCATTCGGATCACCGTGACGGCGGCCGACCTTGCTCAACGAGGAACGCTGCAGATTGCGGTGAAGAACGTGACGACATCCAATACGGTGACACTGACGGTGACCTGATGGCGGTGTCTTTCTGAACGCAGACCCGCTTTAGGCTCACCAAGTGGGTAGAAGCCGATTCTACAGGGCGCGCTCCTTGCAAAGCATCCATGTCACGGTATGCTGTTTTCGATGAACCTGCTCGGAGAATCTCGCCGCAAATTTCTGCTTCACTCCTGCGAGCTCGCCGCCTGGTACGGCCTTCTTCGGCTCGGGTTCCAGCACCGAGCCTGGGCCAGTCCCATTGGTCGAGGGATAGAACAGTGGTCGCGAGAGTTGGCGCACCTCGCATCGGAAGTTCGCGCCGGTCGGCTTGCTCCTCGCGCATGGCAGCACGCCGTCGAGGAACTGCACAGCACGATGACGATTTCCGAGTTGATCAAAGCACTGGACGTCGACGAGGTTCTGAGAGCAATCAAGTACCCCAAGGAGAAGCTCGGCGCGATCCAGGACATTGGCCTGCCCGCGCTCGAGCCAAGAGATACGGCAGGATTCGGCCGCAAGCTTTTCGTTTATCGCAAAGGCTCATGCACTCCACCGCATGCGCACAATCATCTGGTCTCGGCGCACTTGATCCTCCGTGGGCAAGTACGGACGAGAAAGTTCGATCGCGTGGAAGACCTAAAGCAAGCAATCGTCATCCAGCCAACGGTCGATGAGGTATTCGGAGCGGGTCATACCGATTCGATGTCCGACGACGAGAACAACGTTCATTGGTTCGAAGGTGTGAGCGATATCGCCGTCACATTCGACATTCCCGTCTGGGATATCTCTCCGGCAAAGACGTATGGCTATCCTGCGAACGGTCAGATTTTTCTCGACCCCACGGTCCCTGCGCGCGGAGATGGTCGAATTGTCGCCCCGATCATTTCGTTCCCGGCTGCAGTCCGGAAGTTTGCGTAGAGACTGCGGCGTGGGGTTTTGGCGCCCCTGGTCAGGCGGAGTCCTTCGGCAGCGCCAGGCATTCGCTCGGCGCATCGTAGATTCTCTTTTCATTTTCATTCTCGCCGCCGCGCTCAGCTGCGCAACTCCGCGCGAACTGCCGGACGATACCGCGATAGAGTGGCTGTCCGCGACGGGCGACGACTGCAGTGGCAAAGAGGCTCAGCCCTGCTATCAGAAGGGGCTGGCGCTCATCACGAGCAACACTTCGACCACGGATCGAATCGCCGGCATTGCGCTGCTGCAGCGAGCGTGCCGTGCAAAGTTAGATGACGCTTGCCAGACGCTGGAGCACCGTTTCCAGGAACCGAAGCGCCTCTCCGGCCGAATTCCGACCTACCCGACCGGCGCGCTACTCAAAAGAGTTCAAGGAACAATCTTCGCCCGATGCATCATGACCGAGAAGGGATTACTGCGAGATTGCGCGGTGATTGCGCCTCGGACCAAACAGGAGCAGGAGATAATCACCAACACAGAGCTCGGGCTGGAGATAGTAAGCGCACTATCCACTTGGCGTTTCACGCCGGCGGCCCTCGATGGTCAACCCTGTGAAACAGAATTTATCTATAAGGTCACGTATCAAATCGACCGGAGTGCGCGATAGATCGCTGGTCTCGCCGGTTTGTAAGCTGGTCGACCCAGGCGCCAAGGAGGGGCGCGAGCAGCCCGCCCGGAGACCTCAGCGTGGTGAACGTTGTCCATGGCCCCGCTGTATGCCGCTCGCTGCCAACCTTCAAGCATTTAGGTCTCGACAGCTGGCGGTGTTTGTTCGAGAGTTGCCTGGTTCGATAGGCAACGCAGCCTCCGGGCGGGAGGGGCGCATGAGGATTGCAGATATGTCTCGCAGGTCGTTCGTGAAAACAACTTTGGCAGCAGCGGCGGGAACGCTGATTCCGCGAATGGGCGCGGCGGCAGTCGGAGCTCAAGGGACGGCCGGCAATGGATCTCTGTCAATGCTCCCGCTCTCCCAGGTGTCTCAGCTCGTGCACAGCAAGAAGACGTCCCCGGTGGAGCTCACCCAAGCGTGTCTCGGCCGAATTGAACAGCTCAACAGCAAGCTGAATGCCTTCATCACCGTCACCGCTGACTCCGCGCTGGCCGAGGCTCGCGCCGCGGAAGCGGAGATCCACCGCGGCCGGTGGAAGGGTCCGCTCCATGGCATCCCCATCGCCCTCAAGGATTTGGTGGACACGGCCGGCGTGCGCACGACAGCGGGCAGCGGCGTCTTCAAGGATCGGGTCCCCACTCAGGATGCGGAGATTGTCCGCCGCCTCAAGGCCGGCGGGGCGGTGCTCCTCGGCAAGCTCAACATGCAGGAGTTCGCCTACGGCGGCAGCTCCGTCGTCAGCCAATTCGGTCCGGTTCGAAATCCGTGGGGACCAGACTACTGCATCGGCGGCTCGTCGGGGGGATCCGCGGCGGCGGTCGCGGTGGGAATGTGTTATGGCGCCATCGGCTCCGATACCGGCGGTTCGATTCGCCAGCCCGCCAATTACGGCGGAATCGTCGGAATCAAACCGACCTATGGGCGCGTCAGCACCCGAGGCGTCGTGCCGCTGGCCTGGTCCTTGGACCACGTGGGCCCGATGACTCGCACGGTGAAGGATGCCGCGCTGATGCTGCAGGTGCTCGCCGGCTATGATCCGGAGGACATGGCCAGCATCGACGCGCTGGTTCCAGACTACGCGGCGACCATCGTTGGAAAGACTTCTTCGCTGCGGCTTGGCATTCCGCGCGCCTACTTCTACGAGTCACTCCATCCGGAGATCCAGGCGGCGATGGAATCGGCGCTGGCAGTTCTCAAAAGACTCACCGCGAGCCAGCGCGACATCGGGTCGCTCGCCGCCGACGAGAAGTACGCCTCGATCCTGGACCCGCTCGGCAATGTTCTCAGAGCCGAAGCCTACGCGTATCACCAGGAATTCGTTTCCAAGACCCCCGAGCTCTACCAAGCCGAGACTCTCAAGCGCATCAAGGGTGGAGCAGAGGTTACTGCGCCCGCGTACATTCAGAGCCGGCGCCAGATCGATCAGATGCGGCGCTCCATTTCAAGGGCGTTTGACAATGTCGACCTTTTGATAACTCCTACCGCGCCGGTGCCGCCGTTTGCCATTGCCGACCTGCTCGGCGACATGAACACGCTTCGGACGAAGGAAATCTCGATGCTGCACAACACGAGGCCGTTCAACGTGCTCGGGCTGCCGGCGATTTCCGTTCCCTGCGGTTTTACGCAGGCCGGCCTGCCGATTGGGATGCAGATCACCGGTCCTCGCGGCGGCGAAGCAGCGGTCCTCCGCCTAGCCCACGCGTACGAGCAAGCCACCGACTGGCACAAGCGCCATCCGGCGACTGCTGCTTCGTAACACGGTGATGTCGCGGCCCGAGCCGGCGGCTCCTCGTCTCCCGGTTCGCTGCTCGCGTAAAACGCAGCTGTACAAGCTGACTTCGTACGCCGAAGCGTCGAAGTGCATGGCCAACGCGGTGAAGCATGGTTCCAGGCGCAGCCGGCGCGCTTTGCGGCGTGCGAGCAGTAGGCTTCATTTGCATCGAGTGGTAAATTTAAGTCGGAAATCGAGCTTAAATTCACACTCGATGCAACTCCAGCCGGAGATCTGTGCCCGGCACAGCTTCGTTTCTTCAGCTCGGACGGTCCAAAGGGCAACCCGACAAGGGTGTTCGAAAACACACCGCGGGTGTATACATCGACCTGAACTGAGGGTGGGCGATGGACCCTGAGCGTTGGAAGCGAATCGACGCGCTCTTGTCGGCGGCCCTGGAATGCGAAGAAACGCAGCGCGCGGCATTCCTGGCGCACGCCTGCGAGGGCGACGATGAGCTTCGAAAGGAAGTGCAGACCCTCCTCTCGGAACACCGGGCGGCGGGCAGTTTTCTGCAGACGCCGGTGGCGCACGCCAAGGACCTCATCGCCGCGGCGCGACGCGGACCGACCGCAACCGAGCTCGGCCACCCAACTTCTTCGCAATTTGAGCAAACGCTGCCTTCACAGGGTGAGGTGGATGCTGCTCGACGCGGCTCGACGCTCGGCCGATACATCGTTTTGAACAAGCTGGGGGGCGGTGGAATGGGCGTGGTGTACGCCGCCTATGACCCCGAGCTGGACCGCAAGGTGGCGGTAAAGCTTTTGCGCGCGGAATCGCCAGAGCGCCGCAAGGATCCAAGAGCGCCGGAGCGGCTGCTTCGCGAAGCGCAAGCGATGGCTCGCCTGTCGCATCCCAACGTCATCCCGGTCCACGACGTGGGCACACTGGACGGACAGGTCTTCATCGCCATGGAGTTCGTCGAGGGGCAGACGCTGGCGCACTGGCTGAAGGAGGCGCCCCGCACCGCGCGAGAGGTTTTGGAAGTCTTCATTCAAGCGGGAAAGGGATTGGCGGCGGCGCACGCAGCGGGTTTGGTGCACCGGGACTTCAAGCCGGAGAACGTGCTCATCGGCCGCGACGGGCAGGTGAAGGTGCTTGACTTCGGGCTGGCTCGGGCGGCCGAAGAGTTGGACGCGCACGCTCCGACGTTGCCGCCCAAGCTCGAGGCGGAAGGTCCATCGACGCCCCGAATCCTGTCGGAGCAGCTGACGAAGACCGGCACGTTCCTGGGAACTCCGGCGTACATGTCGCCCGAACAGCTGTTGGGAAGGCCGACCGACGCGCGCACCGACCAGTTCAGCTTTTGCGTGGCGCTGCACGAGGCGCTTTACGGCGAGCGCCCCTTCGACGCCCCCAGCGTCGAAGCGCTGACCGAAAAGGTGAGCAAGGGCGAATTCAAAGAGCCATCCAAATCCAGCAGGGTCCCGGGCTGGATGCGCCAGATTCTTCTTCGAGGGCTTCGGCCCAATGCAGACGAGCGCTACCCATCGGTGGAGGCGTTGCTCTCGGAGCTGCGCAAGGATCCGCGCGTTGCCCGCCGGCGAGCGTTGGCAATTGGCGGCGCGGTGTTGGCCGTGGCTGCGGTCGGAATTGGCTTACGCCAAGCCGCGTACCGGCACAGCCAGGTGTGCAAGGGAGCAGCGATAAAACTGGCCGGCGTTTGGGATGAGCAAAGAAGGTCTGCGCTCTCGAGCGCGTTTCTTGGCACCGGCAAGCCTTACGCGCAGGACGCGATGCGCGCGGTCCAAAAGACGCTCGACGCGTACGCGAATTCCTGGGTGGGCATGCACACCGAGGCCTGCGAGGCAACTCGGATTCGAGGAGAACAGTCCGAGGAGCTGCTCGACCTGCGGATGGCCTGTTTGTCCGAGCGGCGAGAGGAGCTCAAGTCGCTGGTCGAGCTTTTTCTAAATCCCGACGCCAAGATGGTCGCCGACTCTTTGCGCTCAGCGCAAGGGCTGAGCGAATTGCAAACATGCGCAAACGCTTCTGCGCTCCTGGGCCCGTTACGGCCGCCGGCCAACGCGGAGTCCCGCGCTAAGGTGGAGGAGCTGCGGCTTAAGCTCGCTCAAAACAAAGCGCTGAAAGATGCCGGCAAAATCTCTCAGGTGCTTCCGCTGGCCGCGAATATCGTCGAGCAAGCAAAGGCATTGCACTACCGACCGATAGAAGCAGAAGCGCTCGTTCGCCTTAGCGGCGTTCAATGGGCCGCTGGCAATTACGACGGCGCTCGAGCAACGCTGGTGGACACCGTTTTGGCCGCCGAGGCGAGCGGGCACACCGCCGTAGCCGCAGAAGCTTGGTCCACCCTGATCTGGCATGCGCAACGTCAGGGCCGATATGACGAGGGGAAGGAGGACGGAAAACATGCCTTGGCGCTGATCGAGCATCTCGGTGGCGACGAAAATTTGCTTGCCATCCTGTTTACAAATTTCGGCTCGCTGTTGAACACTCAAGGGAAGTATGACGAGGCCATCGATTATCAACAGCGTGCGCTCACACTCTTCGAGCGCCTCTATGGTTCATCCGATGCAAGAGTCGCGGTATCGCTGGGGAATCTTGGAGCCGTGCAGCTCAGTTTAGGGAAAGTTTCCGAGGCGATCGCGAGCTTCCAACGAGCGGTTCAGATTGACGAGGCTGCGCTTGGGCCGTTTCATCCAGTGCTGGCGGCCCATCTCAACAATTTAGGGGTGGCGATCGGGAGACAGCTCGGAAGGTCCGATGAAGCAATCACGTATCTCCGTCGTTGTTTAGCGATTCGAGAGTCGATTTGGGGACCCGCCCATTACGAGGTGGGAAAGACACGGGGCGGCATTGCGAGCCAACTTTTCAGGCTGGGGCACTTCGACGAAGCTCTCGGTGAAGCGAAACACGCCCTCGAGATAGAAGAAAAGGTTCTCGGACCGGAACACCTGGAGATCTCGCAGACTCTCCGTACCGTCGGCGATATTTTGCGAGCACAGGAAAAATATGATCAAGCGTTGGATTACTACGTGCGTTGCGTTGCAATTAAAGAGAAGTGGCTCGGGGCAAATCATCCAGATTTAGCCTCTCCACTCACCGGGCTTGGGATTACCTATCTGGGTCTTCACCAGCCCAAGAAAGCGCTCGAGGTGCTGGAGCGGGCGGTGGTGCACCGCAAAGATCCACACGTGTATTTTGGCGAGTATGCGCGAACGAAATTCGGATTGGCCAGGGCGCTGGGTGAGTTGCACCGTGAACCGGAGCGAGCGCGCCGGCTCGCGCTCGAAGCGCGCGACGCAATTGTAGGAAAGAGCGAGCTGGAAGACGAGGTCAAGAGAATCGACACCTGGCTCGCCAAAAATTACCGTCGAGCGAATTGAACAACAGTTCAAAGAAAGTGAGCAGCACCAAACCAAAAGCGAGGCGTGCTGACCAAGCGGGACTTGATTGAGGCCGGTGGGTCGGAGACGGTCGCCGAGTCGTTGCGGGAATTCGGCGCTTAGGTCCCGGGCGCGGTACTGACCCTCGTGGGCCTGCATCGCGCCTCCCCAGCTGCTGCGCGCGAGGGGCAGACCGTCCCGGTTGACAGTCTTCTTCCACAATTTGCGCGTTATCAGGCAGGAGGTTTCATGTCCCGCACCGTTGTGTTTGCTTTGGGAGTGATGACGTTCACGGCCTGCGTGCCGACGGCGCTTCCCTCGAGGTATGTTTTGGCCAGTACTCCGTTATCTGCATCATCTGCTCCAGAATCCCGCGTCTTCGTGCCCAGGACGGCAACTTCGCCGCCGCTGTGGTCGAGCGCCGGGCTGGCACCGAGTCCCGCGATCAATGGAATCCCGCCGGGAATCGGCGCGAGGACAGGAGATCCCACCACCAGCCAATACCTGCTCGCGTGGTTCGGTCCTGGAGGCGTCCTGCATACGGCGACGTCCAAGGGAGGCGTCTCGTGGACTGGCGAGTCGACGCACGGAGGCTTCCAAGTCGATCAACATTCTCGCCCGGCAGTGGTCTTTAACTACGACTCGTTCGCTTGGTTCGTCGCGTTTCGCCAGTCCAATGACACCGTCGCAGTATTGAGGGTTGCTCCGACCGACAGCCCACCGGTGATCGTCCAGTCCGTCAACACCGTTCACGCTCCGAGCTTGGTGTTTTGGAATCACCAGATGATTCTGGTTTACCGTCGAGGATCTATTTTTGTTATCAAGTCAAGCGATGGCTTGAGCTGGCCGGCGGGACCTGGAGTCGCCGCACTGGGTCCCGGCGGTACGCCTCTGGTTACCGAAGACAGAGCGCCTTGTTTGAACAGCGTCTTGGGTCAGTTGCAGCTCACGACGACAAAGCTGGTCGCGGTCCCTGGCCCAGACGGACTCACCCACGGAGAAATCGACGTCTGGACCTCCGCCGACGGCATCAATTGGAATAGCCTCGCCACGCTCTCGCCGACCAATCCATTCGCAGAGGGATCGGCGCTGGCAGGTCCGAGCTCGGCCCTTTTGGTCGCAGAAGCCAAAGCCGGCACCAGTGCCACCTCAGCCTATTTTTTCGACGGGGCCAACGCCAGAACGACGATCAACACTCATCAGGTGGAAGCCGTCGGTCCCACTCAAACTCAGCTCGATGTCTCATTGGCATTTGGAGCGGCCCCGGCGGGGGAAGTGAAAAAGATCACTTTGACCTTTCAAGAATTCAAGCGCGGTTTTTTGAGGGGGGAAGGTCCTGATTTTGGCACTGAAGACGTTACTCTGCGAGCCCAGCACCTGGGCCCGACGGGAAGCGTCATCTCCGAAATGACGCCGTTTACGTTGCATGGGGCTACGAAGGACCAGGCTCACTTCTTCAACGAGGAAGGGCACCCTTTCCCAACCCTCTCAGCATTGATGCGCGATGGCGATACGATGCTGGTCAGCCTCTCGGTCTCCGACGCCAATGTGCACACCAGTTTGAGCTTCGCATCGCTGGCTACCGGACCCGGCACGTCTCATTGGACGCTAGACCAGCCTCCGACCGGGCGAAGTTACGAGCTTTGGCTCGGTGCGAGCGCTCAAGAGCCATGAGGAGCGCCCCCGCTATCGCCAACATCTACAAGGCAGCATCGCGTCGAGGACGAAGCAGCTACTCCACAATGACCGTCAAGCTGGCGACAAGGTCACCCGACCTGAGCTCCACAGTACCGGTCCCCGGGGTGCTCCCCGCGACAACCCGGAACGGCAGGTTGATATACGGAGAGTCCTTGGCACGAGGCTCGACGGAGAATAGCTCAGGCGACGAGATGGTCATGGTAGCCGGTACAGCGCCACAGATGTGCTCGCCGGAGGAATCTCTGAACGTGGCGGCAAAAATTGCACAGTCTGCGACGCCCTGGATGCAACTGCTTGAATGGCCCGAATCCCTTGGGGCGTGAATCTCGGTGATGGCTCCCGGTACCAAGCCACCATAGCGATCGTGGAGCGCCTGCTCAAACCAGATGGAGGTTGGATTGACGACCCTCAAGCTAAACGGCGGATCAAATTCCTTCCCCTGTACGGTCGTCGTGAAGCCACCCTCGCCCTCGCCGTCCGACCGCAGCTGCACATCTCCATTCTTCAGACTTCCGCTGCGGATGATTCTCCAGCCCGTCCCCGAAGAGACAAATTTCACATTTACACTGGAGCACCCTCCGGAGAAGCCTCCGCAATCCCGCCGGTCGGGCCAGTCCACAATCGCTTCCAGTTGTGTCCCAGGCGCCCATTTGAGCTCCTGCAGCATGTCCCGAGAGTAGTCGGTGAATTCCGGCAGACACCCTCCCGCGTGCCCGCTTAGAACCGCTGTTCCAAGCGCGTCGGGTCCGAATTCGCTCACGGTGTACTTGACTCGCTGGCCGAGGTCTGGCTCGTGGTACTCGTCGCCGCAGGCTATAAGCCAAAACGCACCGATGAGGACACTTTTCCGGGCTTGTTTCATTGCTGCGCCTTCCTTTAATTCTCTTTTGAATCTTGCTCACAGTTTTCGGATCTTCAACTGGCTTTTCCTTGAAGTAGGTCTGGCAAATGATTGAGTGCAAGAGCGAGTCCGCGCCATCGACAATGCGGATTGAGCTATTCTTTCTCAAAGGTTGTCTCACGGACGAGGCGAGGAAGGGGAGCGCTGGGGGTGCTCAGGCCTGCTCGCCTGTGCAATCCGCTTCACCATCTTCTGTGCAACGGGGTGCACAGGTTCGTTAATAATCGGAACGAAGCGAAAGTGTCCTGTGGCCACCATCCACCCGACTCAGCTTGTGACCCGGCCCGCCGTGGAGGCAGACGCGGACTTCATCTTTTCACTGATGGAAAGGACGATGCGCGACTACGTCATTGCCGCCTACGGCGCTTGGGACCCGCGGTGGCAACGCGAGCGCTTCAACCAGCACTTTGCGCCAGCGAACATCCAGGTCCTTCGCCTGGATGGGCAAGACGTTGGCACCTTATGGGTCGAGGAAAGAGAGAGGATTCTGTTCCTGCGGAGTGTACAAGTGATACCTGAGGTGCAGCGCCGAGGCGTGGGAGCGGCCGCGGTCCGCCTCTTTCTCGCCGACGCAAACAAGCGCGGGCTCGAGGCCACTCTTCAGGTGTTGCGCGTGAATCCGGCTCGACGCCTCTACGAGCGCCTGGGCTTCCACGTCACCGGAGAATCCGCGACACATTTCCTGATGACCTTCTCGCCACATCAATCGCCCTGAGGCGCCCGCTCCAAAAAAGTTAACAATTCAGCTATCGCCTGCGCGTTACAGATGTGTGCGTTGCAGGGCGCCTTTTATTTCGCTTAGGGTGCGCCCTTCTCCAATCCAT
>DATFTC010000316.1:0-9808 GCA_035262305.1 Myxococcaceae bacterium | reverse complement strand
ATCGCCAACCCTTGCTCCAGTAACGGCACCGCCTTTTGGGGCATGCCCATGTTCAAGTAAACGATTCCAAGGGAAAGCAGGCTCTGGCCCACCTCGGGATGCCGCGGCCCGAACGCTTTCTCTCTGAGCTCCCGCGCTCTTTCTAGGGCGTGGATCGCTTCCTGGTGTTTCTCCTGGAGCTGGTAGATGGCACCAATGTTGTAAAAGTTCATCGCCAGCGAGGGGTGATCCGGGCCGAGCGCCTGCTCCTTGATTGCCAACGAGCGTTTGTAATAGACGAGAGCCTCTTCGTAATCGCCCTTCTGCCTCATCAAGGTACCGATGTTGATCAGGGTCGAGCCTAAGTCTGGGTGCGCTAGGCCGAGCCGCTGCTCCTTCAGAGCCAGAGCGCGTTGATAGTACTGCAGAGCGTCGTCGTATTTTGCCTGCCGGCGCAGCACCACACCGAGGTTGTTCAGAGTTGTCGACAATTGCGCCTCGTCATTCAATTTTTCAGCAATGGCGAGCGAGCGCTGCAGATAGTCGTAAGCAGCGTCGTATTTGCCCTGGTCCTTGGCGACGACTCCCAAACCGCTGAGCACGGCCGAAAGCAGTTTCTCGTTGCCTCCTTGGCGTTCGATCGCCGACATCGCCTGCTTTCCCCAAAGCTCGGCCTGCTCGTATTTTGCCTTCGTCGCCCCGACCGAAACCAAACGCTCCGATGCGCGCGCGACGATTTCATCGTGTCCGCCTGACTCCGCGGCCATCGCCGCATCGATCAACGTTTTTTCGGCGCTCCGGTAGTCGCCGTTGAGATTCTGCGAAACGCCGAGATAGTAAAGAGCTTCAGCTTCGACCGGGCGATAGTGGAGTGCTTCAGCCTCGGCCGAAGCAGCGGTCGTTAACGGCACCGCCTCTTTGTATTTGCCGGAATCAAGTAGAACCTTGATCGAGGCGAGCTTGCTGCGCAGCTCCTCCACCTTCGCCCGAGTCTCGAGATCCGAGGGCGGCTTGAGCGGAGCTTTGAGCAAGTCCACTTTGGCGCAGTCGTCGATATCGCTCAGCCCCTGCGCCGCGGTGATCGACTTTGCGACGACGCTGTCGTCTGGTTTGGAGAAGAGTCGGGTCAAGCTCTGCAGCTCTTCCCCCCGGTGAGAAAGGCAAGCCATGCGCAGATCGAGCAGCTCCTGCGACTGCTCGCCGTGGAGGGTCGCTTCGCATGCCTCAGTTTGCATGCTCACCCAGCGCCGAGCGTAGTCGTCGAGGATGCGGTCGACTCCGCGAACAGCGTCAGCAGCGTAAGGTTTTTTTGTAGCAAGAAATGCGGTCGATACGGTTTTTTTACGAGCTTCATCCCAAATGCCGGCGAGCTTGCTTTGAGCCCCCTGACATGCCTGGGAACGCTGGTGAGCCAGTCGGTAAGACGACCATGACGTTGCGCTGATCAGCAGGACGACGGCGCTCGCACCCAGCATGCGCCAGCGCCGCCGGGCGGGATCGCGCTCCAGCTTCGCAAGCAGCAAATCCATCGAAGGATATCGATCGTCCGGATTCGCTTTCAGCCCGCGCAAAAGCACCTGGCGCAGCCAAGCTGGGGCGTGGCTCGATTTTCGAGGCTCGCTGACTCTGCCCTCGCGGATCGCCGAGAGCAGCTCGCGGACATTGTCGCCCTTGTACGGCGCTGTGCCGCAGATTGCCTCGTACAGCGCGGAGCAGAAGCTGTACTGGTCGGATCGGGTATCGATCAGCTGACCGGCGAGCTGCTCCGGCGACATATACGCCGGCGTCCCCATGAAAGCACCGGTCCTGGTCATCGAGATCGCCAGGCCGCCCGCCCGAGTGGAGGCGTCCGCCGGCGCCTGCCCTTCCTCCGTGGGGTGAACTCCTTCCAGCACCGTTCGGCGCGCCAAGCCAAAGTCCAGCACGCAAACGCGCCCATTCTTGGCTACGAGCACGTTGTCCGGCTTGAAATCCCGGTGCACGATGCTGGCGCCGTGGGCGGCGGAAATTCCTTTCCCCGCCTGGACGAAGACTCTGAGGATTTCCCGCCACTGTCGCGTCTCGGCGGCGAGCCATTGCCGAAGCGTCGATCCCTCCATGTACTCCATGGCGAGAAAGACTTCGTCACCCAGAGTGCCGACGTCGTGGACCGCCACCACGTTGGGATGGGATAGGCGGGCGAGCGCTTGGGCTTCCCGCAACAGGCGCGCCTTGCCGTCGGTGCCCTTGGTGTCCAGTCCCGCCTGCGCGCGCATCAACTTGATCGCGATCCTTCGGTCCAGCTCGGGGTCGTAAGCCGCGTAGACGACGCCCATCCCGCCCGAGCCGATGACGTCGAGCACGACGTAGCGGCCGACCGTCGCCCCTCTGGCGAGCGGCCCGCGGGCGTCCTCCAGGATGACGGTTTGGCCGAAACTTGTGACCGCCATCGCATCCTGTTCCGAGCTGGCCTCGCGAACTGTTTTCCCGAATCGCTCGACCTCGGCAATCGGCGGTGTTTCCAGGAAAGAGCCAATCTTCTCCTGAGCGGCGAGCAGCTCCTCGGCGGCCTTGCGCAGCTCCTCGTCGTCGCCGCACTTGTCGGCCAGAAATGCCGCTCGTTCCGCGTATTCGCGTTCCAGGGCCGCTTTCAGGAGCTGATCCAGTTCCTGCCATCGCTCCGGCGTCATCGTGCTGCCCTTCCGCGGTTGGCGGCTAGTCACTGAGAGCCAACCCGCGAGTCCCCATCAACCCCGCCCCCCGGAATTAGCAGCTCTGCAGACAGGCCGTCAATTCGTCCGCGACGGCAGCCGTGAAACAACGCAAGCCACACTGCGTGTATCACCGATTTCGCGGCGGTGGGGTTCCTTCGACCGGGACCGGCTGAATCTTCTGCCCCTCGGCGATGCTCTCGCCGAGGTTCAGCGCCACCAGCTCCCCCTCGGAGAGACCCGCCACCAGCTGCGCTTTTTGACCATCCTGATCTGCGAGCTTCACCGGTCGATATTTCACCCGTTTCTCAGCATCCACCACCGCGACGTACGGCTCTGTCCCGCGGAAGATCAGCGCTTCGACCGGAATCTCGATCCACTGAGGGGTAGACAGGCGAAGCGACACCGAAACAAAACCTCCCGGAAGGATTGCGTGGTCGGCATTGTCGAGGTGGATCTCAGTGAGCATCGTTTTGCTCTTGAGATCCAGCTCGCGGCTGAGCCGCGTCACCGTCCCCTTGCGCACGAGATCGGGGTGCTCCGGAGCTCGAATCTCCGCTGGATCGCCGATCTTCACCGACGCCGCGGCTCTCTGATCGAGATACACGTACACCCGCAGGCGATCGATCTGCGAAATGGTCAGCACCGGAAGCGCGCTGGTTTGCGAGCTCGTCGCATTTTGCACCAGCGCGCCGGGATCGGCGTAACGCGCAGTCACCGTCCCGCGAAATGGAGCGCGCAGCGTTTCATAGGATTTTTGCGATTTGAGCGCCTCGACGGCGGCCTGCGCCATCTCCGCATTGGTGCGCGCGACGTCCGCCTCTTGAGTGGAGACAACGCCGGACGGCATCAGCGCAGTCGTTCGCTTGGACATCGCTTGTTTGTTGCGCGCGTCGGCCAAAGCGCCCTCGTATTGGCGATCCAGCTCCGGCGACTCGATCACCGCCAACACCTGGTTCGCTTCCACTGCATCGCCTCGATCGACGCGTAACTCGCGAAGGTAACCGCTGACCTTGGCGTACAAGGTGACGCTGGCAAACGGTCGAGCCTCTCCCTCGAGTTTCAGCTGGCGCTCTCCCGGCGAGCGCCCCGCGCGCAGCACCCTCACTCGGGGGCCGCTTTGGATGGCCGCCTGCCGCGACGCCGCTTCCGACTTGGCCTGCGAGCTGCGGGAGAGGAATAACAGCGACACCGCAGCGACGACGACGGCCGCGGCGCCCAACCCCAGCCAATAGAAGAGAACCGACTTCGGCGACTTGTTCATGCCGCGCTCCGGTCGGGCTCCAGGCCCTGCTTTTCCCGAAGGAATCGCTCTTCCATCAGGTGCTTGGTTGGCAACTTCGACCGCAGAATGGAGTAGATGACGGGAACGGCGAGCAACGTTGCCACCGTCGCCATCAGCAGGCCGCCGATCACCGCCCGCCCGAGCGGTGCGTTCTGCTCGCCACCCTCACCCAAAGCAAACGCCATCGGCAGCATTCCGAGGATCATCGCCAGCGCGGTCATCAACACCGGCCGCAATCGCGTCTTGCCCGCCTCGAGGGCGGCCTCCAGCGGGGAGAGGCCTTTCTCGACGCGCAGATCATTTGCGAAGTTCACCAACAAGATGGAGTTCGAGACGGCGATTCCGACCGCCATGATCGAACCCATCAGCGACTCGACGTTGAGGGTGGTACCGGTCGCCACCAGCATCCAGAGGATGCCGACCAAGGCACCCGGAACTGCGATCATGATGATGAAGGGATCCAACCACGATTGATACAGCACCACCATCAGACAATACACGAGCAGAATGGCAAGGATGAGACCGAGGCCGAGGCTGCGGAACGACTGTGTCATGACTTCATTTTGTCCGCGGAGCCGAATCCGCATTCCCGGGGGAAGTTGGCCGAGGGAGCTGATTTTTTTTTGTATGTCCGATGCGACGGATCCCAGGTCGCGCCCGTCGACTCTCGCGGCGACATCGAGAACGCGCTGCACCGTATAGTGGTTCAGTTGGCTCGCCGTCGCTTCGGGGTACAGCTCGACGAGGTTGCTCAGCCTCTGGGCGGGCGGCTCCGGCAGCGCGCTCGGGATCGTCGACTGCACGGGTTGCTGCAGCGGCGATGCGGCGCTCGTCATCGGCGTGGCCAACAGATCCGAGATGGATTCCACACGGTTGAGCGGTGTTTTCACCACCACTGTGTAATTCACATTGTTGGTTGGATTGAGGAAAAACGACGGGGCCACCAGGGAGCTCGACGAAAGGGAGATCAGCACATTGTTAGCCACGTCGCGTTGGGTGAGTCCGAGCCTTGCCGCGCGCTCGCGATCGACGTCTAGCTTGAGCGTCGGATAGTCCAGCACCTGAGCGATGTGCACGTCCGTGGTTCCGGGAACTTCGCGGATCGCGTCCCTTAGGCGGCGCGCGTAGGGGTAAGACGTTTGTAAATTGGGATACTCCACTTGGACGTCGATCGCCGCCGACAATCCGAAATTGAGAACCTGGCTGATGATGTCCGCCGGCTGAAAGTACGCCGTCGAACCTGGGAATTCTTGATCAACCATCTCACGTATTTTGCGCATGTATTGGGTGGTCGCGTGGTGGTGAGGCTTTAGGGAGATGAGAATCTCTGCGTCCATGCCGCTCACGTTATCGGTCTGCACGAAGGCCAGGTTGTAATAAAGCGGCAGGCCGATCATGTCGTTGATGGTTTCGATCTCCTGCTCCGGAATGATGCGGCGAATCCGTTCCTCGACCTGGGCGATCAATTCCTCGGTGCGCTCGATGCGCGTTCCCACCGGGGCCCGGAAGTGGAGCTTCATCAGGCCCGCGTCTACGTGCGGAAAAAAGTCGGTCCCCACCACGAAAACGAGCAGCAGCGAAGTGAGCCCGAACAAACCGGCGATGGCGACGGTGAACCTCGGATGGTGAAGCAAAACGCTCAGCACGCGGCCGTACCTCTCGCGAAAGCGGTCGAAAGCGCGGTCCCGAGCGGCGTTCATCTTGTTCGTCCAGTGTGCCCAGCGCCCGGTTTCGTCGTGTCCGTGCCGCTCCGAGGCCATCAACATCCTCGCCAGAACCGGGACCAGCGTTCGCGAGAGCAGATAGGAAGCGAGCATGGCGAGCACGACCGCCAGGGCGAGCGGTTGAAACAGGTATTTCGCCGGTCCGTAGAGCAGCACCACCGGAAAGAAGACGATGCAGATGGCCAAGGTTGCGACAATTGCCGGTACGGCGATCTGCCGCGCCCCGTCGAGAATGGCCACGGTCAGCGGCTTTCCCATGGCGCGATTGCGATGGATGTTCTCCACCTCGACCGTCGCGTCATCCACCAGCATCCCAATCGCCAGCGCCAAGCCGCCCAGCGTCATCAAATTGATGCTGTTTCCGCTGAGCCCGAGGCCCAGGATGGAGGTGAAAATCGCGAGCGGAATCGAGGTGCAGACGATCACCATGCTTCGCCAGCTCCCCAAAAAGACCGCGATCATCAGCGAGACCAGAACCGCGGCGAGCACGCCCTCGCGGAGCACGCTCTTGATCGCGCCCCTTACGAACACCGATTGATCGAAATCGATGCGCAGGTCGAGTCCCTCCGGCGCCACCGCTTTGATCGCCGGCAGTGCCTCTCGCGTGGCATCCACCACTGCCAGGGCGGAGGCATCCGCGTGCTTGAGGATCGCGAGGTAGACCGAACGCTTGCCATTGACGTGCACGATGTTCGTTTGATCCGCAAAGCCATCCGACACGTGGGCGACGTCGCCCAAGGTTATCGCCGCGCCTCCGATGATTTTGACCGGGATGGCGTTGAACTGCTCCACCGAGGGTGGGCTGGAATTCATCAGCACCGTGTACTCTCGGTCCGCGATGCGAGCCGTGCCCGCCGGCATGATGACATTGGAGGACTGCAGCGCGTTGACCACGTCGGACGGAGAGAGACCCTTGGCGGCGAGCGCCCGCGGATCGATGTCCACATTGATCTGACGGTTCTTCCCGCCGAAAGGGGCCGGGCTGGACAGGCCGGGAATGGTGAACAACTTCACCCGGATGAAATTGAGGCCGTAATCGAAGATTTGTTGCTCCGGCAGCGTTTCGCTCGACTCGGTCAGCTGCGCCACCGGGACGTTGGAGGCATTGAACTGGATGACGCTGGGCGGCTGTATCCCCGGGGGCGCGATTCGAAGCAGTGTGCTGGAGACAGACGAAATCTGGGCGATCGCGGCGCCGATCTCGGTTCCCGGCTGGAAGTAAACTTTGAGAACGCCGACGCCGCTGATCGACTGGGATTCAATCCGTTCAATGCCGTTCACCGTCGTCGAGTAGGCGCGCTCGCTGATCAGCACCACCCGTCGCTCCATGTCTTCGGGAGGCAAGCCCGGATAGTTCCAGACCACCACCACCACCGGAATGTCGATCGCCGGAAAAATGTCGACGATCATTCGGCTGAGCGACAAGATGCCGAGCACCAGAATCAGCAGGCACATGATCGCCACCGTGTACGGACGCCGCAGCGCCAGCTCGACTATCCACATCTGCGCTTTCTCCGGGACCGGACGTA
This sequence comes from Myxococcaceae bacterium, assembly GCA_035262305.1. Taxonomy (GTDB): domain Bacteria; phylum Myxococcota; class Myxococcia; order Myxococcales; family Myxococcaceae; genus DATFTC01. Next base: position 2,601 of record DATFTC010000316.1, on the reverse strand, counting down.
ATTAACTGATTGGTCAACAATCGTTGTAAGCAATGAGGGAGCCCGCTGGTTTCTTACGACGCCTTTAATTTTCGCTGCAAGTGCAGGCCGAGGAACTCAAATGCGCTCGCCCCCAGATCCCGCAGCAGCGTGGGATCATCCTGGATCTTTGCCTGGGAGAGCACCCCTTCCATGTATGCGAACAGCGATTTAGCCTTGCCGGGCAAGTCCTTGATCCGAACCAGTCCTTCGGCCTGGGCGTCGCGCAGCGCGCTTTCGTAATATCTGGCGTAGGTGGAAAGAATCTCCTGCACCTTCCGCGAGATCGCTGGACTTTGCTCGATGCACTCCGAGCCGATCGAGCTGTAGATGCAGCCGGCGTACTGACCGGTCGACGCTTTCAACTGAGTCTGCCGCTCATAGATGTTTTGAAAATAATTCTGCAGGCGTTGGAGAGGCGGAACGGCAGGCGAGAAGAGCCGATCGAGGTCCGCCTTTCGATCCTCCCAGTGCCTGTCCAAGGCGGCCACGACCAAGTCGTCCTTGGATTGAAAGAAATGGTAGAAGCTTCCTTTGTTCACCCGCGCTTTGTCGCAGATCGAATCGACGGTGGTACCGGCATACCCGTGCCGCCCGATGAGATCGATTGCGGCGTCAATCAACCGCTGCCTGGCATCGCTGACGCGGCCCATGGCAGCTGGAATAGTTGACCAGTCGGTCTAATGCAATCGGAAATGCCGCCACCGCTCTGTGCCAAACTTCTCGCCGAGCCACTCGGACCGATGCTCTCAAGCGAGAGATCCGTCCTGAAAGCTGCACCAGCCGCAGTTCGGGTACTCCCAAAGGACGATTTTTTGATAATGAGCCGCGGGTAGGCTCGTAGGTGGGTGTAGAGGTGGACACCCTTGGCCCTGAGTTCTGTCCTCATCGTATGGATGACCGGTCTTATCGACTCCCCTGGATCATCGCCTCCGGCGTTCTTCTTGGCGGGATCGCGCTGATTGGCCTGTCGCTGCGTTCGAGGCTCTACGAGACGGCGCGCTCGGAAGCAGGTTGGCAAGCCGCCGCGCTTCTCCAGAGCGCGCAAGACGTGCTCCGGCTGAGCGAGAAGGAGGTGGAGGCGCGCGTCGCGGGAGCCGCTTCTTTGAGAACAGTCCGGACGCTGGTGGCCACCGAGGTCGACCAGGCCACCTTCCAGGATGCCTTCGCGACCGAAGAGTGGTGGCAGTCCGTGCGAGCGGACTTCCCTCTGCAGCAGCTGGTCCTGGGAGACGGCCAATTTGATTTCACCGTCCAACCGGTTCAGCTCAGGCTCGATGACCTGCTCGCAGCGGTGCGGCGCAGATCTCCGGTGTCGCAAATCCTGGTAACCAACAGCGCGGCCTATTTTGTCGCCGCGGCGTCAATCGATGCGCAGCCGAGGACCCAACGCGAGCCGGCTTTTCTGATCCTGGGCAGACCGCTGGCGCCCAAGGATCTGACGCCCAGCCGGAGGATGGGCGGCGCCGCGGTCCTCTCGGTAGACCGGATCGGCCTGTTTGGAATGGGACTGGCGCCGCAAATTCAACATCTCCAGGAGCTCATCCAGCGCGGCGGCTCCGGCGCACTCGTCGCAAACAATGCCGAGTGGGCGACTGCCAGCGTGGAGGTTGCGCCGAAGCTGCAGTTATCGGTGGAGGCGGACACAGCCGACAAGGCTCGCGACCTCGCCCGCGCGATCCGAACGCTGCTCTTTCCGCTGTGGGGCATCGGTGCGTTGCTGGCCGTCGTTTGCCTTTACATCGGGATCGGTAAGCGGCCGCGCCCGCGCGAGCCGAAGCCGTCGGACCCAACGGCTGCCGATGCCGACGAAGTTTCAACCGAGCTTTTACCTCAGGATTTGTCGCGGGGCGAGTCTGCGATGTCGCCGCGTTTGAGGCCGGTTGATCCATATTCCGGCGCTGAGGCCGGCGCGTCGGATTCGAAACAATTCGGCAGATACCGGCTGCTGCATGTACTCAGTGAAGGAAGCGCGATACGCGCGGAGCTTGGCGTGCTGCGCGGTGCCCAAGGCTTCAATCGGCTGTTCGTGATCAAGAGGCTTCGGGGCGAGCTGGCTCATCAGTCGGCTGCCGTGTCCGAGTTCGTCGAGGGAGCGCAGCTCGGCTCGAGCTTGGTTCACTCGAACATCATTCCCATCTACGACTTTGGCCGCGTCGGCGATGAATACTTCGTCGCGCAGGAGCACGTCCTGGGACGGGACCTCGAGACGCTCGTTCGTCGGACTAACCAGAGTGATGGGGTTTCGTTGCCGCCCCTTCTGGCTTTCTACATCGCCCAGGAAGTCCTAAAGGCGCTTGCGTACGCCCATTCTCAACACAATTCTCGTGGCGAGCCGGCTCCGATCGTTCACGGCAACATCTGCCCGCAGAAGATTTGGTTGTCGGCGCTGGGCGAGGTGAAATTGCTCGATTTTGGGCTTTCCCACCGCGGAGCAGCCTCCGATGCGACTCATAGCCGGCTCATCTTCATCGCCCCAGAGCAGGCGCGCGGTGAGACCGTTGAACCAAGGTCCGATCTGTTTTCCCTCGGGCTGACCATGTTTTGGAGCCTCACCGGCCGCTCGCTCTACAGCGCAAAGTC
>DATFTC010000315.1:0-51552 GCA_035262305.1 Myxococcaceae bacterium | reverse complement strand
AGATAAAACTGTCCGTCGCGATCGTCGCGAAAGATCCAGGCGGGGCCAAATCCCTCGAAGTACACCCGGTAATAATCCCGATTGTAGGAGGCATCTGCCCACCATTCGCCGCAAACGCGCTCCGGCCCGGAGACGGCGAGGACTTTGCGGTGCTTTCCGAGCAAGCGCGCCGAGCGGAGATCTCCTTCCTGGTCCAAATCGACGGCCAGCGAGGCCGGTCGTTCCAGCAGCCGCGAAGGGCGCTGAACGAGGACCTCGTCTGATTGCGAAATCGTTCGAACACTGCGTTCAGCGTCGGCGAGCAGCCCTCGCTCGGGCGCCGGAGGATGAAAGCTCTTTGGCGCATATGCGGCCTCCGGTCGATGGACCGGCTGAAGCTGTGCACAGAACAGCGCATCTTCTCCGAGCACGGAGGACAATCGAGAGAGCACGACTTCCAGCGCTGCATCCCCTTCCGGCTCATCTCCGAGGCGAAGCTGGGTTTCTGGATCCTCACAAAATTGATCCACGGTTGCCTTGAGGGCAACGATGGGATTGGGCAGCGTCAGGTCGGCAATCCGATGCCTGGCAAGCTCGAGCAGCAGCTTCGAGCGCGCGCTGGGCCGCGCCAGAATGAGGCAGACGCGTTCCTCTCCCGGAGGATCGAGCTTGAGGGTCAGGGTGATCCGAATTGCGGCGCGTTTGCGTGCAGCCAGCCGAGCGCAGAGCCGATCCAGAGTCGTTTTCAACGCAAACAGCAGTGGTTCGAGCGACTCGGCAGGCCAATCCAGGTCGATCGATTCCTCGAGGACCTCCGGCAAAGCTGTTGGCACAAACGCCGAATCGTCTTCCCCACGACACAACCGATGCACCAGCAACCCAGCGGCGCCCATTCGGACAAGCAATGCTCCAGGTGGAAGCGAGGCCACTTCGCCGAGCGACGTGAGACCGAATGAGCGCAGGATGCCGACGGTGGATCCATCGATGTGCTCCAGGGCATCCAATGGAAGCGCTTCCAACGCACGCGCGCCAGTTCGCGGCAAAACCACCTCGATCGTTTTACGACCATGGCGCGTCAACGCTCGAGCGGTAAACGCTTCAGAAGCAACTGTTGCGCGAGCTCGGCAGCCTCGGGAGGCACAGATCTCCAACGCTCGCCGACACAGCCCCTCCTCGCCATCGCACAATGCGGCGGCGGAAGCATCGAGCCACATCCCATCCGGGGGACATAGCTGGAAAGCGGGAGCGATCAGGAGCAGCTGCTCCGCCAAGGACATCAGAGCCGCTCGTTCGACGTCTGGACGATAAGCGAAGTGCCGCAGGGTTGTGACGAGCGCAGTGGCCGCGGCCAGAGTCATCCCAGGCCGAAGTCCTGCCGCCAGCGCGGCGCTTGAGGCAAAAAGAATCCTCCGCTGTCCCTTGAACTCTTCGACGAAAGCGATCGGTCTGCCTGCCAGCGCAGGCATCTCGACGATCTTTCTCTGAATCGGAAAGCGATCGACGTGCAGATACAGAAGACGCATCGCCAGCTCGCTGCATCCTCACAGCCCCAGGCTGCTGCCCAGCTGCGGAAGCGCCACGTCTCGACCTGGGCGTGAACGGGCGATTCCACCGCCGTCCCGCGGCCAGGAAACCTTCACCCGGTGGATGGGACATGGGGAAATTTTTGAATTGCCCTCCGCAGATGCAGTCGATCCGGAGCGCTCCCGATATCGGAATTGCGGTGGCTCTCCTGGATAAAACGAAGGCCAGGGAATCACCGCTTGAGCCCCGGTTTTTCCCTGCCGGCTCCGCTGTACTTCCACCCGCACGCCCTGCACGCCGGATGAGGAGATCTCGAGCCGGATCATCCCATCCGCAGGAGCTTCCGGGGGAGTGAGCAGCAACAGGCAGCACCCCCCTCTGGATGCGGCATCCGAAAGCCTCTTGCATTCAGCCAATGACATCTTCACCGCGGTATGAGTCAGGTCCAGCGCCAAGCAGGCGAAAGCACCGCTTCGCGCAAGCTGGACTGCCGTCCACACCAGTTTTCCCGGCGCATTGGGCCGGACGATCAGCAATCGCGACAGCTCGACCCCGAGCGCAGCAGCGGCCAGCGGATACAGCTGGCGAGGACCATCGACGTAAGCCGCCAGGCGATTCTCTTGAGTGGCGCTGGCGAGAGCCCGCAGTGCCAGCGTGGTCCGGCCGGAAGCGGCTTCGCCCCACAACTCCAGCACCTGACCTAGGGGGAGACCTGATGAGGGCAGCAACTCGTCAAACGATCGAATCCCCGTCCGCAGCACGACGAGGTAGCGCCGGGGTGCAGCTTGGAGCCTGCAAATCTCCCGACGGAGACGTTCGACTTGCGGATGCCTGGCCTCTGCCGCTTCCATCGACTTGCCCACGAGAATATTCTATACAAATGTTCAGTATGCAAGGGCGGGCTGACATCGAAGCTAAGCGGCAGTAAAGCAATGGAAAGTTCGGGGCGTCTAAAACGCTCCCAGCATCGCCAACGCAAACTGAGGCTGGGGCGGATGGGGCAGCGCAGCAGCCCCTTTGAGCTCCACCGACTCGCCGAAGATGCCCGTTCCATAGCTGCCCGGACCCTTGCCGCTGGCTTCGAGGTAGACCTGCGTCCGCGCAAACGGTTGCCGCACGAACAGCTCCTTAGGAGTCACGCGCATTGAAATTTGATTTCGAATCTCATGGCCGTTGACCCATAGGCCACTCATTTCGACTCCCTCGGGCAGGTCGCGGATATCCATCGTCAAGCTGGAGCTTGAAATGTGACCGGGAACAGCCTTCAAGAATATCGCGCGATCGTGGATCCACCCCGCCCAAGTTCCGTCCCTCTGACGACTCATGTTGATCGTTGGTCCGACCACTCGGTCCGCATAGAAAGAAACCGAGGGCCCGGTCAGACCTCCATGAACAAGTACTCGGCCGTCCGGGTCCGGGTGTCCTTCAGCGCTCACGTCCTCCCCTGGAACCCAGCGATAGCATCCCGCCAGGCCAATCGCCACCGCGCTCACTGCGATGATTCTCTTAAACACGAGGCACCTCCTACGGCGATCACCCCCCGACGCCACGGCGCCGAGTTTATTCAAATGACACTGGCGGCGCGATACTGTTGAGGCATATTTGATCGACGCCCAACATCCGGCACACACCGGGCTGGACGGGAGCGAGTGTCGTTGGTGCTACCCATTCGGTCAGCCCCCTGCCCTCTTTCATGGCCTTGCTTGTGCGCAATTTAAACTGGGTTATCGTTACCCTTGCCTAACATGATTCCGGCAAGACAGCCTACGCTGCATCACCAGGCGCTTCTGAAAAGCGTTCAACGAACGGTTAAAGGTTAGCTCACCAATGTCTGACGAGAAGAAGAAGGGCGGTCAGTCAGCCACGGCGATGGCTTCTGCAATGGCGCAGCCGGGGTTGATCAACAAAGAGGATATTCCGCAGGTTTTGCCCATCCTGCCGCTTCGCAACTCGGTGTTCTTCCCGGGGGGAGTCTTGCCCCTCGCGGTAGGCCGTCAGAAGACGATCGCGCTGATCAAGGACGCGGTTCGCGACGATCAAGTGATCGGCGTGGTGACGCAGCGGCGAGCCGAAGAGGAAGATCCGGGATCCGCCGATCTCTACACCATGGGAACGGTGGCGCGGATCGTGAAGCTGCTCAAGATGGGCGAGGACAATTACTCGCTGGTGGTCCAGGGCCTGGCCCGCTTTCGAGTAATAGAGCTCGTGCAGGAGACGCCCTATCTCAAGGCCCGGATCGAAGCAGTCGAGGACCGGACGTCCGTCGAGAACGTGGAAGTGGAAGCGCTGGGCATCAATCTGAAGAAGCTCGCCCGCGAGGTAATCGAGCTCATGCCCGAGCTTCCCGCGGCCGCCACTGAGCTCGTCGAATCGATCAACCAACCCGGCCATCTGGCGGACTTGATCGCCGCGAACGTCGATGTACCGATCGAAGAGAAGCAGGCCGTGCTCGAAACGGTCGACCTCAAAGCCAGGATGAAGCTCGTCCTCGAGCTGCTCAATCGCAAACGCGAGATCCTCAAGCTGTCGAACAAGATTGACTCCGCTGTTAAGGGCGAGATGTCCAAGACGCAGCGCGAGTACTACCTGCGCCAGCAGCTCAAGGCGATCAAAGAGGAGCTGGGCGAAATTGGCGAGGAAGAGGAGGAGCTGGACGAGCTTCAAGAGCGCCTGAAAAAAGCCGGACTTCCCCCGGAGGTCGAGAAGGTCGCGCAAAAGGAGCTGAACCGGCTCAAGACCATTCCCGCCGCCTCATCCGAGTACACCGTCGCCCGCACTTACTTGGACTGGATCGCCGACTTGCCGTGGTCCAAACAGAGCGATGACAACCTGGACATCGAGAATGCCCGCCAGGTCCTCGAAGCCGACCACTATGGTCTGCAAAAAGTAAAGAAGCGGATCCTGGAGTACCTCGCCGTTCGCAAGCTCAAGAACGACATGAAAGGCCCGATCCTCTGCCTGGTGGGTCCGCCCGGTGTGGGTAAGACGTCGCTCGGCCAGTCGATCGCCCGAGCGGTCGGGCGTAAGTTCGTGCGCCTGTCGCTCGGCGGCGTGCGAGACGAGGCGGAGATCCGAGGACACCGACGGACTTACGTCGGTGCGCTGCCCGGACGCTTCATTCAGAACATGAAGAAGGCGGGCACCAAGAATCCGGTGATGATGCTAGATGAGATCGACAAGTTGGGGGCCGATTTCAGGGGCGATCCGTCTGCGGCGCTTCTGGAGGTCCTCGATCCCGAGCAAAACAACTCTTTCTCCGATCACTACCTGGACGTGGCCTTCGACCTGTCGCGAGTCTTGTTCATCGCGACCGCGAACCTGCTCGAGCCGATTCCGGGTCCGCTCAAGGACCGAATGGAGATCATCGAGCTGCCGGGGTACACCTTCGATGAGAAGGAGCAGATCGCGAAGATCCACTTGATTCCGAAGCAGCTGCGAGAGCATGGGCTGACGCAAGAGCACATCGACATCGAGGACAAGGCGCTCCATACGCTGATCGTGGCCTACACCAGGGAAGCCGGCGTTCGCGCTCTCGAGCGGAGAATCGCGGACATCTGCCGCGCCGTAGCGGTGGACGTCGCGTCGGGCAAGACCGGTAAGCAGGTGATCAGCGCCGATCGCGCGATGGAGATACTGGGACCTGAGCGGTTCTATTCCGAAGTGGCGGAGCGCACCGAGGTGCCTGGCGTAGCAACCGGCCTTGCTTGGACCGCAGCGGGCGGTGATTTGCTCTTCATCGAGGCAACGCGGATGGCGGGAAAAGGGAACCTCACTTTGACCGGCCAGCTGGGCGAAGTGATGAAGGAGTCCGCTCAAGCGGCGCTCTCGTACCTGCGATCGAAGGCAGAAATCCTCGGTATCAACGCAAACTTCCTCGAGAAAACGGACGTCCACCTGCACTTCCCGGCGGGGTCGATCCCAAAGGACGGTCCCTCGGCCGGAGTCACCATCTTGACCGCCCTAGTCTCGCTGATGACCGGCATCCGGGTCCGCGGAGACACCGCGATGACCGGCGAGGTGACGTTGAGGGGCCTGGTGCTTCCGGTCGGCGGCATCAAGGAGAAGGTACTGGCGGCACATCGTGCGGGCATCAAGCGGGTGATCTTGCCCGAGCGTTGCCGCAAGGATTTGATCGACGTGCCGGAGCAAGCGCGCAAGGAGATCGAGTTTATTTTTGCAACGCAGATGGACGAGGTCCTGAAGGCAGCGCTGGAGAACTCGCCCTTCAAGGGCCCGGGCACCTCGGCTGGCGCCCCCGGCGAAGTGCCCAAGGCTCCCGAAGTGCGCGCCTAAGATTCGCGTTCTCGGCGGCGCCGCCGCCAGACCGCAAGCGAAGCGATCAGCGCGCCGGCGAGTGCGCCCGCTGCGGCGCCGGCCACTCCGCGAGGCAACTCGCTGCCTGCCGGGGGATCGTTTCGAAAGCTGTCCAGCGAGGCGCGAATCTGCGCGTTCAGCTCGCCCCACCGCCCGGTCGGAACGCTGAATATGATCACGGCATGCCTTCCCTTGCCGGCCATCCCGGCGACGAGGACGTTTCGCAGCTGGCCTTCGTGGCGGACGGTTCCCATCACTTCCACGCGAGGAGCGCCTTCGGAGATCAGCTCTGAACGATCCATCGCCAGATTGAGGTGCAACTCATCTGCGAAGTGCCTAACCACGGCGGCGGAGAACTCGTCCCTCGTCGCCGGGGTTGCTTGAAACGAGCCCTCTACGACCGAGACCAGGAGTGCGGCCGAATCCTGCCCCGGTCGGTCGACCAGCGCCGCCGAAAGCATTCGGCCGGAGGACGGCATTGCGCTCAAAGCCCCAGCGCGGGTGCCTCGAAAGAGCTCCATTCGAGCCATGGTGAATTCGCGAGGTGGACGAAGCGAGAAGCCGTCTTGCCGGAGCTCGGTCCCCAGTGGAACGGCACCCGAAAGAAAGAAAATGACCAATGCGCCTACCGCCAGGGGTGAATTCCTGCGTCGACGAACGGTCATTTGCAAATGCGACAACGGTGCCCCCGTGTTTCGTTGATTCACCGGGAATGCGCCCCTACAATCGGAACTCGGACTCGCCTGTCATAGCTGGCAACAGGTCCTGACATCTGCGCCTTAGCTTACTATGCGGAAACGGATTCGCCTGGGAGTACTGACGGGAGGAGGAGATTGCCCGGGCCTCAACGCATTAATTCGAGCGGTGGTTAAGCGGGGGGTTGTCGAACTCGGGTACGAATTCGTGGGGATAGAAGATGGTTACGTCGGGCTCTGCGAGCCAAACCATGCCGCGCCCCTGACGTTGGAAAATACACGCGGAGTCCTGCCCAAGGGCGGCACCATCCTGGGCACATCCAATAAGGCAAACCCGTTCCGGTATGCCGTCAGGGAGGACCGTCGCATCGTCGAGAAGGACGTCTCCGACGTCGCGGTGCGACGCTACCACGAGCTTGGGCTCGACGCGCTGATCGCGGTCGGCGGAGACGGCACTCTGTCGATCGCCCACCAGCTTTCCAAGCTTGGGATCAGGGTCGTCGGATGCCCGAAGACGATCGACAACGATCTTACCGGAACCGATTTGACCTTCGGCTTTGATACCGCGCGCGCAACTTGTACCGACGCGATCGACAAACTCCACACCACTGCTGAGGCTCATGACCGGGTGATGGTTTTGGAGTTGATGGGACGACAGGCCGGTTTTTTGGCGCTCGAGAGCGGCGTCGCCGGCGGCGCGGACGTCATTCTCATTCCGGAGATTCCCTACCGACTGGAGGCCATCGTCGAGAAGATCAAAAGGCGCTGGAGCCGGCATCGAACCTTCTCGATCATCGTCGTTTCCGAAGGGGCTTTTCCGCTGGGCGGTTCGTTATCCGTCATCGCCCAGGCGGACGAGATCGCGGGGCGCGGAGTCGTGCGGCTGGGGGGCGCCGGCAAGGTCGTAGCGGACAACATTGCCTCGCACATCGAGGCGGAGATCCGGGTCACTGTTCTTGGCCATCTGCAGCGAGGCGGCAGCCCCTCCGCCGCGGACCGCCTCCTTGCCACTCGCTTTGGGTACAACGTTTTGAACCTCGTTCAAGAGGGGCTCTGGGACCACATGGTCGGGCTCAGCGGCAACGATATAGTGCCCGTCCCTCTCGCTGAAACGTCCAAGGAGCGGCGCGTGAACCCCAAGGGTGAGATGGTCCGGGTGGCGAAGAGCTTAGGCACGAGCTTTGGGGACTGAATTGAATGTCGCTCGTCGGGCACCATATCGGTCGCTATCGGATCCTCGAGGAGATCGGGTCCGGCGGGATGAGCGTCGTTTACAAGGGACTGGACACCGCGCTCGATCGCGAAGTCGCAGTCAAGGTTCTTCATCCACACCTGGCGGGCAAAGAGGACTCTCGGAAGCGGCTCGCCATCGAGGCGAAGGCTGTCGCCAAGCTGCAGCATCCGAACATCCTCGAGGTATTCGACTTCGTCGCCGACGATTCGCAGCACGCGTACATCGTCACCGAGTACATCCGCGGCCAGACGCTGCGCCAGTACGCGGAAAAGCACGCCTTCGATCCCCCGGAGATTGCAGCGATGGCGATCCACGAGGTCGCGGCGGCGCTGGCGCACGCCCACGAGGCGGGGATCATCCACCGGGATCTCAAGCCCGAGAATGTGATGGTCCGCGACGACGGGGCAATCAAGCTGATGGATTTTGGCATTGCCAAGATCCTGGATCGCGAAGACCGGATGACGATGACCGGAGCGCTGGTGGGATCGCCCGCGCACATGGCGCCGGAGATCATCGAGGGTCAGGAAATCGGACCGGAGGCGGACGTTTTTTCACTGGGGACAATGCTGTACTACTTCTCGACCGGTCACCTTCCCTTCTCCGGTCCCAACGCCTCCGCGACGCTGAAGAAGATTCTCGACGGCAGTTACGAGGATCCGCGCAAGCGTGCCCCGGCGGTTTCCGATGGACTGGCTGAAATCATCGCCGCATCCCTAGCCCGTCAGCCTTCGGCGCGATATCCGAACGCCCGCCGGTTCCAGGAGGTTGTTTTTGAGTATCTTGGCGCCGTTGGTTTCCCGCGGCCCGGCGAAGAGCTCGCATGGTTCTTCCTGGATCCCTCGGCTTATCGCGTCCAGATGGTCGCTCGGCTGCTGGAGAATCGGCTGCAGATGGCGCAGCAGCTGGTCGATCAGAAGCAGCACGTCAAGGCGCTTTCTTGCCTCAATCAGGTATTGGCTCTCGACGCCGCGAATCCGCAGGCACGGCAGCTCCTCGACGAGATGAAGCGGACGCGGCGGAGGCGAAGCGCGACTCGGCGTGGCATCGCCGTCGCTGCCTCCAGCACCGCGATCGTTGCGTTATGCGGCGCCCTGCTCTGGCGCGATCGCGGCCACAGCCGCAATCTTCAGGACTCGCCGCCTCCCGCCGCCATTCCGCAGACGGCATCGGTTCCCGCCGAGCCACGGCCCAGCCCACCTGTCGATTCATCTGCGCTCACATCGGGCGATCCGGGCCTTACTGGAAAGTCGCCGAACGGGGTAGCGCCACCGACGACGACGCCGGGCGAGCGGAGTGCGCTCGAGCGCGCCAAGCCCGTCCATCCGCCCAAGAAGGCAGTCGATAACGTGAAGCTCACCCTGCTTTTTCGACCGTATGGTTATGCCCAAATCGACGGAGGCAAGCGCCAAGAACAGAACAGGCGCCACGAGTTCCAGCTCGCGCCTGGAACCCACCACTTGGTTTACGGCTGCAGCTTCTGCGAAGAGGAGAGCACGACGATCGAAGTGAGTGTGACGGGCGAGACGATCCGGCTGCAAGTGCAGCCAAAGCCTTCGAGCGTGCGATTCCGCTACGAGCCGCGCGACGCGGTGATCACCCTGGGTGGAAAGAGCAAAACGGCAGCGGATAGCGAGCACAGCCCATTCGAGATTTCCTTCCCGAAAGGGGAGCCGCAGCAAAAAGTGGAGTACCAAATCACCCGACCGGGGTTCAAAACGAAGGTCGACGTGGTGAGCGTATTGGCAGGGGAGTCAAAGCTACTTGAGGGGCGACTTGATCCTGAATGAAGGCTTCCGTCCAAAGCACCCTGCTCGCGCTGGCATTTCTCTGCTGGACAAATCCAGCGCGAGGTCAGCCCGCCCCTCGGCCAGACGTCGATGTCGCTCGCGTGCGGACCGAATTCGAATACGGCAACTTCGCTGATGCGATGAAGCGCGCCAGCGACCGAATCGACCGAGGGAATCTTTCCGAAGCCGATGTAATTGAGCTTCACAAATACGCGGGCCTCTCCGCTTTCTATCTCAATCAGAAGGCCGAGGCGGAGCGGCATCTTTGGGCATTGCTTCAGCTCGATCCCGACTACTCCCTCGATCCGTTCGTCGTGCCGCCGCCGGCAATCTCCTACTTCGAGGGGCTGCGAAAGCAGCATGCCGCGCAACTGTCGGCCATCCGCGAGGAGCGCCGCCGCAGCGCGGAGCGCCTCAAGGAGAGCGAAGAGCGGGAACGCTCGAGGGTGGAAGCAGAGGAACAGCGTCGTCGCCTGGAGGAGCTCGCACGCCAAGCGAGTACAACTCAGGTCCACAAACAGAGTTTTGTCGTCAACTTCCTTCCGTTTGGCATGGGCCAATTTCAGCAGGGTCGCACCAAGACCGGGGTGATTTTCGCGGTCACCGAGGGCGTCTTCGCGCTGACGAGCATCCTCGCATACTTCGAATACAATTCCCTGATTCAGGAGCAAACGATCACCCTCGACGACCGCCTGACCCCAGACCACACCTACACCTTGACGCAGCAAGGGATTCCTCCGGCAAAGGAGCATCAGGCCGATGTTTGGCGCGGCGTGAAGTACGGATCGGCCGGAGCGTTCTGGGTCACCTATGTCGTTGGAGTGGTGGATGCGATTATCCACCACCGATCGGAGATTGTGACTTCCGCCCGAGTCGGTGGTGGCGAGCCCGCCAACCCCAGCGCTATGACCCGCGGCGAGCAGCGCGGATCGCCGGGCTTGACCTTTTCTGCAGCCAGCGCCGGAGTCGGAACCCGCGTCGGACTGAGTTTCTGAGGAGACCAATGGCCGGCCTGATCATCCGGATGCCGAATGGAAAGGTTCGCAACGCCCCCCTGGTCAAGGCACTCACGAGCATCGGCCGCAGCTCAGACAACGACATTCCCCTGGAAGATCCCAGCGTACCGGACAGCGCTGTCCACATTCTCTTCGACGGGACCAGCTACCGGGTGGGAAGCCACGGTTGCAGATTTCAAGTCAATGGCAAGAAGCGCGACGAGCATGTGCTGGCCCAAAACGATCGAATCCGGCTCGGCGCATGCGAGCTTCTGTTCGACAACTCCATCGTCGAGACCGCAGCCGATGCCTCGCTGACGGGTGGCACAATTGCGACTCCAGGCGCGGAGCTGAGAGCGCTGCGCCAGCTCGCCGCATTCTCGGCGAAGCTGCTCGGCACCTATGACATCGACCGACTGCTCGAGAATTTGATGGACGAGGTCATCGAGGTCACTCACGCGGATAAGGGCTTTTTGATTCTGATGGAGAACAATGAGCTTCGCATCAAGGTGGCCAGGAATATCGACCGAGAGAACATCGAGAACGCAGTCGAACGCGTTTCCGACTCGGTCATCGCCAAGGTGATCAAGTCGAGGCAGCCGCTGATCGTCAGCGACGCGCTGGATCATCCGGAGTTCAAGTCATCGGAGTCGGTGGTCAATCTCAAGCTGCTGTCGATCATGTGCGTTCCCCTGACGAACCGGGGCGATGTGTTCGGGCTGATCTACGTCGGGAACGACCGGCTGGTGAACCGGTTCGAATCGAAGACGCTGGACATGTTGACCATCTTTGCTGGCCAGGCCTCCTTGTTGCTCCAGAATGCAATGATGGTCAGCGAGCTGCGGCTCGATAATACCGAGCTCCGCCGCCGGCTCGAGGAAAACCAGCACGGCGACATCGTAGGTGCCTGCGCCGGGATGCGCGATGTCTTCAAGCGCATCGACAAGGTCGCGCTCACCGACATCGCGGTGCTGATCACCGGGGAAACGGGGACCGGCAAGGAGCTGATCGCTCGCGAGATTCACCGGCGCAGCCCGCGCTCCAAAGGCCCATTCGTGACCATCAACTGCGCCGCCATCCCCGAGAATTTGCTCGAGAGCGAGCTGTTCGGTCACTTGAAAGGCGCGTTCACCGGCGCCATCGCCACCCGAACGGGAAAGTTTCAGGCAGCCAGTGGAGGGACGCTATTCCTCGACGAGATCGGGGAGATGCCGATGCCGCTCCAGGTCAAGCTACTGCGGGCTCTGCAAGAAAAGATCATCTACAAGGTCGGCGACAATCGCGGCGAGCCGGTGGACATTCGCGTGCTGGCGGCGAGCAACAAGGTCCTCGAGGAGGAGGTCAAGAACAACCGCTTCCGCGAGGATCTCTACTACCGACTCAACGTGGTCACGCTCACGCTTCCCCCGTTGCGACAGCGGGGAGACGATCTGGTCGTCCTCGGCAAGTTCTTTCTCCAGAAATTTGGGCGGGAGCTGAATTCCAACGCGCGGGCATTTACGCCAGGTGCGATCATCGCGATGAAAAAATACGCTTGGCCTGGCAATGTCCGCGAGTTGGAAAACCGGATCAAAAAGGCTTTGGTGCTCACCGAAAAACCGCTCATCAGCGAGCAGGATCTCGACCTCAAACCGGAGAACCTGGATCCCATTCTCCCGCTGGCGCAGGCAAAGGAAGAGTTCCAAAAGCGCTACATCAACGAGGTCCTCGAGCAGAACAACGGCAACCGAACGAAGACTGCAAAGGACCTCGGAGTGGATCCCCGGACGATCTTTCGCCATCTGGAAAAGCTGGAAGCCGAGCGAACGGGCCAGCCGGCGCCGCCGGATCCCGAGGACGCCGAGGACACCGCGTGACCGAGGAGTCCCTACACGTGACGTGGGTGTCGCGGTCCCTCATCGAGAATGAGAGGGGGGGTTGCCGAAGGCATCGGTAACCACCTGGAGACACTATGTTCCACCCCCGATCTTGGTTGGCAAGCTCGTTGCTCCTGCTGTCCCTGGGGCCGTGCGCGCTGAGTGCCTGCTTCCTGTCTCAGGAGGATCAGATTTTGAACATTCCGCCGCAGCGCAACCGGCCGCCGAGAATCATGGAGGAGCTCGGCGTGCAGCCGAACGGCCTTACCGGCAACCGTAGGAAGGTGACGTCTCAGAGCGACTGCGAAATCCTGCAGTTCGATTTCCAACCCGAGGATCCCGACATTGCCGACACCCTTAAGGTTGCTTGGTACGTCGACTACCCTCTTTCTACTTTTCCTGCTCTGGAGCAAGGGCTCACGCCAACGGGCCAGACGATCCGCGAGCGAACTGCGTTCTCCGTCGACCTCACTAGTGCCTTACAACTGCCCGCTAGCTTTCTTCAGCAACCCGGTACGCATGTTGTTGAGGCATTGTTGTACGATTGGTTCCTCGACGCACGTCGCCAGCCGATACCCATCGATCCGGCTCTGGACGGGGGAATACCAAATCCATCCTATGTGGTCAGTTACGCCTGGGTTGTGGAGGTCACGCACGCTTGCCCCCTTCCCCCCCCTTAAGAGCGCGACGCGCGATTTGGATTGCGCTGCTTGCGTGTGGCGCGGTGACTATCGCCGCGTGCCACAAGAGTCACAGCTGTTTCCGCGACTCGGATTGCTCCGACAATGAAGTCTGCTTCGCGGACGGATGCGGAGATCCTGGACAGGGCATCCGCGTCGAGGTCAGTCCGCAGAGCAGCGCCGGCCGCTTCGCGCAGGATCTCGCGCTGGACGATATCCACGCCCGGCTGGATCTGCAGTTGAGTTTCCCGGCAGTGCTCCAAGGTTCGGTTAGGTTCCAGGAGGTCCAGCCACCTCAAGTGCTCCCTTACACTGGTCGCATCTCGGTTCGGGGCCAAGGGGAGAGCGAGATCATCCCCGGTGTGGCTAGGACCTTCGATGTCGCGTTGGCTCTTTCCCAAGACGGTAGTGCCGATCCTCCGTTTTCCTGCTCGCCCGCGACCGGAACGCCGACGCCTTGGTGCCTTCCGGTGAACGCGGGCGTCTATTCCATCACCGTCAACACTCTTGACGTGGACAGGCCCCCAGCTACAACGCAAACGCGAACCACCATTCGACCTGGATACATCTCAAATATCGACTTGCTGCTCGGAGCATTGACTCCGCCCTACCCCGTCTCTGGCCATATCACCGCACGGATCGATCCCCCGAACCTGGACTTGCAGGCCTTCACCGATCCCATCAACCTGCGCCCGCTTTCCCAACGCGTGCGACCTGGGCCAAACGGCGAGTTCACGCTGCAGCTTTCCCCTTCGACGTTGCTGTATCGCAGCTTCGTCGTGCAGGTGTCACCTCACGATGCGACTGCACCGGTGCCTCAGAAGATCTTCGGTCCCTACTCGGCGATTCCGAATCCACCCGGTTTGAATCTCGACATGGGCAACTACGGCGACCCGGTTATTGTCAGTGGCAAGATCATCGATTCCAGGCAGTCCGGAATCGCCAACGCCACGGTCTACGTTGATGGGCGAGTGGGTGGGGGCGGAACGTTCAGGAGCCAGGCCGTGCTGACGGATAACTCGGGAAACTTCTCGCTGAGCACACTGCGCAGCGCTCCCGACGCAAGCTCGACGTTCTGGGCCCTTCCACCTGCACAGAGCAGCTCCGGCATCCTGCGCTTGCTGCTGGCAATCCGCAGCGCAGCTCCGATGCCGCTGGGCGCGATTACTTGCCCCGACAAGGTCCTGGTGCAAGGGAGAATCTACAACAGCGATGATTCGATCGCGCCCGGGGTCCGGGTGGTCGCGGTTCCAGTTCAAGCGCTCAGCGGATTGCCTCTGCCCGCGAACGGCGGGCAAGACGTCACTGACGCAGCCTCATCCTATTCGCTCAAGCTCGATCCAGCCGTGTACCGTCTGGACTTCATTCCAGGGGATCAACTCCCGCGCGCCAGCCGATTCGCGGCGGTCATCGCCGATCCCGATCCTTCCGGAGGGTTCAGGTCGGTACAGCTTGACGACGTAGCGCTGTCCAAGGGCCGCCGGATCACGGGAAACGTGTTCGCGGTGATGAATCAGGGCGATGACCACACTCAAATCGCTCCCTCGACCTCACTCCGTTTCTTCCGCCTGATCACCGATTTGGACAACAAGCCCTCCTCGGTGTTGCTTGCCGAGACAGTATCGGACGCCAGGGGGACGTACTCGGTGAGCCTGCCCAGCCGCTGAGCGGATCGCCGTCACATCGAGCGACCCTCGCCTAATTCCCCTTTCACCGCCTGAACCGCTGCGCGATATCGGTCGATCGCACCGCCGATTTCGCCTGCGAACTGGACCGCATGCGTGGTGTACAAATCCTGGATGTGATCGAGCCTTTCATAGACTCGCTTCAGCGCTTCGCGGTCGCGGGAATTCAGGGCGCAACGCGATTCGATGTCCCGAAACTCATTCATCCACGACGCTCGAAATTGCGACCAGTCCTGGTCAACGTTTCGCGCGGGGACATGAGAAGCCAGCCCTTGCCGTTGCCCATCCAGCTCACGCCACAGCTTCTCCGCCCCGTCGAGGCACTCTCGCACCGTGAGCGTCACCTCCGATGCCGGCCGCTTACCTGGATTCATCACCATCACCGACCGGACGACGTTGACGATGACGTTCACCGAAAAAAGGGTAACTACGACGATGTACACCGCGTAGGCCAAGATCCGATAGGGGCGGTACTTGGGATTCTTCGGACTTGGTCGGATCGCCACGGGTGCGAATTCAGCGGCCGGTGACAGGCCCTCGCGCTTCTTCCCCCGCGCCGCGACCGCCGGGCGGCTTGGCGGGCTGAGCCGAGTCGGATCCGCTTCCCATCATCTTCTGGACGACCCCCAGGCGCGTGCGCAGTTGATTCGCAAAATCGCTGTTGGGATAGGTTGCCAGGGCTTCGCGGGCAGTCTCTGCAGCCTTGTCCAGGCGCCCGGTTTGCTCATAGGAGTGCGCCAAAAGAAGCATCGCGTAATCCCGGCTCTTGGCCTTCTTGTCCTCGACGACGAACCGGGCGAGCGGCGGGACCGACTCCTCGTATCGCTTCGAAAGGTTGTAGGCGACGCCTAGGTAGTAGCTCGCGTCGAGCGCTTCCTGCTCCGGAGGATTCATGGCCATGAACCGAGTGAGCTCCGCGATCGCGGCCCTCATGTCGTTCTTGCGGAAGGCCGCCTTGCCGCGCTCCAGGGCCGTTTGGCCGATCTCTTTGCGCAGCGCCTCGGCTCGATCGGTGAGCGCCTGCTTTTCCAGGGGCGAAATGCGCGAGGTGTCCAACTTCGCAACTGCTTCGACTGCGCGGAGCCGATCGTCGCCGGTAAGCGTGGTCAGCTGGCGGTAGGCATCGGCGGCCCGGCGGCTGGCGACCTGGGATGCCTGTGTCTCGGCTCGGTCTTTTTCGAGCTGCGCGGTCAGGTCCGCGATCGTCTTCTCGAGCCGCTCCTTCTCATGTCCCGCGCTCGAGGTCCGCGCCGAAGAGAGAAGCAGGGAAGCGGTGAACGCGATCACGGCGAAGGCCAGGTAGGCGGCCGCCGAAGATACCCACTGACGCTTCTGGAAGTCCTCCTGGCGCCTGCCGACCAACTTGACCTCCGCATGAAGGTTCTTCAAGAGGTTGTCGGTTTTGATCACCAGGTTCCTGGACTCGATTACCTCGCGCCGGATGTCCGACAGCTCCTTGTCGACATCCAGCCTCTGTTCCGTCGGGTTCGCCATTTTTCGATTCAACCCTGAGCCTATCTCCACCGGTTCGCGCATCGGCTCCTCGTCGGAGGCCGCGACGCCTGCCGCGGTCGCTTGGCGGCTTCCTTACCACGTATGCGGCGTTGCATCATCCCGGGCTCGGATCGCCACGATGAGCGCATGCCGGTTGCCCTAGGAGCACTCGACTTTGAACGCTTATTCTACCCCGCCGCGGCCGCCGGGTCGCCGATCCTAAATCCCGCTCGATCGAGCATCGTCTTGAACTCCGCCTTGGCCGCCGACTTCGAATAAGCCTCTTGGGGCTCCACCACCTGCTTCTTCACCAGGTCGAAAAGGGCGTCGTTCAAGGTCACCATGCCCTGACCGCGGCCGGTCTGCATGATCGAGGGAATCTGAAACGTCTTGCCCTCGCGGATCAAGTTGGCGACGCTGCTCGTGCAGAGGAGAACCTCTTGAGCGGCAACTCGCCCGCCGCCGATTCTCTTGCAAAGGGTCTGGGAGATCACGGCCTTGAGGGACTCGGAAAGCATCATCCGGATCTGCTCCTGCTGATCGTTGGGAAATTGGTCGATGATCCGATCCACCGTCGAAGGGGCGGTGTTGGTGTGCACCGTCCCGAAAACCAGGTGCCCGGTCTCGGCGGTCTCGATCGCGATTGCTATCGTCTCCAGATCCCTCATCTCGCCGACGAGGACGATGTCCGGATCTTCACGCAATGCGGCGCGCAGCGCTTGCTTGAACGACTTGGTGTTGACTCCCACCTCTCGTTGGTTGACCAGGCATTTCTTCTTCGGGTGTACAAACTCGATCGGGTCCTCAATGGTGATGATGTGATCTTCGCGATGGCGGTTCACGTAATCGATCAGCGCAGCAAGCGTGGTCGATTTGCCTGAGCCGGTGGGACCGGTGACAAGGACCAGCCCCTTTCTCAGGAATGCCAGATCCAGAATGGGTTGGGACAGCCCCAGCTCTTCGGCGGTACGAATCTTGTTCGGGATCTGCCGCAGGACGGCGCCGATTCCGAAGCGATCCTCGAAGACGTTGATCCGGAACCGGGCGGCGGCAGTTTCGTGGGCGAAGTCGGTATCTTTCGTCTGGTGCCACTGGTCGCGGTTCCTCTGGGGGGAGATCGTCCAGATCATCTCCTTGAGATGATCTGGGTCCAGCTTGGCGAACCCTTCGATTCCTACGATGTCGCCGTCGAGCCGCATCATCGGCGGATGTTCGCTGGAAAGGTGCAGATCGGACGCGCCTCGCTCCAACATGATCTCCAGAAGCTGCTTCATGACTGAACCGGCCTCGCTGGCCGGAGCGGAGCGTCCCTTCGGGGCTGCGCTGGGCGAGGCGTTTCCGATCGGCGGCAAACCCAAGCTGGCCGGACCCAAAGCCGTCGCTGGAGACGGTGAGCTCGCCCATGTCGGCCCAGCGCCCGAGGGGACTGAGCTCGGGGGCGGTGGGCGCAGTGGAGGCGGAGGGGGCAGGAAACTTCGCGTCGGCTTCTCTTCCGGCGAGCTCGGTCCCTCTCGGGTCACCACCGCCCGAACAACGCCGTTCATCTTCTCGAAGCGGATGTTGACCGCTCCAGCAGGAGCGACGTAGGTGAATTCCGTCTGGCCTTCCGTTGGAAAGTCGGCTTTCAGTTCGGCGGGGACAATCTCTGCGAAAGCCCCGATGATCTGCTGGGTGGTGAGAGGCTGTTTGACCACGGGCGTGAATCCCTGCGCTGTGCGCAGTCGGATGCCGGCGCCGCTCTCGAAGAGCATTTCGGCGCCAGATTCCCGAAAAAGCCTATCGATCGCGTTATCGATTCGTGCCATGGCCAGCCTACTGCTCGACGAGGGCAACGCGCGCGACGTGTCGCTTGTTGATCAGCGCCACGGCGTTCTGCTCCAAAAGCCTGAAGAACAGCGGCGCGTCATTGAGAAAGTCGATCAGGCGCGACTTTTCCGGCGGAAGGATGTAGCCGACCAAACCGCGCAGTGTGGCACCATCGTTGAGGACGATTTCCACGTCGTGCTCGGTGGGAAGGGTGTGCTGCTCGGCGGCATCCGGCTCGATGTAGCCAGACAGCCGCACCACCGCGACACCGCCGCGGTTCAAGAAGGTCATCGAGTCCGAGTCGAGATCGTAGGCGGGGACGAAATCGCCCAGACCGTTGAGCAGATCCGAGAGGCGTTCCGGCCCCGCGTGGTCATGCGCAAAATCTCCAAGGAACACGGCAACCCGATGAACGGCGCCGCCGTGGAGCTGGATTTCCACAGGCGTGCGCCGCTTGGGCACTCGAAGCTCGTCCATGAATGCGGCCCGAGCGTACCACCTTCAAAAGGTGGGAGAACATCGGCGGACGAGCGGCGGAAGCGACCGACGACTACCACGCCCTCCAGCCATCGACGGCGCGGCGCTCTGTCCTCGGCTCGGAGGCTTCGGAAGGCCCATCCGATGATGCGTGCGTTGCGCCAAAAGGTGCGCCGCCGGTTGACTGCGGCTCCGAGCGCCCATTCGCCGCGCGCGGCTTCACCACGAAGCGAACGCGCTCACGCGCCGGGCCAGGGGGTTGAGGCGGCTTTGCGTAGGCTCCCGGGCTCCTGATGCTCGAGGAGTTGAAAGGTTCGGCGCGAACGGCGTCACTGTTGGCGTTGCATCCGTCGCCGCCTTGCCGCGCAAGCTTTTCCTCGAGCAGCCGGACATACATCTTCAGCTCGGCCAGGGCCTGCTCCTTGTCCATCAAGCGCCGGTAGAGATCCACTCGGCGCTCCTTCTCGTCCATCAACTCCGTGTGGAGCTGCATCAGAGAGGCCATGCTCTTTTCGGCATAACCGATGGGTACCATCGCCGGCGCTTCGTAACTCGCAAGCTCGGACGCCCGCTGGCTGGGCTCGCGCATGAAAAAAAAGTAACAGTGCGAGGCAGGCGGTCAATTTTTCAGTTGGATCGTCGCTGCGGCTTGACAGCCACCTCGAGAAACGTTGTCGGCCGCGAGCTTAGCAGCGCGCGAACGCAGCGGAAAAAACACCCAGCGCCGAACTCTCGCCAGATCAGCGGCAAATTCTTGAATACCTCCCGCCCTGTGATTGTGCCCTGCATTTTCCTCATCCGCCGATTCGACTCCGGCCTCGTTTTCACTAATGACGAACGAAGGGCCTAGCAATTGCTGGGCCAACGCCTCCACTATGGAGTGGCTGGCGGATGGTAAACGTTTCATTGCCATGGCAGTCACGCCTGGCCGGTGAGTGTATCCGTGGAAGCTGCGACGGAACGAGCCTTTAGCCGGTGGAGCCCTCTGGCAGCGGCACCTCTAAGGCCACGATGGAGGCGTGAATAACTTTCAGCCTGAAGTCCAACCGATCCAAGTCTTGGATCAGTGCTCGGACCTGATCCGCGGACAGGGATGCCGCACGAGCTGCCGCATGGCAGGCGAGGATTGGAAGCAAATCGCGCGCGGCAAGCTCTCCATTTCTGGACACCTTCGCCGCGAGGTCTCCCAGAAGCCGGCTGTGGTCGGCGCCCAAGAGATCCGATGGCAACGACTTGAGCGCCAAGCTGTCGCGGCCGAACCGTTCGACTTCGATTCCAACCTCTTGCAAAAGGTTGGCGTGGGCTTCCAGGTGCCCCATTTGCTCATGAGTCACCGTCACCGCGGCCGAGAACAAGGACCGCTGTAAAGCCGCGCCGCGCTGCGACCAAGCGCGTTCAAAAACGTCGCGGCGGACTCGTTCCAGGGCAGCGTGAGAATCCAGCGCAACAAGAAAACCGTCCGCGCCCTCGCAAACCCAGTAGCGGCCTCGCACGGTTCCCACGTAGCGAAGCGACGAAAAATAACCGACGGGGCGATCGGCGTGCTTCTTTGGCGACAGCCCGCCATAGGATGCGGTCGGCTCGATCGTCCAAAGCGGCCAGGCCCCGCCAGGTGCTGCGTGCGCGCGTTCGAGAAACTGCTGAACTGCCCGCGCATAGCTGGGACTCACGGTAGGCGCGGCGGCAGATCCGGAATGAAGATCTGCCAGTGCGTCTCGCCGAAGCGCTCGGTACAAGGCGGAGAAGACCGCATCGTAGACCGAAGCGGCGTCAGCGAATCGCACTTCGAGCTTCTGGGGATGAACGTTCACGTCAACCGCGCTCGGTTCCATCTCGATCATCAGCGCGGCAACCGGTTGCCGCCCCTGGGGGAGGATGTCTCGGAACGCTCGCTGGATCGAGTGATTGAGCCCGCGGTCGCGCACGTAGCGCCGATTGACGAACGTGTAGATCCCGCGAGCGCTCGGCAGCGTGAAATCGGGCGACGCGATGTACCCGGTGACGGAGATACCGAGCCGCCGCTCTTCTACCTCGACGAGGTGAGGGTACAGCTCGGCACCCATGGCAAGGGCCAACCGCTCGCGCTGATCCGTTGGATTTGGCGGGCACGACAGGAGCGCCCTGCCCTCGTGCTCGAGTGCGAAGCCGACTTCCGGATGGGCGAGCGCGAGCCGAACGACAGCTTCCTGGGCTTGCCAGAGCTCGGTCTGTTGCCGGCGCATGAATTTGCGTCGCGCAGGCACGTTGTAGAACAAGTCCTCCACGTCGATGGCCGTTCCGCCGATCGGCGCGGCGTCCGCGCACTCCACGATTTTTCCGCCTTCGACGCGCAGTCGAAACCCCGCCGCCGCGCCGGGTTCGGAAGTACTCAAGCTGAAGCGGGAGACGGAAGCTATCGCAGGGAGCGCTTCGCCGCGAAAACCGAGCGTGGTGATCCGGAACAGGTCCTCCAGGTCCCGCAGCTTGCTCGTGGCATGCCGCATCAGCGCGAGCTCGGCGTCCGTTGGGGACATGCCAACGCCGTCGTCCGCGATGGAAATTCGGCCGCAGCCGCCCGCGGCAAGGGCTATCCGGACATGGCGCGCCTGACCGTCCAACGAGTTTTCGATCAGCTCCTTGACGATCGACGCGGGCCGCTCGACCACTTCGCCGGCAGCGATTTTGTTGATGAGCTCTTCGCTGAGGATCGCAATTCGACCCATCTGCGCAGCGCAATCTACGAGGTAGGTGCACGGGCTGACAAGCGATCGACTTTGCGCTATTTGCAGAAGGCAGTTCGAACGGCGGAGGTCGCGATGGCCAAGGGCGTCCTTGGAAATGATCCTTTTCAACGCGGTGCCGCTTCGAGACGCCCCCTGCCAGTTCCTGCCGAGCCCAAGCCGAGCAAGCCGCGAGCCGAGAGTCGAAGCAAAGGCTGGAAGGCCCGAAACAGGGTCGACGCAGCTCCAGCCCACACCTCAAGCCCGGCAGAGGAGCAAACGGCCGCAAATCTCTCGCCCGACAGCAACCAACGCCTCCGCGAGCCTCCGGTCAGCCCTGCGGTCGACCTTCGCAAGAATCGCGGGCAATTATTCCAGCACGCGTATCGCGTGCTCCGAGCAACGGTAGGTTTGCCAGGCGCTCCGGTCGATGAATTCGGCGCTGATCCACAGCTCGTCCGGGACCTTTCTCCTTTTGCCGATTTCCTTTACGACCGCTACTGGCGCGTCTCGGTCGAAGGCGCGTCCCAGGTTCCTCGAAGCAATCCAATGCTGGTTGCCAATCACGCCAGTGCGCTTCCGTTTGACGGTCCCATGCTCAGGCTTGCAGTCGCGCGGCAGCGCGCCGATCTGCCGGAGGCTCGATGGTTGGCGGATGAAAGCATCCTCAAGATTCCAATCCTCGGACCGCTGTTGAGGGGAATGGGCGCGGTTCGCGCGACGCCCGAAAACGCTCTTCAGCTGTTGTCGGCACCTAAGCCCTTGATCGTCTTCCCCGAAGGCACGCAAGGGGCCAGCAAATCGCTTAAGCGCCGTTACGAGCTGAAGCCCTTTGGCCGAGGTGGATTTGTAAGGATCGCCGCTCGCGCCAAGGCGCCCATTGTCCCCGTCGCGATGGTCGGACCCCAGGAAGCTATGCCGGTTCTGGCGAAGCTACCCATCGAATCCTTCGGCCTTCCTTACCTACCGCTCACCGTGCCGCCGCTGCCAACCAAGTGGTGGATCCGCTTTGGCGAACCGCTTGAAGTCGAGGTCGACCAGGACGACCGCTCTCAAGTTGCCGCCTTTGCGGAGCGAGTGCGGGCTGCAGTTCAGGAGATGATACGGCAGATGCTAAGCAGCCGCCGATCGATCTTCGCCGGCTGACGCTTCGCTCGTCGGCGTGAGAATCAACTGCCAGTCGCTCCGCTGGGCGGGTTCGTATCTACCCACATTCAATGGATCTCGCATTTCGCTCCCAGGCACCTTGGCTCAGGCGAAAATCTGTGGCGTCATTGGATTATGGCCGGGAAAGAGCTGACGCCCATTCAGGAGTTGTTGCCGTCCGTCCTGGCCGCGCTCGCTCGCTCGAGCGGGAATGCGCAGCACCTAAAGCCGGCCTGGGATCGGATTGTCGGTCCGATCATTGCGCGGCATGCCTCGCCTTTGCGACTCACCGGCGACGTGCTCGTCGTCGAGGTGCTCAATCCAAGCTGGGCTCGGGAGCTTTGCGACCGAGAGCCGGAGATCCGCACGCGCCTGGCTGCCGCTCTGGGCAAGCCAGCGATCGCGAGGCTCGTTTTCAGGACGAGGGAATGACGAGCCAGTTTGCCATCCAGATCACCTTCTCCACCGTACTGTCGCTGAGCTCTGCAGATCTGGAGCAAAGGGCAGCACGCCACCTGGGCCAGGAGTTCGAGCGGGTCGGCCGATCCACGCCGGCCATCGATCAATCCTTGACCCGCGCAGCGCGCGCTCTCGCCCGAGAGGCTCTCGAAAGCGGCGCGACGGAAGCAGCGAACGTCTTGTCCGTCAGCCAGGCGGTTTCGGATGCAGAGGGCTATGATCCAAGCCCGCGAGCGCTCGTAATCCGTGGCTCCCCTCCTGAGCAAGCGCTGGCTTCGTTTCTGTCGCGCACCGACGCCAATCAGGAGCCAGCCTCGAGCATGGGGGTGGGGGCGTGGATTCGGGGCGACAGCGCCGCGCTGGTGGCCCTGCTGGCGATGCGCAAGGTCTCGCTAAAACCATTTCCACGTTTCCCCAAACCGAACAGCTCGCCCCAATTGTGTGGCCAGCTGACTGCGTCGCTGCATGCGGCGGACGTCTTCGTGACTCGGCCCAACGGAGAGGTCGACAAGATTCCGCTCCGTTTGGGCGAGGACTCCCGTTTCTGCGCCAAAGTCGTCTTCCCATCAGCCGGCCACTACTCCATCGAAGTCGTCGGGCATGGTGCCCAAGGCCCCGAAGTGGCCGCATTGTTCTTCGCGGATGCCGGCTCCGCGGCCCAGAAAGCAGGCCATTCCCGTCTGCTTGAGCCAACGTCTCTTGCCGAAGCGCGATCCGCGATCCTCGCCCGTATCAATGCGCTGCGGAAGGTCCACAATCTCGAGCTCGTCGAGCTCGATGAGAAACTCAACTCCGTCGCTCAGGGCTACAGCGAGCTGATGGCGGCCCAGAATTTCTTTGCCCACGTCGCGCCCGACGGCAGCGATCTTCGCAAGCGCTTGCAAAGGGCCGGCTACAGCTACCGCGTCGCTGGAGAGAATCTCGGCCAAGCCGCGGGCCCGCTCGCCGCGCAGTTCTGCATCGAGCAAAGCCCCGGGCACCTGCGCAACCTGATTGACGGCCGATACAAGCGGGTGGGGGTCGGCATCGCCTATCAGAAGATGGAGGGGCGCCCCCAGGCGATCGTGACGGAGATCCTGACCGAGCCGACCCCGGCTTCCGCCGATCCGATTCGGGACGCGTACCGCTCGGTGCAAGAGAAAAGGGCCAACCTCAAGCTGCCGGCGTTGCGCCGAAGCGAGGTACTGGAGCAGATCGCCGCCGAACATGCGAGGCGCGCTCTCGAGCTGGACCGACCCGACACGCAGCTTCCTGGGACGCCGCTTCAGGATCGGGTGTTCGCGGCTCTCAAGGACATCCGCACCACTTCGGTGGACTTTTTCATCTCCGAATCGCCGCAGCTCATCACCGACTCCAAGAATCTCGGCGATCGTCGAAACGACCGCGTCGGCATCGGCGCCGTGAAGGGCGACTCCGCGACCTACGGGAAGAACAAATATTGGGTAGTCGTTATCTACGCCGCACCGAGGTAGGCGACGCATTCCAAGAAATCGAACCCGCGGGCCTCAGAACACTCGGCGCTGGGTCGCGTAGGCCTCGATGCCCATCTGAGGGGCCATCGCGATCTGGTACAGTGGACACTTCAGACAGGTGAAGCTCTGCCATCCACGCTTGACCGCTTCATCCAGGCAGTTGTCGTAGTAGTGACAGTTGAGGTTTCGGTGCGTTTCGACTCCGGCCCGCTTCGGACCGGCTTCCGGATTGATTGTTTGCGGCAGATGGGTGGGACACGGCTTCATTGTGGCAGAGCCCTCCAGTTATTCCTTCTCCCCCGCGCTCTCCTTCTCCACTTCGCTTCTTCCACGCGTGTGCTTCAATTGCGTGCGCGCCTGCTTCGGCTTTGGTCGGCCGCAATCCGTTCGAGGTCACGGGGGTTTAGGACGCGACGGAGACAATGTCAAACCGTTCCCTACCTTACCCTCCTCCGGCTTCTCATCCTGGCGGTCGCGGCTTTCTCCCTCGGCGCGGCAGCGCAGTCTTCTGCGACGCTGGACGCCGTTCGCCTCCACCGCTCGGACGCGCTCAGGCTGGCCCAGTCTGAGCTGGCCAACTGCTGGTTACCTGCCTGCGCTCGGCTTTCCGAGCTTTCGCTGCTGACTGGCTATCTTCTGTTAGCTGGTGGACACGCGGCCGAGGCAGTACAACAGCTTTCCTCGATCCCGGCGCCGCGTTCGCTCGAGGCATTCCACGCCTACTACCTTGGCCAGGCGTACTTTTATGCCCACGAAAAACGCGCGGCGGCAACGGAATTCGCGCGCGCCGCGGAGCACTCCGAGGGCTGGCTTCAAATTCGTGCCAAGGCGCGCCAGGGCGAAGCGCTTCTTGCTGCCGGAGCCATCCGGGAGGCTCTCGAGCTGCTGGAGGTCGCCGCAGCGGAAGCGGACAATCCGGAGCTGCTCTACCAGCGAGCTACCGCGCGGGCGCGAGTGGGCAATTTCGATGGCGCGAGGGCCGACTTCAAAACGCTCGCGGTGCGATTTCCCGTCCACCCGTGCGCCGCTTTGGCTCTAAGCGAGACCTCGAGGGTCCCAGAGCTCGCGATTGACTTGGCGTTCGATGAGCACATCTCGAGGTCGCGGGCGTTCATCGAGGCAGGCCAGCCGAGGCTGGCGCTCGAGGAGATGGCGGCTGCAGAGCGACACAGGTCTGCGGAGCCGCATCCCGACCGAGGGCGCATTCCGCTGCTCAAGGCGACAGCACTGTTTTCGCTCGGACGCGACGCCGAGGCCGAAGCGCAGCTCAAGCTGACCGCGCGCGGCCAGAGCGGCGTCGCGTCTGAAGGAATCCTTTTTCGGGCCCGCCGCGCTCTAAGGTCGAATCAAAACGAGCAGGCGCGCCGGTATATGGCGGAGATCGAGCGCCGCTACCCAAAGGAGCCCAGCGCAGACGAAGCCGGGTTCTTCCTGGGTTGGATCGACCTGCAGGCCGGTCGGTGGCCGGCGGCCGTCAAATCGTTCATCGCTTTCGAACGGCGGCACCCACACTCGCGGCGGCGAGACGACGCGATCTGGTTCGAGTCTTTGGCGCTGATTCTGCAGCGCAAGTACGAGGATTCGCGGCAAACGCTTCGCAGGCTGGTTCACCAGTTCGCGAGCTCGCCGCTCGTGCCTCAAGCCCGATACTGGAGCGCGCGAAGTCTTCAGTTGTCGAGCGGCGATGTCGATCAACTGGCTGACGAGTACCAGCAGATCGTCCGGCTATTTCCGGGAAGCTTCTACTCGCTGCTGGCGGGATCCCGGCTGCGCGAGCTGGGAAGAGAGCGGCCGATCGCCTTTCCCGAATCACCCAAGGCGCCGGGCGGGCCGGCACCGTCCGACTTCGCGCTTGCACTGGCGCTCTCCGACGCCGGGCTGGCCCGCGACGCAGCGGTCGAAGCAGCGCATCGCGTGGAGAGCGCTCGCAACCAGAGCGAAGCGGTCCGCATCGGCCACGCGCTACAGCGAATGGGTGAATACGGTCGAGCGTACGGCCTCGCGGCGCGAATGCTCTGGGGAAACGCCTACGGCAGCAAGGACGGGGAATCTCTCGCGCTGCTCTACCCGCGCGCCTACCCGCACCTCGTCGAGCAGCTCGCCAAAGAGCAGAGCGTCGACCCGTACTTCATCTGGGCGATCATGCGGCGCGAGAGCAGCTTTCGCGCCGAGGTCACCAGCTCGGCGAATGCCCGAGGCCTGATGCAGGTTTTTCCGCCGACAGCGGTGGAGATCTCCAAGCGCCTCGCGGTGGATGCTCCGGATCCGGAGGAGCTGTTTTCCGCGGAGGTGAACGTCCGCTTTGCCGCCTGGTACTTAGCGCAGCTCAAGGCGCGCTTCGGTCACCCCGCCCTTTGCGCCGCGGCGTACAACGCCGGACCAGGCCCGGTGAACCGATGGCTGTCGGAGCGAGGTGACCTGCCGCTGGACCTTTTCGTGGAGAGAATCCCGTACAAGGAAACGCGCGCCTATGTGAAGCAGGTGGTGGCCGACTATTTCACCTACCGCCAGCTGTACGAGACCCTCCCTGGCAACCCCGTCAGCAATCCCGATGTCGACCTCGCGCTGCCCACCGAAGCGAAGGCCGGGGTTAACTTTTGAGCGAGCGCAGCCGTGCGTCTGCGCTTGCGAGCTCAGCGGCAAATCGCGCATTTTGGGCCAACAGCGCCAGGTTCGCCGACAGGCTCCTTCCATCGGTTCGACGAGCAATCTCGCCCAGCAGGAAAGGGGTCAGCTCCTTGCCCCGGATTCCATTGCGGGCAGCGAGCAATACAGCGGCCTCAACGTGCGCCTCGATTTCAGCGCGCGGGAGGGCCGCCGATTCCGGCAAAGGCAGCGCAAACAGGATGCCGCCTTGGCGCCCATCTTCGAGGCGCGCGCGCATCACTTTGGCCGCCAGCTCGGCGTCGTCGACCCGATGCTCTAGGCGCAAGTCAGAGTCTCGGCTGTAAAAAGACGGAAACTCATCCGTGCCAACGCCAATCACCGGAACGCCCAGCGCCTCCAGCGCCTCCAGCGTCTTGGGGAGGTCAAGGATTGATTTCGCCCCGGCGCAGACGACGGCCACCGGACACCTGGAGATGGTCCAGAGATCTTGAGAGACGTCCCAGTGCTCTGCAGATGCGCGGTGAACGCCTCCAATTCCCCCGGTGGCGAAGACGCGGATCCCCGCCGACGCGGCCACCTCACAGGTGGCGCTCACCGTGGTTCCTCCCGTGCCGCGCTTCGCCGAGACGGGTGCCAGATCGCGGGATCCCACCTTTGTTCGACGCGGGTGCTCAGCGAGGTACCGGACCTGGGAGAAGCTCAAGCCGACCCAGATTTCTCCGTCGATCAGACCAATTGCCGCTGGAACCGCTCCTCCCTCGCGGACCGACCGATCGCACGCCGACGCTGCCTCGAGGTTGGCGGGAGAGGGCAGGCCCTGGGCGATCACGGAGGTCTCCAGCGCCACTACCGGCCGACCTTGCGACAACGCTTCTTCCACGTCGGGCGAAAACCTCATCAGCGCTGGCGCTCCATGGCGGCGACCGAGAGCAAATCCAGCTCGCGCAGCTTCTTGTCCAGGGTCGGTCGGCTGATGCCGAGGATTTCAGCGGCGCGAATCTTCTTGCCACCGGCCGCGCTGAGTGCCTCGGCAATCGCGGCGCGCTCTGTCGCGCGCACGCGGTGATGGAGCGACGAAGGCCTTTCCCCAAGGCTTGGCGCAAGCATTTCGGCGGGCAATCGAATCGCCGGCACCTCGAGGCCTGAGTACAAGAGCGCTAGCCGCTCGGCGACGAGGCGGACCTCGCTGACGTTCCCCGGCCAAGTGTACGCGAGCAGCGCCCGCCTTGCCTCGGGCGACGGGCGCGGAGGCTCGCGCCCAGTGACGCGGCACCGCTCCTGCGCGAAGAACCTGAACAGCGCCGGGACGTCCGCGTTTCTCTCGCGCAGCGGGGGGACTTGGAGGTTCGCGCCGGATAGCGCGCTCGCCAGCTCACGCGGAATTCTTCGCTGGGCCCCCAAGACCTCCAGCGAATCGCGGCCGATGGCGATCGTCCTCACGTCGAATCGCCCCTCCCCGCGCGCCGCACTCGGTCGGGTGAGGAGAGAACGCGCGAGCCGCTGCGCCAGCGGACGGCTAAGCAACTCCACGTTTCTGAGCACCAAGGTTCCACCCTCGGCGCGCGCGAGGGCGGATTCGGCGTCTGGATTGGTCGCACCGAACAGCTCCTCCCCGAGGCGTTCCTCGGCGCAGTTGACGACGACGAGGGCACCGCACGAACGGGCGGACTGAGAATGGATGTATTGGGCGATCAGGCTCCTTCCCGACCCCGCTTCCCCGAAGAGGCTGAGCGACTGGTCGCCGCCGGCGACCCGTTCCGCCTTCTCGACCAGCCTTCGGAAAGCGGGCGACGCACCGATCAGGACCGGTGGGTCGCGCAGTGCACGGCCGCGAGCGGCCGCGAGCGCCTCTCCGGTCAGGCGGCCCAGAAGCGCCGCCGCCTTCAGCTCGGGCATGCTCGGCGCGGCGTCGCGTTCGGTGCAAATGGCACCGAACCGCTCTCCGCGATGGCTGGTGACCGGGACGCAGAGCAGGCGCCCGGTGCTGACGACCTCGTCGCGAGCGAGCGCTTCCCGAATCAGGGTGCGAGGTGCGTCGATCGGGCCCGGGACCACCTTGGTGAGTGAAAGCCCGCTGTGCACCAGAACAGCGGATGCTCGGGGCGCAGCGAGCTTCTTTGCCAGCCTCGCCGTCGCGCGCCTTAGGATCACTGCTTCGCTGGATGCCTCAAGCAAGTCCAAGTACGCCAGATGAACGTCGCCCTCGGTTCCCGGTTCGGCGAGAAGAGAGGCAACCGCCCTTCGATGGAGC
This sequence comes from Myxococcaceae bacterium, assembly GCA_035262305.1. Taxonomy (GTDB): domain Bacteria; phylum Myxococcota; class Myxococcia; order Myxococcales; family Myxococcaceae; genus DATFTC01. Next base: position 22,392 of record DATFTC010000315.1, on the reverse strand, counting down.
TCGTGGAGTTGCGGGTCAGCAGAGACGTTCGGCTCCAGCTCGAGCTTGGCGGTGCTGTCGCCCAGCTGGATTCGGTCTCCGTCAAGCAGCGCGACCTCGGAGCTGATGCGCTGGCCATTGACTCGGGTTCCGTTCCGCGATCCGAGATCGCGGATCGTCGGTTCGCCGTGCTCCAGCTCGATCCGAGCGTGCTGCCTTGAGACCTTGTCGTCCTCGAGCGCAATCTCGCACGCCCGAGAACGGCCGATGGTCAGCTGCCCGGTAATTTCATAGCGAAGTCCGGCCGCCGGACCGGACAGAAAAACCAGAGCGCCCATGCCGCGGGCCAGTGTAATAGGATTTTACATTTCACGTCACCCTCGGCGCCGCTACATCGGCCGCTCGGCCAAGAGCAGCTGCTGCATCTCGTCGTCTTCCAGAGTGCGGCCTTCGTGACCGAGCGCAATCGCGTTGATCTGATCCTCTTCGAACTCCACTTGCGCGCCCTTGCGCCACTCGGTGGTGTGCGAGCCGCCGTCGACGAGCTTGCCGACCAGGGTGTCGTTCTCCCACGACAGCACTTCGATCCAGAGATCTTCCTGGACTGCGTCGCCGTCGGGGTGCGTCTCAAACGGGGCGCGGACCAGGAAGGTCATCGGTTCCATTAATCCCCGGCGCAGAAAGCGAGCCTTGAACGCCGGCAGCAAGTCGCGCACCTGCGCGAGGAGCGCCTCGGTCTCTTCCGGGGTCTCCTTCTCGAAGCGGTCGCGATAAGGCCGCAAAAGCTCGGCCACGGTGTGCCGCCCGTCGCTGGCCACCACGGTGAGAAAGGGGCCCTCGTGGCCCTCGAACGTCTCCAAAGGAAGCCCCATCAAACTGTTGCGGGCCTCCTCGGATGGCATCAGCATGAAGCTCAGGCCGGCGCTGGTTCCCACCGCGCTGCGAACCGCCGGCGCGTGCCCGAACGCGAGATCGGTGCAGAGCTCGTAGAGGAAGCTCTCCGCGGGCATCAGGTCGTCCTGCGCGAGGTGGAAGGCTTCGACGTCTCGCAAGCCGAACTTTTCCATTCCATGGGAATGAATCCAGAGCGGGCTGTCGCCGCCATGGGCGAGATCCACGGCGTGAAGATTCACGTGATCGCGAATGTCGAACTCCAGATCGGTGATCTCGACGACGTCTTCCGAGTCGTGGACCTTAAAGGCGGTGAGATCGATCAACACGCCGGGAATGTGCTCCATCATCGATCGCGCGCACCAGAGCGCCTCGAATACCCCGACCGACGGTTGAGGTTTACCCGGCGCGAATGCGATCCGGTAAAACGCGCGGGCGCGCTTCAGCGCGGCTAGGCTCTCGTCGCTCCCGGTCAGGTTTTTAAGGCCCCAGTGCGCCTTCGAGCTTTTGGTCTCGAAGCGAACGACGATGTGGGTCTCCTGCGTTCGTACAGTGAATAGGGAGCCGCCCTCTCCCGGTGTGAGACGGGCTTCTTCGGACTCCAGCGCCGCGCGCAGCACTTCCAGCGACGGCGGCTTCGCATGCTCGCTGGCCAGAATGTAGATCTCCCTCACAGGTGTTTCTCTATCTTGTGAAAAAGGTCCACTCGATCCACCAGGTCGGTCAGGTAGTCCAGCTTGTCCGTGGAGAGAACCAGCACCGGCGAGGTCGAGTATGATCGGAACCATTCCTCATAGAGCTGGTTCAGGCGCCGCAGATAAGCGGTCGGGATATCGCGCTCGATGCGGCGGCCGCGGAGTTGAATCCGCCGCTTCAGGGTCCGCACGGAGCATTTGAGATAAATCATCAAATCCGGTGGCGGCAGGGTCTCCGCAATCGATTCGTACAGGTCCCAATAGGTTCGGAAATCCCTGCGGTCGATGAAGCCCCGTCGATGGAGATTCTTCGCGAAGATCTCCGCGTCTTCGTAGAGGGTCCGATCCTGGACCACAGTCCCGGAGCTCTGTTGCAACTTCCGGTGGAGCCGAAACTTGCGGGTCAGAAAGAAGATCTGGGAGCGGAAGGCCCATGTCTTCATGTCCCGATAGAAATCGGCGAGGTACGGATTCTGTTCGTTCGGCTCAAAGAAGGGTGTCAGCCCATACTTCTTGCAAAGGAACGCGGTGAGCTCGGTCTTACCAGCGCCAATATTACCAGCGATGGCGATGAACTTTTTGGGAGCCACGCGAGGTTCTAATTATTGCTGACGGTTACCGGGCTACACCTGCGCCATTCTAGGCGTGCTACAAGATCTCTCGGATGCGCACCCACATCTCCGCTTCCACTGTAGCATTGTTCGTTGCCGTCGGGCTGGGCGCGGCTTGCAGTCAGCCCGGTCAGACGCAGATCGCGCGCGGAAACCTGCTCGCCTCGAAAAAGGACTTCGACGGTGCGATAGCGGCGTATCGAGCCGCGGCAGAGGTGTCTCCGGGCAAGGCGCATCCTCGCGAGTTGCTGGGTCATCTGCTTTTCGACCTCGGGCGATCGGAGGAGGCGCGCGCCGCGTACGAGGAGGCGCTCCGAGTCGAGCCCGATGCTGCAATCGAAGCACGGTTCGGTCTCGCACGCCTGGACGTCGACGAGCTTAGGTTGGATCGCACGGTAAAACGGCTGAGCGAGGTCCTTGAGCTGCAACCCAAGAACCTCTATGCGCTCCTTTCGCGCGCTTCGGTGGAATTGCAGCGGGGCGATGCCGGCGACGCCGAGCGCGCGATCGAGGATACCGCCTCCGCAATGGCGATCGATCCCAAGCGAAGCGCCGTCCTTTATTTGCGCGGCTCCAGCTTCTTGGCCGCCCGCCAATTCGACTCTGCCGAAGAAGCGTTTTCGCTCCTCGAGCATGAGCATCCGAACCTTCCTTTGGCCTGGTACGGGCACGCGCGCGTGGCAAGCGCGCGAGGAGACAAGGCCGAAGCGCTTCGACACCTGCGCACTGCGCGCGAGAAGGCGCGCGACGGCGCCGACGAATGGGACAGCGGCGCGGTTCTGCGCGACCCTGCCCTCCAGTTCCTCAAAGGGGACCCCGAATTTGCTGCGGCGGTGGGAGCCAGCGGTGAATAAAGACGCCCTCACCTCTTCCGGTCAGCCCAGCCCGGCCGCAGGGGAAACCGCCGAGCCGAAGGGCTCGATTCTGCGGAACCTCTTTTGCATCCTGGTGGTGGTGATCTGGCTGATGCTGATGTTTCCCTTGGCATGTTTGGTGATGCTCCTCACCTGGAGCGCGGACAACTCGATGTGGGTTGCCAGGCGGTTATTCGCGCCGGTCGTTCTTTGGGCGGGCGGCGCGAGGGTGGTCGTGAGCGGCCGCGAGCACGCAGATCCTTCCCGGCCGACCATCTACGTTTCGAATCACCAGTCCACCAGCGACATCCCCGCGCTGCTGACCGCCCTGCCGGTCAACGTGCGGTTCGTGGCAAAAAAGCAGCTTCGCTGGGTTCCTATCGTCGGCTGGTACCTGCAGTTGGCCGGCCACATCATCGTCGATCGATCGAACACCCGGGCTGCCATCGCTTCGCTCGATGAGGCGGCGCGGAAGATCCGCGCCGGCACGAGCATCATTGTATTTCCGGAAGGGACTCGTTCGCCTGATGGCCGAATCCTGCCCTTTAAAAAGGGGCCCTTTGCGTTAGCTATAAAGGCCGGGGTGACGATCTGTCCGGTCACCATCGAGGGCTCAGGAAAACTGATGCCGAAGCGCTCTTGGAGAATCCTTCCCGGCGAGATCCGAGTGAAGATCGGTGAGCCGATCGACGCGTCGCAGTTCAAGGAACAGGACCGCGATCAGCTGATGCGCCTGGTCCGGAACGTCATGATTGCTCAGAGCCTGGAGCTGGGGGGAAAAGGAGGCGATCCCCAGAACGCGATCGCCGCCCGCGGGTTCGAGGGCGTCGGCCAGCCTCGCTTGGAAGAGCAAGGCGAGGACGAGGGGTTGCCAACGACGTGAGCCGGTGGGGAGGGATTTGGGCGTTGTCGCTGTGCGCGGCATCGATCGCCGGATGCGCGCATGTGCAGCGTGCCCCCGAGCCCCGGCTCAAATCGCTTGAACGTGCCAAGGCACTGCTCCGAGCGGGCCATCCTCTGCGCGCGGTGCCCATGCTGGCCGAGCTTGCGTCGCGGACCGACGGGGATTTGGAAATCGCCAGGTTGCTCGTAGAGGCGCACGTGCGCGCGAATCAAACGGGTGAGCTGCTGGCCAAGCTTCAGTCCCAGCCGGCGGAAACTGCGGTCTCGCACTACATGCTCGCACTTCTTCACGCGGCGGGTTCGACGGGAGGAGGATCGCGACGTTCGTCGGGGGAGGCCGCGGCGGAATTCGAGCGCGCGATTGCACTGAGCCCTGGCGAAGCAGAGCTGCACCATCGCCTGGGGCTGGCCCTGCTCCAGCTTGGGCGCCACCAAGCCGCCGTAGATTCATTGCGTCGCGCGATCGAGCTGAAGCCCGACCGAACGTCTGCGTACCTGCCGCTCGCCAAGGCGTGGAACGCCCTCGGTAGCACGCGTGAATCACTGCAGGCTCTCAACCAATGGATCACCCGTCATCCCAGCGAGGACGAGGTGAAGACCGCAAAGGCCCTCGTTGATGAGATCGCACCTCCTTTCGCCGGCCTGCCGAGCGGCTCGGAAGCAAGATTTGCCCGAGGCCTCGCGCTCATCCAGGAGGCAGATGACCCGCTGGCGGCGATCGCCATCTTCGACGAGCTTCAGCGAGAGCACACGCAAGTGCCGATCGCGCACACCATGCTCGCGCTGTGCTACCAACGCCTCGACGATGTGGGAAGAGCGATGGATGAGCTGCACCAGGCCGCGGAACTGGCGCCCGGCGATGGACGTAATCACTACTACCTGGGGGAGCTGTACCTGTCGCGAGGCCAAGCGGGGCAGGCGAGAGACGAGTTTCAACGCGCGCTCGCGCTGAACCCGCTGCTGGACGAGCCCCATCTTCGACTCGGAGAAATTGCGCTGGAAGAGTCGGATTTCCAGGGGGCCTCTGCTCATCTTGGCGCCGCAGCGCTTTTGTCGGCGAAGCTCGCGCCCCGCGCAAAGCTTGCCCGCGCGCTGCAGCTGGACGGGAACTACACAGGCGCCGATCGGGAGCTGCACAGACTCCTGGAAATGGATCCGCACAATACGGACTGGATGCTGCAGCTTGGCCTGCTGCACCTGGACGAGCACGCCCATACATCCAACCCTGAGCGACGCGCTCGAAGTAGGGCAGAAGCCATCCGCTGGCTGCGTGAGGTGCTTCGGGTGCAAGGCGACAATGTCACCGCTGCAAGCGCTTTGGAAAAGCTGGGCGATGGCTAGCCACGCCGGCGCCGTAGCTTCTAAAGTGGAGCTGTGAGCGAGCTGCCCCGTCCGTCACGAACGCTCAAAGTCGTCTCTGCCCAGCGGCAAAGACCGCTCCCCGCGCGACCGCTCAGAGCTCGCATCCAGGGTGCGATCGCCGATCACGGACTGAATGCTCTATCGATTCTCCGCGAGAACTGGGAAGGCCTTCGTGGCGCGGACCGCTATTTCAAAACCAAGGCTGCCATTGTGGGATGCTGGCTAGTGCTGACCGTATCCAGCCTCTTCGTCGCCTGCCCCGCAACGACTTACCGGGGCAACACCCTCGCCGCGCAGCTGGTGCTGTCCGATGTCGCCAATCACCCCGTGTACATGGTCAAGAACGACGGCAAGCGCCCCTGGAGGGACGTCATCGTGATCGTCAACCACCAATTCCGAGCCGCCACCGCCATCGTGCAACCCGGAAACAACATCACCTTCGGACCCAAGCAACTGCTCGGGGACAACGGGCAAATGGCGCCGGAGGATCTGGAGATCTCGGAGCTAGAGCTGAGGACGGCTGAGGGGCGCGTGACCCTGATGCAAGGCGGCGAGGTCAAGTAGGCAGCGGCGCTCGCGCTACTTTGACTTGTCCGGCTTCTTGGACTTCCCCTCAGTTTTCTTCTTTTTTTCCTGACCCTCTTCCTTGCTGACGCGCGATCGGGAGGCCTTCGCCTTCTTTTCCTCCGGCTTGGCTTCGGGCTCCTTTTTCTTCGCCTTCTTCCGCGGCTTCTCCTCGGCAGGAGTCACTTCGGCCTTTGTTTTCTTGTCCTCGCCCTTGGCCTTCTTCTCCTCCGGCTCAGATCGCGGCGCCGCGCGCTGTGCCTTTTCCTTGGTCTCTACTTTCTTCTCTTCCGCCGCCGGGCGATCGACCAGCTCGAGGAGGGCGACTTCCGCGGAATCGCCGGGGCGGTAGCCCAAGCGGACGATTCGGGTGTAGCCGCCGGGTCTGTCCGCGTACCTGTCCTTCAAATCGCCGAAGACCTTGCGAAGCAGACTCTTGTCGCGAATCGTCCGCGACGCCAGACGCACGTTCGATAGACCGCCGCGTTTGCCGAGCGTAATGATGCGTTCTGCGACCCTTCTCGCTTCCTTCGCCTTCGGCACCGTCGTTCGAATCGCTTCGTGCTCCAGCAGTGAAGCAACCATATTGCCGAGCATCGCCAGGCGATGGCTCGAGGTGCGGTTCAATTTTCTGAATGCCACGCGGTGCCGCATGTCCTAGGTCTCCGCCCGAGGTCCGGATACAGGGTCCTCTACCCTCGGCGCTCTAAGTCTCGACTTCCCCCACTCTGCGATGGATGCGCCTATGCCTTTGGTTGCGTCGCTGGAATCTGAGGCGCGGTCTTGGGAGGCCAGTTTTCCAGCTTCATCCCCAGCGACAATCCCATCTCCGCGAGAATCTCCTTGATCTCCTTCAGTGACTTGCGCCCGAAGTTCTTCGTCTTCAGCATCTCCGCCTCGGTGCGCTGGACGAGGTCTCCAATCGTCTTGATGTTGGCCTGCTGCAGGCAGTTCGCTGATCTCACTGACAGCTCCAACTCGTCTACCGAACGGAACAGGTTCTCGTTGAGCTTGGCCTCTTCCTTCGGCGCTTCGATCGGAAGCGGCTCTTCGGTTTCATCGAAATTGATGAAAACGGTCAGCTGCTCCTTGATGATCTTCGCCGCGTACGCCACCGCGTCCTGCGGAGACACCGAGCCGTCGGTCCACACTTCCAGGGAAAGCCGATCGTAGTCGGTGACCTGTCCGACGCGCGCATTGGTCACCTGATAATTTACCTTCCGGACGGGCGAAAACAGCGAGTCCACGGGAATCGTGCCAATGGGCGCTCCGGCAACTTTGTTGCTCGCCGCTGGCACGTATCCGCGCCCTCGCCGACAGGTCATTTCCATGCGCACCCGGCCGCCCTCCGAGACGGTACAGATGTGGTGGCCCGGATTGAGGATCTCGACTTGATCGTCGGCGATGATGTCGCCGGCCTTGACCTCTTTCGGCCCCTCAGCGTCGATCCGGATCGTCTTCTGCTCGTTGGTGTGCATCCGCAGCAGCACTTCCTTGATGTTGAGCACGATGTCCGTCACGTCCTCCGTCACCTCGGGGATGGTGGTGAACTCGTGATCCACGCCTTCGATCTTCAGGGAAGTGATCGCAGCGCCTTGAAGCGAGGAAAGCAGCACCCGGCGCAGCGAGTTGCCGAGCGTTGTTCCAAAGCCGCGCTCCAGCGGCTCGGCGACGAATTTGCCGTAGGTCTGCCTCAGGCTGTCCTGATCAACCTCAAGCCGCCGCGGCTTGATCAAATCCCGCCAATTTCTTGCTACGAAAGTGTCTGCCATACTCGCACCTTAAACGTGGGACGCCACCGACTTACCTGCCAAAATGGCTGGAGGACGACCCGGGTCGATTTCTGAATCTGAGCCTCACTTCGAGTACAGCTCGACGATCAGCTGCTCTTGGATCGGCATCGTCAAGTCCTCGCGGTTGGGCACCGACTTCACCGTTCCGCGCAGAGCTTTCCTGTCCACCTCGAGCCACTGGGGAATGCCTCGCCGGTCCACCGTTTCCATTGCTTCCGCGATGCGAAGCATCTTCCGACTCTTGTCGGCAACCTCCACGTTGCTGCCCGCCCTTACCGAAAACGACGGGATGTTCACCCGCTTACCGTTCACCAGAAAATGTCCGTGCCGAACGAGTTGGCGGGCTTCCGCGCGCGTATCGGCAAATCCCATCCGGAAGACCACGTTGTCGAGGCGAAGCTCCAATTGCTGCAGAAGGTTCTCGCCCGTCTTCCCCTTGGCGGCCGAGGCGCGATGGTAGTAGCCGCGGAACTGGCTCTCCAGCAAGCCGTACATCCGCTTTACCTTCTGCTTTTCTCTCAGCTGCACCCCATAGCCCGAGAACTTCACCCGTCCTTGGCCGTGCTGACCCGGGGGATAGGGCCTGCGCTCGATCGCGCACTTGTCGGTGTAACAACGATCGCCCTTCAAATACATCTTGAGGTTCTCTCGTCGGCAGATTCGGCAAACGCTGGCGGTGTAACGTGCCAAAGACTCCTCCTTAGACTCTCCGCCGCTTGGGTTGGCGGCAGCCGTTGTGTGGAATGGGGGTGACGTCCCGGATCATCGTGATCTTCAAGCCGGCCGCGGCGATGGCTCGGAGCGCAGATTCGCGGCCCGCTCCGGGTCCCTTGACGAGGACGGTCACGTTCTTCAGGCCGTGTTCCATCGACTTCGCGGCCGCGTCGCCGGCGGCGACCTGGGCTGCGAACGGCGTTGACTTGCGGCTGCCCTTGAAGCCTCGCGCTCCTGCGGAGGACCAGGCGATCACGTTTCCGGATACGTCCGAGATGGTGATGATCGTGTTGTTGAACGTGGACTGGATGTGCACCACGCCGTTGAGGATGTTCTTTTTCGTCTTGCGCTTGGTCTTCTTGGCCGCCGCTTCGGCTTCCGGTGCTGGCGGTGCTGCTGCTGGGCGCTCTGCTTCTTCAGCCATTGGTTGCTGTGCTCCCGAGATCTTCGTGGTTGAACCTTATGTCCGCGGCGGTGGCGCGGTGGGTGGCGGCGCCGCTGCCTTGACCCGAATGATGCCGCGCTTCGGCCCCTTGCGCGTGCGGGCGTTGGTGTGCGTCCGCTGCCCTCTCACCGGCAACCCTTTCCGATGCCGCAGGCCGCGGTAGCAACCGAGGTCCATCAATCGCTTGATGTTCATCGTCACTTCGCGTCGTAGGTCGCCTTCGACTTTGTAGTTGCCTTCGATCACTTCGCGAATCCGGCGAGTCTGCTCGTCGGTCAAGTCCTTCGTTCGAAGCGCGAGATCTATTCCAGCGGCCGCGCAGATGTCGTGGGCCGACTTCTTTCCAATTCCGTAGATGTACTGAAGCGCGATCACCACTCTTTTCTGCGTGGGAAGATCGACGCCAGCGATGCGAGCCATGTCTTACGGGTTCCTTCCCTCAGAAAAAGTTAACTAACCTTGCCGCTGCTTGTGGCGAGGATTGGCTGAACAAATCACTCGCACTACGCCCTTGCGCCGGATGACCTTGCACTTGTCGCAGATCTTTTTAACGGAAGCACGAACCTTCATACCGCTCTCCAAACCTTCCCAACTGCCGGGCTCCGAGACTATTTGGCCCGATAGGTAATGCGACCCCGCGACAGGTCATAAGGCGAAAGCTCTACCTTCACCTTGTCGCCAGGCAAAATCCGGATGAAGTGCATCCGCATCTTGCCCGAAATGTGCGCCAGGACTTTATGGCCAGAGCCGTCGAGCACTACCCGGAACATCGCATTCGGAAGCGGCTCGATCACCGTACCCTCGACCTCGATGACATCGTCCTTCGGCAATCCAACTCCTGATCTACAACGCTAAACCCTTGAAAGCGGGGCGGGATAACACTTTGGCAGGGTGCAAGCAAGGGCAGCGCCAGCCGCCGCTGCCGAGCAATCTATAACCAATTGAAATAGGGGCAAATTCTAACAATGAACTGCGATGGGCGCAGCGCACTGGGCGCATTCCCGGATGAGCACGCAAAGTCCTTCACGCTGCCCGCCGAGTGAGTATTTCCGGGCCGTTCTCGGTCAGCACCACCGTGTGCTCGAAGTGGGCGGAGAGCTTTCGATCCAGAGTGACCGCGGTCCAGTCGTCGTCGAGGATCTCCACCTGGTGGGTGCCCAAGTTGACCATCGGCTCGATCGCCAGCACCATTCCAGGCCGAAGTTTCATCCCGGTGCCAGGCTCGCCGAAGTTGGGAACCTGCGGTTGCTCATGAAGCTTCTTGCCGATGCCGTGACCGACGAAGTCGCGCACGACCGCGAACCCCTTTGTCTCCACGAAGCTTTGCACCGCGTACCCGATGTCGCCGATTCGGTTTCCGTTAACCACCGCGGAGATTGCATTGCTCAAGGATTGGCGGGTCGTTTCGATCAACGTCCGCGCTTCAGCTGAGACCTCGCCGACGGGCACGGTTCGCGCGGCGTCGCCGTAATAACCCCGGTAGACGACCCCGAAGTCGAGCTTCATCAAGTCTCCCGGCGCGAGCTTTCGCTTCTTCGACGGGATGCCGTGCACAACCTCGTAGTTGATCGACGCGCAAAGAGAGCACGGAAAGCCGAGGTAGCCTTTGAATGCGGGCTTGGCGCCCTTCTTGTGAATCAGTCCCTCGGCAAGCTGGTCGAGCTCCCACGTGGACACGCCGGGAGCAACGGCCTTTTCCAGCTCGTCTAGAATCTCGGAAACGATTCGCCCCGCGTCGCGCATTACTGCGATCTCGTCCTTGGTCTTGATTTCTACCTGACTCACGTCTGCTCAGCTCCGCCCGAGGGCAGTCTTGATCTCGGCGAAGATTCCTTCCGGAGGCCCCACACCGTTAATGCGCCGCAGAAGGCCTTGCTTGTCATAGTACGCCTCGAGCGGAAGCGTTTGCGCCCGGTATACCGCGAGCCGCTCGCGGACCTTCTCCGGTTTGTCGTCGTCGCGCTGGACAAGCTCGCCGTGGCACTGGTCGCAGACGCCAGACCGCTTGGGCGGGTTCTGATAGATGTTGTAGACGCTCCCATCCCGCGGACAGGTGCGCCGGGCGGAGATCCGCTCGACCACCGTCTCTTCTGGAACTTGAATCGAAATCACCGCGTCGAGCTTCTTGCCCGCGCGCTCCAGAGCGGAACCCAGCGCCTCGGCCTGCGGAATGGTCCGGGGGAAGCCGTCGAGCACGAATCCGCGCGACAGATCCGGCTGTCGCAACCGGTCCAGAACGATGCCAACCATCACCTCGTCGGGCACCAGCTTGCCAGCGGACATGAGCGGAGCGGCCTTCTTGCCGAGCTCGGTTCCTCGGCGTACCGCATCTCGCAGGAAGTCCCCGGTGGAGGTTTGAGGAACGCCGAACTCCTCGCACAGCTTCTTCGCCTGCGTGCCCTTTCCCGCGCCGGGCGGCCCCAACAAAACCAGGTTCACTGTGCCGTCCCTTCGAGCACGAATCCGGCCGCCCGGTTAGGCCGCGAATCGCAACCGACCTCGGATCTTCGGACCCCGAGGTCCGGCGAATCCTTCGTAGTTGCGGCTGATCAAGTGCCCCTCGATCTGCTGCACGGTGTCGAGCGCCACGCCGACGACGATCAGCACCGCGGTTCCTCCGAAGGGGAACCGGACCCCGAATACGTTGGTGAGCACCGAAGGAATCACGCAAATGATCGCCAGGTACACCGCACCGCCAAACGTAATCCGATTCAGCACGCGTTCGATGTACTCGGCAGTCTGCCGACCCGGTCGGATCCCGGGGATGTATCCGCCTTGCTTTTTGATGTTGTCCGCCACGTCGTCCGGCCGGAAGACGAGCTTGGTGTAGAAGTAGGAGAAGAAGATGATCAGCAGCACGAAGGCTCCGTTGTAGACCCAGATGTTCCCCTCCAGGGCGCGATTCAAGAATCCGAAGAACGGAATAAAATTCGCAAGGGTGGTCGGCAACGAGAGCAGCGCTCCGGCAAAAATCGGCGGGATGACTCCCGAGGTGTTGACCTTCATCGGGAAGTAGGTGGCCTGCCCGGCGAACATCCCACGTCCCGCCATGCGCTTGGCGTATTGGACCGGGATCCGCCGCATTCCTCGCTCCACGAAGACCACCACCGCGATTACCAGGAGAATGAAGGCGAGCAGCCCGATCACAGCGCCGATGTTCACCACGTCGGTCACCACGAGGTCGTACAGCTGGCGAGCCGCCGAGGGCACCCGTGCAACGATGCCGGCGAAGATGATCAACGAGATGCCATTGCCGATGCCCCGCTCGGTGATCCGCTCGCCCAGCCACATGATGAAGGCAGTGCCCGCGGTCAAGCTGATCACGGTGATGATGGTGAACCAGAGAGTGTCGTTGGGAACGACGATTTGATCGAGGCCGGTGCGCGTCTGCGTGGCGGTGCGACCGATGGAAGCGAGGTAACGGGCGATGCCGATGCCCTGGATGATCGACAGGACGATCGTCCCGTAGCGAGTGTATTGGTTCAGCTTCTGGCGACCCGCTGCCCCTTCCTTCTGCAAGCGCTCTAGCGTTGGAATCACCACCGCCAAAAGCTGCATGATGATCGATGAAGAAACGTAGGGCATGATCCCCAGACCGAAGATCGACATCTGTTCGAGCGCGCCCCCGGAAAACAGGTTGAACAGGATCACCAAGCCGCCCTTCTTCTCCTGGCTCGACATGAACGCGCTCATCGCCGCGCGGTCGACGCCAGGGGTGGTGATGAAGATTCCAATTCGGTAAACCGCGAGCATGGCTACGGTGTAAGCCAACCGAGTGCGAAGCTCGGCGATCCGGAAGACGTTGGCGATTGCGTTCAATGCCACGTGAGTTTCACCTTTTGATCAAAGCCCGGCACTGCCGCTCCACAGAGGCGGAGTAGGCCACAGGGACAAAGTACAGTACACAAAGCGAGCAAGGTTCACCACTCAGTGAGCGCCCAAGCCGTCGTCAAGGGCATGGCTCACGCTTTTGCCGGCGCCCTCACGCCCTTACCACCGTGCGCCTTGGGCGCGGATTCTGCCTTGTGGACGACCAGGGGAATCTCTTCCGCAGTTCCTCCAGCAGCGCGGATCGCTTCCAACGCGCGAGCCGAAAACTTGGTCGCTTTAACGGCGAGTTTTTTGGTGAGCGCTCCGTTGCCGAGGACCTTCACGCCGTCCCAGCGGCCGCGCACCAAGCCGTCGCGCCGCAGCGCAGCTTCATCCACGACCGCATCGGAATCGAACCGCTCCAGCTGCTCCAGGTTGACCACCGCCAAGCGGATGCGATTGGGCGACACGAACCCGAACTTCGGAAGGCGGCGTTGCAGTGGCATCTGACCGCCTTCGAATCCTTCGAAGTGCATATTGCCGGTGCGAGCCTTCTGGCCCTTGCCGCCGCGCCCGGCGGTCTTGCCCAACCCGGAGCCTTGGCCGCGCCCGACGCGCTTTTTGCGATGTCGCGAGTCCCTCGGTGCGTGGAGTTGATTGAGATTCGGCATGGAGTCCTCGCTCGTTTATTCCGGCTTTTGTCGCGCCCGCGAGCGATCGCGAGCGACGATCTTGCGCGGCTTTCGCCTCTGCCGCGGCTCGGCCTGCTGGTCGGTGACTTCCTGACTCACCAGATGCTTGACCTTGAAGACCATGCCCCGAATTGCCGGCGTGTCGCGAAGAATGCGGACCTGGCCCATCTTCCAAAGACCCAGGCCGCGAATCGTGCGCAGCTGCGTGTCCGGGGCGCCGGCAAAGCTCTTAATCAGCTTTACTTTCAGCGACATCCTAGCCCTCCGCCTGCGGCAGCTCCTGCTTCGGAAGCGCCAGCTCACGTCCGCGCAGCCTCGAGACCTGATCTGCCGAGCGCAGATTCTTCAGGCCGTTGACCGTCGCCTTCAGGACGTTGTGAGGATTGCGGGATCCTTGGCTCTTGGTGAGAATGTTGCGGATACCGGCGGCTTCCAACACCGCGCGAACGGGACCCCCGGCGATCACCCCGGTGCCTTCCATCGCCGGCTTGAGCAAGACCCATCCCGCCCCGAAGTGTCCGAGGACATCATGAGGAATCGTGTGACCGAGCAGCGGCACCCGGAACAGATTCTTCTTCGCGTTCTCACCGCCCTTGCGGATCGCCTCGGGAACCTCGTTCGCCTTGCCCAGGCCAACGCCGACATGACCGTTGCCGTCGCCCACGACCACCAGCGCTGCGAAGGAGAAGCGGCGACCTCCCTTCACCACCTTCGCCACGCGGTTGATATTCACCACTCGGTCGGTGAGGTCGAGCTCATTCGGATTGATCGGTGTTGCCAATGGGAATCCTTCCTTTGAATTAGAACTTCAATCCCGCCTTCCGAGCGCCCTCGGCGACGGCCGCGATCCTGCCATGGTAGGGAAAGCCGTTTCGGTCAAACACGACCGCGTCCACGTTTGCCGCTTTGCATTTCTCTGCGATCAACTTTCCTACGCGCATTGCGTCCGCCTTCTTGTCCCCCTCGTCGCTGCCCTTGAGCTCCTTGGAGAGGGAGGAGGCGAACGCGAGCGTCCGACGGTTTGAGTCGTCCACCACCTGGGCATAGATGTGCTTTAAGCTCTTGTAGACCGAAAGGCGCGGCCGCTGCTGGGTGCCGGACATCTTCCGCCGAATTCGGGCCTTCCTTTTCAGCCTGGGTTCGATCTTTGCCATCTGCCATTCCTCCGGGCTCTCACGCCTAGGCGGTTGCCGTCTTGCCTTCCTTGCGGCGGACGCGCTCCTCGGCGTACTTAATTCCCTTTCCCTTGTAGGGCTCCGGTGGACGCAGCGCTCGAATTCTGACCGCGGTGGCCCCGAGCACTGCCCGGTTGGGCGACCTGAGCGTCAATCCAAGCGTGGGCAAGCCATCTTCGCTTCGCGCTACCTTGTCCAACTCCGCGGTGACGCTTTCCGGCAAGTCGAAGATCACCGGGTGCGAAAATCCGAGCGAGAAGTGGATCTGGCGCCCCTTCACCTCGGCGCGGAAGCCCACCCCTCGAATATCCAATCTGCGCTCGAAACCGACGGCGACGCCCTTCGCCGCGTTGGCGAGAATGGAGCGGGTAAGCCCGTGCAGGCTTCGCGAGCGTCGCGAATCGTCTGGCCGCTTCACAATCACCTCACCGTTCTTCACCTCGACCCGGATGTCCGGATGAGGAATTCGGATCGCAATCTTTCCCTTCGGACCTTCGAGCTTGACCTCTTGCCCGGCGACCGCCGCCTTTACTTTGTCCTGCAACTTGATCGCAAGCTTTCCAATTCGACTCATGAGCGCCTCGCACTAGTAGATGGTGCAGATAAGCTCGCCGCCCACGTTCTGCTTGCGCGCTTCGTGGTCGACCATCACGCCCCTGGACGTGGACAGAATCGAGATACCCAGGCCTCCGAGGACCCGCGGGATACTTCGCACCGGAACGTACCGCCGTAGCCCCGGCTTCGAGATGCGCTTGATGCCCGCCAGCACCGGAGCCCGTTCAGGTCCGTACTTGAGCATTACCGTCACTTCGTTCTGCGGCCTTCGCTCGTGCTCGACATAGTCGGCGATGAAGCCCTCCTCCTTGAGGACCCGAAGGATCTCCAGCTTCAACTTGGATGAGGGAAAGACCAAGCGCTCGTGGTGCGCGCGCGATGCGTTGCGGAGGCGGGTCAGCATGTCCCCGACCGGATCATTCAGCAGCATTTTTCGAAACTACCTCCGCGGGCAACCCCGCGACTCACATCCTTGCGCCTGCCGGGCCCATCCCGGTGGTTCGCTGACTGCTCTACCACGAAGACTTAATCACGCCTGTGATCTCTCCGGACAAGGCCCGGTTTCGCAGGCAGATGCGGCACATCTGGAACTTTCGCAGAAAGGCGCGCGGCCTGCCACAAAGCGGACATCGGTTGTACTTTCGCACCGCGAACTTGGGCTTACGCTTTGCCTGGGCGATTTTCGAGAGCTTGGCCACGTTAATTCCTCATTGCCTAAACGGCATTCCGAAATGGCGCAACAGCGCCAACCCCTGCTCGTCGTTCTGCGCCGTTGTCACGATGCTCACGTTCAAGCCTTTCACCTTTTCAATCTGATCGTAATTGATCTCGGGAAAGATGATCTGCTCGCGAATTCCCAGCGTGTAATTGCCGCGGCCATCGAATGCCTTGGTGGATACGCCCTTGAAGTCGCGGACGCGCGGCAACGCGACGTTGATCAAGCGATCCAAAAACTCGTACATCCGGTCGTTGCGCAGCGTCACCGCCGCCCCAATTGCCTGGCCTTGGCGAAGCTTGAAGTTGGCGATCGACTTTCTGGCTTTGGTGACCACCGGCTTTTGCCCGGTGATCGCCGCCAGCTGCGCGACGGCGGACTCGAGAATCTTGTTGTTGGAGAGCGCCTCACCCAGACCCATGTTGAGCACGATTTTTTCGAGCCGCGGCACCTGATTGGGATTCTTGTATCCAAGGGACTTCATCATTGCCGGAACCGCCTCGGTGCGAAAACGGATCTTCAGCCGCGCCGGCTTCGCTTCCAGACCCGCCTCGATATTTGCGGCGTAGCCGACCGTTTTTGCCTCTTCCTTCTTGCCCCGCGCCGCCTTCTTGCTCTTGACGGTCGTCCCTGCTTCCTTGCCCTTAGCCGGAGCGGATGCCTCCTTAGGCGGCGCAGGCTTTTGAGGCTTGTCTCCTTCTGCCATCATCAACTCCCGAGCGATTCGCTGCCAAAGCCGCGGATAGATGCATTAAGGTCCATTGCTAGTCAATCGCCGCATCGCACTTCTTGCAAAAGCGGATCGCCTTTTCGCCTTCGATTCGAATCCCGATACGCGTCGGAGCGTCGCATTTTGGGCAAACGACGGCCACCGCCGCGCGCGCCACGGTTCCCACCTTCTCAAGGATGCCACCTTCCGGAGTGGCGCGGTCTCGGCCCTTTTTGACGTGCCGCTTGACCAGCCGAACCCCTTCGACGGTCACCCGGTTCGCCGCGCGATCGATCTTGAGGATTTTGCCGCGCTTGCTGGCCTTACTTTCGAGCGTGCGCTCAGCGCCTGATATGACTTGCACCGTATCTCCGACCTTTAGCCTTTCCATGTCGCCGCTCCCGTGCGAGTCGAAAGCTCAAAGTCCAAAGTCGAAAGGAGGTTTGCCTTCGGCCTCTCAACCGCATGCCCGACGCTCGGCTTTCGACTTTCAACTTTCAACTTTCGACTCCACAACTTCGCTTTCAACGTTCGACTCCCTGATCGCCGCTCAATGCCCTCACAGCACTTCCGGTGCAAGGGAGATGATCTTCATGAACTTCCGCGCGCGCAGCTCACGGGCAACTGGACCAAAAATGCGCGTTCCAATGGGCTCGAGGTCCTTGTTGATCAACACCGCGGAGTTTCCATCGAACTTGATGAAGCTGCCGTCGGGACGGCCAACCTCTCTTTTGGTGCGGACGATCACCGCCTTGGCCACGTCGCCCTTTTTCACCTTTGAGTTGGGCAGCGCCTCCCGCACTGAAACCACGATGATGTCGCCGATCGAGGCATACTTCCGCTTCGAGCCACCGAGCACTTTGATGCAGAACACCTTTTTCGCGCCGGAGTTATCCGCCACGTCGAGCACGCTGGTCATCTGGATCATCGCGCTTCCTCGCTCTCTTCTGCGCTGCAGAATCGGCCGAAGCCGATCTACATCCGCGGGCCTTTCTCGAGAACTTCGATCACCCGCCAGCGCTTGTCCTTCGAGGCGGGCTTGGTCTCGACGATGCGGACCTTGTCCCCCTCGTGAATGGTGATCTTCTTCGGGTAGTCGTGGTCCTCGACATGGGCCTTGTATTTCTCTCGCAGCGTCTGAATCTTCCCGTATTTCGAGTGAGCCGCTCGCCGGCTCACCGCGACCACCACCGTCTTTTGCATCTTGTTCGACGTGACGACGCCGATGCGGACCTTCGGCCGTCCACGAGGTCGCAAGGAAACCGGTTGTTCACCTTCGGCCATAAACGATCACTCCTTTGAGCTCGCGGGCTGAGCGCGGCGCTCGGGCGGTTTGGTCTTCTGGGAGAGCACGGTGAGGATGCGCGCCAGATCGCGGCGGTGCTGAGTGCGCTCGTTGGGATTGTCCAGCGTGCCGGTCCGAAGCTTCAATTGATCCTGAAACAGGGTTTCGCGCAGCTCCTCGGCCCGACGCCGCAGGTCGTCCACTGTCAGTTCAGCCAACTCTTTAGCAGTCGCCATTTTGCGCGCCTCGCGGAATCGTCAGATGGACATCTGCCCTCGGTTAACGATCCGGGTCAGGATCGGCAGCTTCGCTTGAGCCAACTTGAAAGCGTGCTCCGCCATCTCGGCCGTCATACCCTCCATCTCGTAGAGGATCCGGCCTGGCTTTACGACTGCAACGTAGTATTCCACGGCGCCCTTTCCCGTACCCATCCGGGTCTCAGCCGGCTTTTTGGTGATCGGCTTGTCGGGAAACACCCGAATCCAGAGCTTGCCGCCGCGCTTGACGTGCCGGGTGATCGCCACGCGTCCGGCCTCAATCTGCCTCGAGGTGAGCCACCCCGGTTGCAGCGCCATCAAGCCGAACTGGCCGTACGTCAACGTGCTTCCGCGGTACGCGGTGCCCGGCATGCGACCCTTTTGCATCTTCCGGTATTTCGTTCGTGCGGGCTGAAGCATTCCTCTTCCTCAATTCGAGCTCAGGCGCTCGATTCACCGGTTGCCAAACGTCGGTTGACCCGCCTTGGCAGGAAGCACCTCGCCGCGGCAGACCCAAACCTTACAGCCGATGGTTCCGTAGGTCGTCTTGGCGACGGCCAGACCATAGTCGATGTCGGCGCGAAGGGTATGCAGTGGGACTCGGCCTTCTCGGTACCACTCATAGCGCGCCATCTCGGCGCCGCCCAACCGACCGGAGCACGCGACCCGTATCCCTTTCGCTCCGAACTTCATCGCCGTCTGGATCGCCTTCTTCATCGCGCGCCGGAACGCGATTCGCCTCTCCAGCTGTGTAGCGATGTTCTCCGCCACCAGCTGGGCGTCCGTCTCTGCCTTTCGGACCTCGACGATGTTCAAGAAGACTTCGTTCTTGGTGAACTTTTGAAGGTCCTTCTTAATCGTCTCTATTCCCGCGCCGCGCTTTCCGATCACGATTCCGGGCCGAGCGGTGTGCACGTTGACCTTGACCTTGTTGGCCGCGCGCTCGATATCAACCTTCGAGACGCCAGCATGGCCGAGCGTCTTTTTGACGAACTCGCGTATGTGTATGTCCTCGTGCAACCACTGCGCGTAATTCTTCTCCTCGTACCATTTCGAGTCCCAGGTCTTGATGATCCCGAGCCTGAAACCTACTGGATGTACCTTTTGCCCCATCGATAAACCTCAGAGTTCAAACGGAAGTTGAAAGTTCAAAGTCGAAAGTCGAAATCGAGGCGACTCGCCACGCTCCACCTTACCGCCTGCTCGATCTCGGCAAACCTTTCGACCGTCCACGTTCAATTTCGACTCCACCGACTCGCGACTCTCGTTGACCTATCTAACCCTTCGACTTTTAACTTTCGACTTTTGACTTCTCTCGCCTTCCTTATCGTCCTATTGCCTCTCCACCTCTGCCAATACCACGTGAACGTGGCTCGACTTCTTGTTGATTCGCGTCGCTCGTCCCATCGCCCGCGGCATGTACCTTCGCATCGTTGAAGCTTGATCGACGGAGATTGCCTTGATGTACAGCGAATCCACGTCGACTTGGCCTTTCGATAGATCGGTCGCGTTCGCCACGGCGCTGCGAATCAGCTTTTCCACCGGCTTGGCGGCAGCCCGGCGGGTGTATTTCAGGATGTTGAGCGCGGATCCCACCGGCTTGCCCCGCACCAGCGAAGCGACCAGCGCTACCTTGCGGGGCGCCATTCGAAGCGATCTGAGGTGTGCTTTCGATTCCATTTGAGATCGACCTCACTTCGGCGGCGGGGCAGGCTTGACCACTTTTTTCTCGGCCGAGTGGCCGTGGAAGGTTCGGGTGGGGCTGAACTCCCCAAGTTTGTGGCCCACCATATTCTCGGTCACAAACACGGGAATGAACTTGCGACCGTTGTGCACCGCAAAGGTATGCCCGACGAACTCGGGGATGATTGTCGAGCGGCGGGACCAGGTCTTGATCACCTTCTTTTGGTTCGTGCGCATCATCTCGTCGACCTTCTTGGCGAGGTGCCTGTCCACGAACGGACCTTTTTTGATTGATCGAGCCATTTCCCACCTATTGACTGCGCACGCCGGAGCGACGCGGACTGACGATGAACTTGTCGGTGCGTTTGTTCTTCCGAGTGGTGAGGCCCTTCGTCTTCTGGCCCCACGGCGAAACCGGGTGCGGGTTGCCTTGGCCCGACTTGCCTTCGCCTCCCCCATGCGGATGGTCAACCGGATTCATCGCCAGCCCGCGCACCGTGGGCCGAATCCCGAGCCAGCGGCTGCGGCCCGCCTTGCCCACTCGGATGATCTCGTGGTCGATGTTGCCAAGTTGCCCGACCGTCGCCCGGCACTCGATCAGGACCTTTCGCACCGATCCGGACGGCAGCCGGACTTGCGCGTACGCGCCTTCCTTCGCCATCAGCTGACCCCAAGATCCAGCCGAGCGAATCAGTTGACCTCCGCGGCCGGGCTTGAGCTCGATGTTGTGAATGACCGTGCCCACCGGGATGTTCTGCAGCGCGAGGCTGTTTCCGGGGCGAATGTCGGCTGAGACGCCGTTGAACAGGGTGTCGCCCAGCGCCAGCCCGACCGGCGCAAGGATGTAGCGCTTCTCCCCGTCCGCGTAGTGCAGCAGCGCGATGTTGGCGGTGCGGTTCGGGTCGTACTCGATCGCCGCCACCTTCGCCGGAACGCCGTCCTTGTCCCGCCGCTTGAAGTCGATGATCCGATAGCGGCGCTTGTGACCACCGCCCTGATGCCGCCGGGTAATGTGCCCGTGCACGTTGCGACCGCCTGACCGCTTCATCGCCGCGGTGAGCTTCTTCTCCGGCCGTCCCTTGGTGATCTCCGCAAAATCGGAGACGGTCATCAGGCGGCGCCCAGGAGAAGTAGGTTTGTATTTCTTGATCGCCATCGCTTGCTCGTCGGTCAGCCGTTCTTAGACCGCGCCTCCCTCGAAAAGCTCGATCTTGTCTCCTTCCTTCAGAGTCACGATCGCTTTCTTGTAGTTCGGCCGCTTTCCCATCGAACGGCCAACGCGCTTCACTTTGCCGCGCGCAATGTTGGTACGCACCCCTTCCACGTGCACCTTGAACAGCTCTTCGACCGCGCGCACTACGTCATGCTTGGTGGCCCGCATGTCCACGATGAAGGAGTACTGCCGAAACTTCTCGCGAGCCTTGTCCAGCTTCTCGGTGATCAACGGTCCTTTGATGACTTGCGTCCTGATCATGACAGCGAGCCTTCCAGAGCCTTGGCCGCAGCCGAGGTCAAGACCAGGCTCTTGTGTCTAAGGATTGCTTCCAGATTTACGCCCTCGGGCGGAAGCACGTCGAACATCGCCAGGTTCCGGATGCTCCGGTGGAGGTGGGCGTTGGCCTTGTCGTCGACGACGAGCGCGTTCTCGAGCTTCAGTCGCTCCCGCAGGACTTGATGCACTTGTTTTGTCTTGGGCCCGTCGAGCTTGAAGCTGTCGAGGATGATCAGCGCTTTTTCGCGCGCGCGCTGCGAAAGCGCCACTTTGAGCGCTCCGCGGCGCACCCTCTTCGGAGGGCGGTAGGAGTAGTCGCGCGGCTTTGGACCCATCGCCTTTCCACCGCCGACCCAATGAGACGCTCGGATCGAGCCCTGTCGCGCTCGACCGGTGCCCTTTTGCTTCCAGGGTTTTCGGCCGCCGCCGGAAACGAGCGAGGTGTTCTTCACTGCGACCGTGCCGCGGCGACGGTTGATCTGCTGCATCTTCGCGACCTCGTAGATGAGGTTCTCGTTCGCTGGAACGCTGAAGACGTCGTCGGAGAGCTCGATCTCCGAGACCTTCTTCAAATCCAGATTCATCACATCAAACTTGGCCATAGCCGTGCCCTTGGGTGAACGAAAACGCCTACGATTTGATCTCGACATCGACGCCCGCGGAGAGATCCAGCTTCATCAGCGCGTCCAGCGTCTGCTGCGTCGGCTCGAGGATGTCCAGCAGTCGCTTATGGGTGCGGATTTCGAATTGCTCTCTGCTCTTCTTGTCCACGTGCGGGCTGCGCAGGACGGTGAACTTGTTTATCCGCGTCGGCAGGGGAATAGGACCTGCGACCTTCGCGCCCGTTCGCCTGGCGGTCTCGACGATCTCTCCTGCGCTCTGATCGAGGAGCTTCGAGTCATATGCCTTCAACCGGATTCGAATCTTCTGCGTCGCCATCGTTCACATCTCTCCTGCTGCCGGGCGCTCGTGTCCTAAGCGCTGATTCTCACTGTCACAGATCAAAAGACCGAAAGGGCGCGGCTTGTACCACCCCGGTGCGCCCTATGCAACCCTCGTTCGTTTAACTCAGGCGATGATTTCGGAGACGACCCCGGCGCCTACCGTGCGGCCGCCCTCTCTCACCGCGAAGCGAAGCTCCTTCTCCATCGCGATCGGGGTTATCAGCTCCACCTCGATGGCCACGTTGTCCCCCGGCATCACCATCT
>DATFTC010000314.1:0-7466 GCA_035262305.1 Myxococcaceae bacterium | reverse complement strand
AAGCAGCGTCAGAGCGTGGCACTGAATCATCACCAGGACGGCAGCGCCCCGGAGCCAATCGAATGCCTTGATGCGACCTGTCGCTTGCGGCGACGAGGCGGGCGCGCCGGCTTGCACGCGCGCAAGTATACCGCTCGAGCGGGCGGAGGCGATTCGCGAGCGGGGGACGAACCGGCGATGCCGAGCAAGCCAGTCATCAGGAATCTCGTGAGCCAAGTAAAAGGCCCGAGGGCTGCCCCGCACAACACAAGACGATGTACCCCCGGGCCTGCCCCGACCCCTTCTCACCGCGACCGAATCACCCGTCCAACCCGCCCATGTCGCGCCACGCCGCCGACGGTGCGCGGTGCATTCCCCATGCCTACGCGCTGTCGAGCAGTGCCGCACGTTTGCGCTGGCCATCGTCGGCAACGACCTGACGCAGTCCTGCCTTTTTTCGGGCTCGCCTGCTCAGGCGCCGTACGATGGGGGAAGTTGCCGAGCGCAGTTGCAAGGTAAAGTCGAGGGTTCAAGGGCGCCCATCGCGTTGAACTATTTAAGCTGCGTGATCGGACTTGGCGGAATATTCGGTTAAATCCCGGAATACCTAAAACACGCAAAGAAACTTGAATGCGCTGAATGTCTGTTTGCGCACGCGTCGGCCCAAGAGCGGCCGGCGGATTTACGACCACCTTGGGTGCTCTCACCACCCTAGCCAAGCGAGAATTCGCTCTCTACTATTGACCGAGATCAAACAATTCACAGGGGAGCTTGTTCATGATCGACCGCGTCATCCTCACCAATTGGCGACGTTTCCCTCGAGCCCGCGTGAGTTGCGACGTGGTTTACGGAGACCGTTTTCAATCCTGGCACAGCCACACGCGAGACATCAGCCTCGGCGGTTGCCGCGTCGTCGGTTACTACCCATTTCCCGTCGGAAAAACTCTAGCTCTGAAGATTACGCACCCCGGGAGTCCCGAACCGATCGCCGTCGTCGGCAAGGTGGTCCAGCTCTACGGTGGTTCGGAGAACGCGCTCGGCCTGGTGTTTGAGAACGACGCGCGCGGGCGAGCGAGGTTGGAGCAGTGGATGCAGAAGGTGATTGCCAGCGACCCCGCGGCAGAGCGGACGATCAGCCGAATGCCGGGGCAATTGCCGATCGAAGCTCAGCTTCGCCGCACATCTCCGAGGCCGCCGGGCCGTTGGCTTTCCGCTGGAGAGCGAGCTCTCTTGGAACGGCTGGGCAAAGCGCCGCGCGGCCTGTCGCTCGGCCAGCTGCGGACTGAGTGGGGAGATGAGTGGGAGCGGCGCGCTCAAGTGCTCTTCGACCTCATCGCCGACGGGATCGTGACCTATACGTTGCCTCCGCCCGAGCCGAGAAAACCTGCTGAAGACTTCGCCGTCGCCGCCAAGCGTTCCAGGAGCACGCTGGAGTTGATGGAGCAGCTCGAGAGCGAATATGGCCCGATGGACCCGAGGTTCGCGCAACAAGTCGAGACGTTCACCGAGGAAGTGACCACCTGGGGCGGAGCAACCGGTACTCAGGCGAAGTCGGGAGTCTCGACGCATTCCGGTCCGAAGGCGCCGATGGCGCTAAGTTGGGTTGTCGTGCCCAGCAAGAGGCGCTGAGCATCCAGCGACGCGCCCGCCGGACTGCAGCTGCCCTCAAGCGCGCGAACGTCGTCCCTTCAATGAGGAGGCGATCCTTACGCCTGTCCCGAGCCTGTCGAGCGGCTCAGGGGTGAACGGGTGATGCGATGTGAGCACGTGTCTGCACGCCTCCCGTTTGAGACGGTTTCCGCCATTCGGTGTTTTAATTGAACATGATTTCGTCGAAGGACTGATGATGCGAGGAACTCGAATCGCGGCGCTGCTCTGCGGGTTTGCTCTCGCAGGCTGTGTCACAACGGTACAGCCGACGGCGACGGTCGCCGCGAGCAACAGCTCGGTGGCCTCGGTCGAGGTCTTCTACGGCACACTCGCGCCGTACGGCGAATGGGTCTACGTGGGCAGCTACGGACGCGTGTGGCGCCCAAGCGTCGCCGTGGTCGGCCCAGGCTTTAGGCCCTACGGCCCGGGAGGCTATTGGGTTTACACCGACTACGGTTGGTCCTTCGAGAGCGACTGGAGCTGGGGTTGGGCGCCGTTCCACTACGGGCGCTGGTACCTCGACGGCGGCTACGGATGGGTTTGGGTTCCGGGCACGGTCTGGGCGCCGGCTTGGGTGTCGTGGCGCTACGGCGGCGGCTACGTAGGCTGGGCGCCCCTGCCTCCGCCCGGAAGCGCCATCGTCATCGAGACGTATCACCCTTACTGGTGCTTCGTCGAAACGCGGTACCTCGTAGCGCGCGACGTCTACCATTACGCGATGCCGGTCCAGAATTACCATGCCGCCTTCAGTGCGACGGTCGTCGTTCAGCAGAACGCCGGCTATGGCGGCGCGCGGTGGAGCCCCGGGCCGCCCGTCGGACATGTTTCGCAGGCGGTCGGACATCCCATTCACACTGCGGGCCTCACCCCTCCACCGGCGGGAGCGGTTCAAGCGCATCGAATCGGCTCGCCGCCTAGCGCGGCGCCGCATCCGACGGGTGGGCCGTACCCAGGCAATCCACATCCTGGTGCGCCGGCGCCGGGAGGCGCGCCGCATCCAGGCGCGCCGCCGAGTGGTTCGCCACATCCATCGGGCGCCGCACCCCCGACAGGCTCGCCGCATCCGTCGGGTCAATCGGCCGGACCGCCCCACGATGCGGTGGAAGCAGTCGGACCACGCCCCGAAGGGGCCGCCGGTGCCCAACACGCGGCGGGGAAAGAAGAGGCGGCCGAGCGCAAACGCGAGGGCGAAGCCGTCGAGCGCGCCCACTCCGAGCGCGGCGCCGCCGAGCCGCGGGTAACCGCCGCTCCCAAGCGGCCTTGGAAGAAGAAGCGCCGCTGATCGGCTCGCGTCGTCCCTCAGAGCTAGCCGCGGACCGGGTGAGGCCGATACGGCTCCTCGAGCGCCTTCATCTCCTCCAGCGAGAGCGACAAATCCACCGAACGGACCGCGACATCCAGATGCTCGAGCTTCGTCGCGCCAATGATCGGCGCGACAACCCCGGGCTTCGCCAACAGCCACGCCAGCGCCACTTCCGAGGGGGAGACCTGGCGCGCGGCGGCGATCCGCCGCACCGCTTCGACCACATTCCAGTCGGACGGATCGTCGTAAAGCTCAGCCGCGTACTTATCCGTTTCCGCCCGCGTGGTGCTCGAACGGTCATCGAGGCTCTTGCGCCCTCCTGCCAGAAGGCCTCTGGCCAAGGGAGACCAAGGAATCATCCCGACGCCTTCCTTGACGCAAAGGGGAATCATCTCCCGCTCCTCCTCGCGGTAGATCAAGTTGTAGTGATTTTGCATCGACACGAATCGCGCCCAGCCGCGCAGGTCCGAGGTGCTCAGCGCCTGAGCGAACTGCCAGGCAGAGCCGGAGCTCGCGCCGATGTAGCGCACCTTCCCTTGATGCAATAGAAAGTCCAGCGCCGCCAGCGTCTCGTCGATCGGCGTCTGCGGATCGAATCGGTGGATGTGATACAGGTCGATCGTCTCCACTCCCAGCCGCTTCAGGCTCGCCTCGCAACCCTGAACGATGTGCTTGCGCGACAGACCGCTCATGTTCGGCCGGTCGTTCATCGGGAACCGCACCTTGGTGGAGATGACGATCTCTTCGAGGCGCGCGTACTCGCGCAGCGCCCGCCCGGTGACTTCTTCGCTCGCCCCGAGCGAGTACATGTCCGCGGTGTCGAAGAAGTTGATTCCGTGCTCGATCGCGCGCCTGAAAAACGGCATCGCCTGCTGCGCATCGAGGACCCAGGGCCGCCAGCGAGGGCTGCCATAGCTCATGCATCCGAGGCAAATTCGCGATACGGTCAAACCCGTGCGGCCAAGCGTCGCGTATTTCATTTCGGCTCCCAGTGCGCGATTGCAGTCGCGCTGAAGAGAGTGGCTTTAATAACGGCACGGCGGCGAGCGCAAGACGGTCGTCCTGGCTTCACATCTCACCTCCGTCGCTTGCGCCCACATCGCGGCGCCCGGTACAACTAATTCATGCTTCGCCGAGGTGTGTTGGTCGCTGCGGCACTGCTCGCGCTTGCTGCGGCGCTGCTGCTGTGGATGTCCAGCCCTCGCCCCGCGAGTCAAAGTGTCGCCTCGAAAGTGCCCCTGAGCACGCAACCCGCCCCGCGGGCTCGCGCCGCCGAGCCGCCGCCCGAGCCAATGGGCGCCCCGATTCAGCTCAACCGCGCCAGCTCCAGCCCCGCCTTGCCCGCGAAGGCCGGGACGTTTGAGGGCCGCGTGGTCTCATCCGCAACCGGCAAAGGCATTCCTTCTGCGGAGATCACCTTCGAGCACGAGACCGGAGCAATGTCGTCTCGAACGGGCGGCGACGGCTCGTTTGTGTTCCACCCGCCGCAACCCGGACAGTACCGACTCGCAGCCATTCTCGCGCCCGACTATCTTCCCTTCGCGCCCGAGTGGGGCCGCAGCCCGGTGAGGCTCACCGCCATCGCCGGCGAACGAATCCGCGACATCGTGCTTTTCTTAACTCCGGCCCAAGAGTACCTCGGCGTCGTGCTCGATCCCCACGGCGAGCGGCTCTCCGGAGCGCGCATCACGTTGCTCGACGCCAGCCAGGGAGAAATGGCGCTTGCGCCGCTGGACGACAGCTTCGTTTCCAATGCCCGCGGCGAGTTCCGATTCCGAGCGCCCGCAGGGGCATGGCTGGAAGCGAAGCACTCGGAGTACTCGCCCGGGAGAGCTCGCGTCGATGCATCGGCGCAAGCGTCGCGCCGGCTCGAGCTGCGCCTGGGCGAGAAGAGGGAAGAGGAAGTCGCCGCACTGGCGGGCCGGGTGCTCGATCCGAAGGGCGCGCCGATCGCCAACGCTTCGGTCCACGCACGTCGGAGGGGCAGAGGACGCTGGGGCGCGGGCTTTTCGGCAAAGTCGGATCCGGAGGGCCGATTCGCGATCGAGGGCCTCCCCGAGGGGCGCTACGATCTGGTCGCCACCTACCCCGGCTATGCCGCGGGTCGAGCGGATGCGATCCCGTCAGGCACCCAGTCCGTCATACTCCAGTTGGCCGCGGGCGCGCGCGTGCGCGGCGCAGTGAGGGACCGGAACGGCTCGGCCCCGGTCGTGGCCTTCACCATCAGCATTCAGCGCGCTCAAGGAGCGTTGGAGCGCGAGTCGCTGACCAGCGAGGCATTCATGGATGCGCGGGGTCAGTACGAAATCTCCGGCTTGCCTGCCGGCTCGTATGCGGCGGTGGCGGCGGGGTATGGATACGCTCCATCGCGCGAGGTTCAATTCTCGATCTCCGAGGCGCTGGACGAAAAGACGGTTGACTTCCAGCTTGAAAGAGGCGGCGAGCTGGTGGGGACGGTTGTCGACGCCAAGAATGGAATGCCGCTTCCCGGAGCGGAGGTCGAGCTGGAGGGACAGCTCAGCTCCAATTCCTCGATTCCCATTCTCAGCTCTGCGATCACCGATGCCGCGGGCCAGTTCGAGCTGCGCGGCGTGGCCACTGGCCTGGGCTCAGTGTTCGCAAGTGCGGATGGGCATCACAGCCGAATCCTCGCTGGGCTCCGGTTCGAAAACGGCCAGCGGCTGGGACCTCTGCGGATCGATCTCAGGCCTACCGCAGACGGCGAAACGCCCCGCGTGGACCTGGAGGGCATCGGAGCGATGCTTCAAGCGCGAAGGGATGCGCTCGTGATCGCCAACGTGATGCCGAGTGGAGGAGCGGCCGAAGCCGGCCTGCAGATCGGCGATGAGATCCTGTCCATCGATGGCCACGGAGTCATCGAGCTGGGCTTCAACGGCGCGATTCAACGCATTCGGGGTCCGGAGGGCAGTTGCATTCCGATTGTCGTGCGCAAAGCCGGCAGCGACCAGATGAGCGACATCCTCGTCTGCCGGCGGCGCATTGAAGGGTAGCAGCAGCCGCGGGCCGCCCTCGGTTTCGAAGCTCCGCGCCAGGTCAGGCTTGTTGTTGCGTCAGGCTGAAGCGCAGCTCTCCCAGTTTTTCGATCGTCGAGGTGATCTTGTCGCCCGCTTTCAACCAAACCTGTTTCTCGGGCGGATATCCGTTGATGACTCCCCCGGGAGTTCCGGTGAAGAAGATGTCGCCGGGCTTGAGCGTCCAGTGCTGCGACGTGTAGCTGATGATCTTCTTGCAATCGAAGATCATGTCGCTGGTGTTCGAGGACTGTCGCACTTCGCCGTTGACCCGGCACTCCAGCTTGAGGTTGTTCGGATCGGGAATCTGATCCGCGGTGACGAGGTAAGGCCCAATCGGACCGAAGCCGTCGCTGGTTTTTCCCAGCATCAGTTGGGTGGTCTTGGACTGCAGGTCGCGGGCGGAGAAATCGTTTCCCACGCAGTAGCCAAAAACGTAGGAAAGGGCGTCCGCCTCGCTCACGTTGCGGGCGACCTTGCCCATCACGATCACCAGCTCGATCTCGTAGTCGAACTTCTTGGCGACCTCGGGCAGGTTGATCACTCCCTTATGGCAGTTGAGCGCGTTGTTGTACTTGTTGAAGAGCACCGGGGAGGTAGGCACCGGCTGTTTAACCTCGAGCACGTGCTTAAGGTAGTTGTAGCCGAGCATGATGATCTTCTCGGGATTGGTAACGCACGGTCCGAACTCGGCCGCGCTTTCGTCTAGGAAGGCGGATTTCACGCTGCCGTTGGCGAGCGCCTGATCAACCAATGACTTGAGTCCGTGAGTGTCCGCGCCTTGCAGCACTTCGTCGATGGTGAGCGGGACGTTTTTGCGAAGCGCTTGCGCGGCCTTCTTGACGTCGAGAATCCCACGGCTGGTTTTAATTCCGAGCGAGAGCTCGTCCCCTTTGCGCAGCGTGCAGAAGGTCATCTGCTTGGGCAAGTCGCGCGGCCCGGATTTGATTGCCGCCACTCCTGTCTTGGCCAATGTCTTGGCGGATGACGGGGTAGCCTTGCCTGCCACGATAGCGACGCCGGCCGCGCCAGCGCTCTTCAGAAAACTCCTGCGCGTCTGAGTCATGACGTCCTCTCCTCCTCGTGCGCGTACGGGCACGTCGAGTCGGGACCCTCTCTCACCGGCGCGCAGATTGCAATCGCCGCTGCATTCTGCATCGCGCCGTGCAGACCGACCGCGCTGAGTCTTCGCCTGAACATTGGGTTGAGAACCCTCCGTGCCTGGCGGCGTTCTGAGTTACGGTCGCAGAATGGCTGCTAGCATCGTGGTTACCGGCGCCGTGGGAGGACTTGGACCTGCACTGGTGCGCTTTCTCGTTCAGCGCGGCGACCGCGTCGCGGCGATCGGGTCGCCGGGATCGGCAGACCGGCTTCGAGCGCTCCAGGAGCAGCTGCGCCCAAACTGCATCGGCATTGCGATGGATGTGAATTCTCCTCCCGAGTGGGAGCGGGCCCTGGCGCAGATCGACAAAGAACTAGGCGCACCCTGGGGCGCGGCGCTC
>DATFTC010000313.1:0-23159 GCA_035262305.1 Myxococcaceae bacterium | reverse complement strand
TGATTTGGCTTCGGCACGAGGGAAAGCTGGTGCTCAACACCCGCGCGCGACGGCTGGCCACATGAGGGTGGCTGGACCCATCGGTTAGGCTGCAAAACAGCCCCATCACATACCCGTCGGGATGGCCGATCTCCCTGGCTTTCAGCGGCTGGTTCGATAAACGCTCTCAGTGCTTGCCCATGCACTCTCAAACGAGTTGCTGAAACGCAACACCCGCGTCTTTTCAGCTGATGGAATGAAACAACGAAAAGCTGCGTACGGCTGAATTCGGCATTGAAAATGTTACGGCGTAGAAAATGCAGCATACGCCCCCAACTCAAACCTGGAGGGGTGCACTTGAAACTTAGAAATGCCGCGTTCATTGCCTCGGTGTTTGTGACGGTCACTGCCACAGTGCCTGTGCTTGCCGCCGACACTTCTCAAACGATCATCTACAGCAACTGCGACCCATCGTTGAGTGGCACCGTCGACCTGCGGGTGCGCTTTTTTGATGCCGCCGCGGCCGGCAATCTGTTGTACGAGGAAACCGAAGCCGGTCTCAATGTCGACGCGTCCGGCTGCTTCATCGTTTCGATTGGCAATGCGTCCGCGCTGTCTGCCGCGCTGTTCGCCAATCCTTCGGTCTGGATTGCGTTTGCGCTGGACGCGACGCCCGACACCGAGCTGGGCGGAGGGCGCCAGCCGATCACCGGCAACGGTTACGCGTTCCGGGCGAAAGTTGCCGAGAATGCGCAGACGCTGCCCGCCGGCGCGGTGATCGTCGCGGATCAACTCGGTCCAGGTCTGACGGTGCAGAACCCGAATGCCGGCGGCAACGGCCTGCACGTCACGGCTGGAAATGACGGCATCGATGGAACGGGTGGATACATCGGCGTGCTCGGCCACTCGACCGGCGTCTTAGGACGAGGCGTAGCCGGCGTAGCGGACGGAGCGACCGGCGTGAACTACGGCGTTTACGGTCAAGCGCTGTCGACCACCTCCGGAGCGGCCGGCATCTACGGCCTCGGCGCGAACTCCGGCAATACCTTCGGCGTCATTGGCGAGTCGCCATCCGGCAGCGGCGGGCGAGGCGTCTGGGGCAAGGCCACGGCCACCAGCGGCGATGCGATCGGCGTCTACGGCGAGTCGAGCTCCCCTAGTGGGGACGGCGTCTACGGCATCGTGCTGTCTGGAACCCAGAACGCCGGCGTGCATGCTGTAAGCAACGCGTTCAACGGAAACGGGCTGATTGCAGAAGCGAACACCGGCTCATCGGCCTACGCCATATGGGGCAAAAGCAGCACCGGTTACGCCGGCTACTTCGACGGCAAGGTGCAGGTCAACGGCGGCATGGCGGCTCACTTCGTGCAAATCACCGGCGGCTCGGACCTCTCCGAAAAATTCGAGGTCCGCGGGGAGAAGAGCGAGATCGAACCGGGCATGGTGGTGGCGATCGATCCCGTCAACCCCGGCAAGTTGGCGGTAAGCGCCAGGGCCTACGACCGGCGCGTGGTGGGCATTCTCAGCGGCGCCGGTGGAGTTGCGCCGGGAATGCTGATGGGCCAGGCCGGCACGCTCGCCGACGGAGCTCATCCGGTGGCGCTCTCGGGACGCGTCTACGTTTGGGCCGATGCCTCGAACGGCCCGATCGAGGCGGGTGATTTGTTGACCACCTCGAGCCTCCCTGGACACGCGATGAAGGTCAAAAACTACGGCAAGGCTCAGGGCGCCATTCTCGGCAAGGCGATGACCGCATTGGACAAGGGGCGCGGCCTCGTGCTCGTGCTGGTCACGCTTCAGTAATTCGTCGCCACTCAAAAGGAGCGGACCATGAGACGAATTCAACGTTCGAGGAAACTCACTGCCCGGTCGGCGCTGTGGCTGGCGGCGCTTTGTACCACCGCGGCGACGCCGAGCTTAGGGCAGCTGAGCAATCCTTCCGGAACCGACCGCAACGAGCGGCCGGTGCTGCCGAAGGCGGCAAAGACAACCATCGACCCCAATGCCTCACGCACCGACGTCATCGTCGTCAAATTCCGCGAAGGCACCGGGCTTCGACTCCGCGGCAGCCAGTGGGCAATCCCTCTCGGCGCACGCTCGCCCGACCAGCAGCGCTTGTTGCAGCGGGCGAACCTCGACGAGGCGCAGCTGGTGCGCGATCTGGAGGTGTCCAATAGCTTGCTCCAAGACAACGTCAACGTCGCCGCCGCGCGGCTGTTTACCCGCCCGGAGGAAGAGCTCGATTTTGAGAAACAGCTCGGAGAGCAGAACAGCAACGAAGAGCTCGCCGACCTGAATCTTTACTATCATCTCTTTGTCGACGATGCGCGAGTGGAAGACACCGAGGCATTGATCGATCAGCTGAATGCGCTGAGCATCGTCGAGGTCGCCTACCCCCAGCCGATCTACCAACAGGCCCAGGCTCCGGGGACGCCGGATTTCACCGGACAGCAGAGTCATCTCAATGCCGCCTCGGTGACGACGCCAGGTTCCAACGGTTTGGACTGTCGCTACGCCTGGACGCTGGCCGGGGGAAAAGGCCAAAACGTGCGGATGATTGACATTGAATATGACTGGCGAGACGGGCACGAAGACTTGCCGGGAATTTTCTACGAGAGCGGCGTGCGCGACGGGGCTAACCGCAACCATGGCTCGGCAGTGCTGGGCGTGGTGGCCGGTGTGGAGAACTCGTTCGGCATCACCGGCATGGCCCCGCGACTGCCGGTCGGCTTTGCTCATCCCCTTCGACAGGTCTGCACGCCGCCGCCGTGTCACAACGTCTATGACGTCGCCGATGCGGTCAACCGAGCCGCCGGAGCGCTCAACCCGGGGGAAATCATCCTCATCGAGCAGCAAGTTCTCGGGCCGGTCGGCACGCTCACCTGCAGCACGAGCTGCGGCAACTGCGGCCAGTTCGGCGACGTTGCCGTCGAGTACAACCAGGCCGAATACGATGCGATTCGAAGCGCGGCTCTGAGCAACTCGGTGATCGTCGTCGAAGCGGGCGGCAACGGCCAAATGAATCTCGATGACTCGCGCTACAATCGGGTCTTTGACCGCACCTTCCGCGACTCCTATGCGATCATGGTGGGCGCCGGCTCGTCTACGTCGCGAAGCCCGTGGTGTTGGTCATCGGCGGGCACTCGATTGGATGTGCAAGGCTGGGGCGACGGCGTGGTGACGGCGGGCTACGGCGACCTCCAAGGGTCAGGCCTGCCGGAGACTCGCTGGTACACCAGTGGATTTGGCGGCACCTCGAGCGGCTCCGCAATCATCAGCGCCGCGGTGGCGAACGTGCAGGGCGTCCGCCGCACTCGAGGGTTGACCTACTTGAGCGGGTATCAAATGCGACTGCTTTTGAAGCAAACCGGCGTTGCTCAGGCGAGCGGGCGTCAAATCGGACCGCTTCCGAATCTCAAGGACGCAATTGCCATCTACGTCGAGGGCTCCACTGCCGTGTTTTTCCGGTATGGCATTCCCGACCAGCCGTTCAAGACCATCGCCGAAGCGCTGGGAGCGGCCTGGGACCGGGCGCAGATAAAGATCTCCGCCGGAAACTACCCGGAGCACCCCACCATCACTCAACCGATGTTCTTGATGACACGCGGCGGCACGGTCACGATTGGGCAGTAGCAGGGCCTAGCCGTCGGCATTAAAGAGCGCAGGGCGAGCGGCAGCTCAGGGGCTTAGTACCGAGCTGTCCTCGCCCTCAGCGCGTCGTTCAGCGCGACTTCATCCAGGGCGAGCCTCTCGGAGGCAATCCGCGGAGCGGTAAGCAGCGCCTGATCCCGGTCGATGCAGTTCTCGCCGCGGCTCCGGCGTCGACGAGCGCCAGGCTGACGAGTCGCGGTGGTGCGCTCCACGGTCCCGCCAGGGTGCTGGGGATCGGCACCGGTTTGACTCCGGTAACCTTTTTCTGAATCCTCAGTTATTACCTACGAAAAAGGGCCAGCGCGCCTCGCAGGGAACGCAAAACATGGGCCGATGACGAATCTCCCGGATGAGGAGCTGATGCTCCAGGTGCGCAATGGGACAGGCGCGATGCTCGGAATTCTTTTCGATCGCTACCAAGTTGCGCTCTTCAATTTCTACTGCAAATCGACGGGAGATCGTTCGGCGAGTGAGGACCTGGTGCAGGACGTGTTCTACCGCATCCTGAAATATCGCCACACTTACCGCCCAGGCACGCCGTTTCGGACCTGGATGTACTCGATCGCGCGAAATGCCAGGTTGGATCGCATGAAAAAACAGGCCCGCGAACCGGGTCTCGAGGTTGAGGCTCAGGCGGCGGTCGAGCCGGTCGATCCAATGCAACAACGGCAGGAAACGGCGTTGTTGCACCGGGCACTGATGCAGCTTCCCGTTGAAAAGAGAGAGGTGCTGGTGTTGAGCCGATTCCAAGACTTGAGCTACCAGCAGATCGCCCACGTGCTCGGTTGCGAGGTGGGCGCAGTCAAGGTGCGCATCTTTCGCGCGCTGCGAGATCTCGGAATCATTTTGCGCCAGCTCGAGCAGCAGACCATGTCGCCGCGCAAGGATTCGCAGCAGATTTTCGGAGCGGAATCATGAGATGTGAAGAATTTGAAGAGCTGTTGCCGGATTATCTTCAGCAGACCCTGGGCAAAGATCAGTTGGACGTCGTCGATCGACACCTGGAGCAATGTCAAGACTGTCGAGAGCAGGTTGCTCTCTGGAAGAAACTCTCGCTGTTGCCCCAAGAGCAGCCCAGCCCTGCATTGAGAACCCGCTTTGAAGCGATGCTCGCGGCGTACCAGCAGGGCGTGAGAGAGCGGCAAGCTCCCAAGGCAAGCTGGTTGCGCGATTGGAGGAGCTGGCTTGCTTCCCGTTGGTTCCCGGCGCTGGTACAGCCAGCAGTGGCGATACTTCTGCTCGCGATTGGCTTCGCCGTCGGCAAGTATGGCAACGCAGTCAACACAAACAGTCAGGAATTGACCGCCGTGCGCCAAGAGCTGAGCGGAATGCGGCAGTTGGTGGTCTTGTCGTTGCTCCAACAACAATCCGCGAGCGAGCGCTTGCAGGGCGTCACCTGGAGCATGCGCGCGAACCGCCCTGACCCGGAAATATTGTCGGCGCTGTTACACACTCTGCGATTTGACACCAGCGCGGATGTCCGCCTCGCCGCGCTGGATGCTCTAAAACAATACAACCAGCAACCCCAGGTTCGAACCGGGCTGATCGATGCATTGCATAGCCAGCAATCTCCCTTGGTGCAGATCGCGCTGATCGATCTCCTCGTCGAGCTCCGTGAAACAAATGCGCTGCGTGAATTGAAGGAATTTGAGCGGCAACAAAACGTGGAGCCCGTTGTGCGACAACGCGCTGAGTGGGGAATAGTCCAACTAACCCGGGGATGATCTCATGCGGTCAGATCGAATCTATCTGGTGATGATCACGCTGGCAGGTTTCGCAGCCGCTCTGCTTACTGTGCGGGCAATCACCCAGTGGGCGGAGCGCGATGGTGAGTGGCCCGGGCTCTGGGGCGTTGCATTCGCCAACCACGACGACGGCTCGAGCTCGAATCTGACGGTCCACGAGCAGGAGACAATCCGCAAAGCTTTCACCTTTGGTGCAGCGCAGGCCGCGAAAACCTTGGAGGTCGACAACGTCTTCGGCTCGATCGAGGTGGTGGGCACCACTTCAAACGAAGCGAAGCTGGAGGTCGCGAAGACCATCTTGGCGGAATCCAAGGAGCGTCTGGAAGCTGCGCGGAAAGAGGTGACGCTGGACGTTTCGCAGAATGGAAACGACGTTCGGCTGTATGTGAACGGCCCCTTCCGCTGCAAATGCTGCAGCAATTGCACCAGCTCTCATGGCGACGAGGGCTACCTGGTCAAAATGGATTTTCAGCTTCAGGTTCCGAGCGGCACCGAGCTGAAGCTGAAAACCGTGAATCAAGGCCACATCAAAGTCCAGGGCGTGGCCGGCAACTACTCGGTGCGCAACGTGAATGGCGGGATAGAGATGCTGGACGTCGCCGGTTCAGGCATCGTCCGCACGGTGAACGGGGCGGTGAAGGTTACCTTTCGCGAAAACCCCCGCGCCAACTCCGAATATGCATCTCTCAATGGGGACGTCGAGCTGCAGTTCGCGAAAAATTTGTCGGCCGACTTCCGCTTCAAGACCCTCAATGGCGGCATCTACACCGACTATCTTCTGTCAGCACTGCCGCAGCGGGCTCCCGTCCAGGAGCGGCGCGACGGCAAGCTCGTCTTTCGCGCCGACGGGTATACCGGGGGCCGCGTGGGAGTCGGCGGCCCGGAGATCAAGGTCGAGAATTTGAACGGGGACATTCGTGTTCTTGAACGGCACGCGTAACCGCCTGCGACAACTCATGCAACATAGCCGAGCAGTCATATTGCTACTTCAGCTGGGTTTGACGCCGCTCGCCTATCCGCAGGCGAAGACAGCACAACCATCATCGACCCCAGGTGACCGGATTTCAGTGCCTCTAAGCGACAGCTCTCGCCCGGCAGTGGTCAAGACGAGCCTGGTCACCGGTGGAATTACCGTCAAAGCCTACAACGGGAAAGAAGTGGTGGTGGAAGCACGCGTGCATGGGCACGAAGCTTCGGAGGCGAAGGCCGAGATGAAGCGCGTTCCGATAATGGCGACCGGTTTGTCTGCGGAGGAGGAGAACAATCGCGTCCATGTCAGTGTCGGATCGGCCCAGCGCCCGACCGATTTAAATATCATGGTACCTGTGCGCAGCTCGCTCATTCTGCGAACTGTCAACGGCGATATCTCGGTGACGGGAGTCGATGGGGAGCTCGACGTAGATAATGTGAACGGGTCCGTCACCTTGAGCAACGTGTCGGGAACCGCGGTAGCTCACGCGCTCAACGGGCGCATGCTCGTCACGTTCAATCGAATCAATCGAGAAAAGCCGATGGCCTTCAGCTCGTTGAATGGCGACATCGACGTCACTTTCCCGGCCGACCTGAAAGCCAACGTCACGCTGAGCTCCGATCGCGGTGAGGTGTACAGCGACTTCGATGTGCAACTCCAGGCGCGCGCGCAGCAACCGATCGTTGAAGACGGACGCGGCCACGGAGGCAAATATCGAGTCAAGCTGGACAAGAGCATCCGCGGCTCAATCAACGGCGGCGGCCAGGAAATTCAGTTCAAGAATTTCAATGGACGGATCTACATCCGGAAGGCAAGCAAGACCCAATGAGGTGCCGGACAGGCGCACTGTTCTGCTGCTTCAGTCGGACCCTCTCCCGGGCCCATCGAGGGTAGAATGAAGGTTGCGTTCTACCCCTTTGGCTCGCCGGGAAGGGGACCGCGTCGAGCTCATGCCGCCAGGCGCGGCACTCGCGCGCGAGTTAAAAACCCAACGGATAACTCACCTGCCAAACACAAGATGTTTACCTTTGCAAGGTGCAGGAATGGTTTCGAAAATTTGCTTATAAAGTTGCCGAGGGAGTGGGAAGCCACTGGGCCTTCTTCGTTGGTCTATTTACCATTTTCGTCTGGTTGGCGAGCGGACCTCTCTTCCACTTCAGCGATACTTGGCAGTTGGTGATTAACACTGGCACGACGATTGTCACGTTCCTAATCGTGTTTTTGATTCAGGCCACGCAAAACAGGGATGCGACGGCGATACACCTCAAGCTCGATGAGCTGATTCGAGCTCAACGCGCGGCTCGGAATATCTTCGCTGGCCTGGAAAACGCCACGGCCGAGGAGCTCAAGTATTTTCAGGAGGAGTTTAGGAAACTCCGCGAGAGGGGCCTGGCCCGGCATGAGGCCCCCGAAAACGAACGAGTCGCGGTTCGTGGCCCGGAGCGCTGAGGCTACGACAAGTAACGCGCACGACGCCGGAATGACAGCCTCCTCTCTTCAAGGCGCACAGCTCTGGGGTGGCCAAACGCCGAGCCCTCGGGGTGCCAGCCCACCATGTCGCTCGCATTGGCCCGCAGATCCTTGACGCGTCAGCGCGCAGGCCAGGAGATCAGCGGAGGACCGGTAGGCGATGCGCTGCCGCTTTGCGGTTCCAACGTCAGCTGCAGCACCTCTGGCGGAGCGAGGGGAGCGCGTCCGTCGTAGACGATGAGCCCGCGGCCGTCCGCGTCCGGCACTCCCGTGCCGAGGGAAATCCATTTACCGTCTCGCCGAGTCCAGGCTTGGTAGCTCTTTCCCTTCGGTGGAGAGGGCAGATCAGAGAAGGTGAGCACCGCGATCGAAGCTCCTGGCCGCGTTCGGTAATTTCCATGCGCCTGGGCGGGCGCGTTCGACGTGGCGGCCAATCTGAACACCTGCGTGTCGCTGGCGGTCACCATCCGAAGCGCCGCTTCTGTGCGCGCTTGTTCCGTTCGTTCGGAGGCGTACTGCAGCGCAAAGCGTCCCAGTGCGTACGCGACCAAGACCGCAGCCATTGCCGCGAGCGCGATGCGAAGTTGCTGGATTCC
Organism: Myxococcaceae bacterium; assembly: GCA_035262305.1. Taxonomy (GTDB): domain Bacteria; phylum Myxococcota; class Myxococcia; order Myxococcales; family Myxococcaceae; genus DATFTC01. The sequence goes on along the minus strand of DATFTC010000313.1, from coordinate 14,748 downwards.
GGAGCGGATGCGGGTCTTGGTCGTTCCCAGGGGAACCCTGAGCGCATCGGCGACCTGCTCATGCGTCAGGTCCTCGAAGAACGCGAGACTCAAGGCCTGGCGCTGAGGATGGGCGAGTTTGCCGATCGCTTTCTGAATGGCCGAACGGCGATACTCTTCCCAGAGCGCCTGGTCAGGCTGAGTCGCCCCGTCCGGCAGCTCCTGCAGCGCCGACGCATCCCGCTCGTCGGCCGACTCCGGCTTGCGGTTTCGGCGTCGCAGCTCGTTCAGTACGCGCGAGCGCGCAATCTGGACGATCCAGGGGCGAGCTGATCCGCGCGACGGATCAAATGTGTCCGCATTCTTCCACACGGACGCGAAGACCTCTTGCACAATGTCTTCCGCCGCATCTCGGCCCAAGGACTGCGCTGCAATTTTGAAGACCGTCGGAACGAATCGGCGATAAAGCGGGCCGAGCGCGCGGTCATCGCCCCTTGCCAGGGCCAAAAGCAGCTCTTCATCGCTTCCTTCAGGACCTGTCTTGACGGACACGAGCATCGATCTATTCCGGATTCAGAATCATTGGCAACGGTTGGTCTCGGCTTAGGGAGCCCAAGGTGCAATTTCTCTCCAGTACACCGAAGGAGGTCGTTTGGATTGGCAGCCCCTCTTTTTTTTCTGCTGACTAAGCGTTGCCGGCCTGCTTGCGCGAACGGATACTTCATCGGCGCAGGCGATCGCTGCTTCGAAATTCTCGGCTAAGCGATCAACGGCCTAAACGGATCGACACCGGCACACGTTGCAAGTTGCATTGACGTCACCACCGAGCTTCCGCTGACATCATTTGCTCGCCTGCTGCAAGTCAGTGGAAGACTGGGTCTCGAATACGACTTTGGCCACTGTCCGTTCGCGAATTTTGAATCCATCGTCGGTTTTTCGAAGCTCCGTAACCGGGGTTAGCGAACACTGCCTGGTGCTCTTGAGATATGTACTCCAGAGAAACTTGGCATCCTCTGCACAAACGATGGTTCCGGTGGGAGTTCGATAAAGCACCTGCTTGCGGCCGGGATCGTAGTAGAGACCTTCTACTGCCTTGGAGACGACTTCGCGTGGCAGCAGCCCCTCGCCACCGGGATTGGTCGACTCGACTTGAACGTCAATCCAAGCTCGCCCAAGCTCTCGGTTGGCGGCGAACTCTGCTGAGACCTCTTGGTTCCAACCGTCCAGCGGCGCCTCGAAGACGATGATTTGCGCGGCATCCGCGATTCTGGTGAAAGACGCAACGACCAAGGCACAGATCATTATTTTGCTTCTGAGTGATTTCATGGATTCCTCTGCAGCGAGTCGCTGACGGGTTGTGTATTTATTTGGCAAATACTCCAGACCCGGGAATTTGGATGGGAGCCTCCGAGGAATGACATTCGTGGTTGTTTACGCTGCAGCGTCAGCGCGCTGCGATCGTGAGAGCGTTATCCGAAGGTCAAGCAAGCCACTCCCTTGCTCGACTCTTCTGTTCAGCAGCTCGCCGGAACGAGCCGAGCCGTTTCGCAGCGAGCCGAGTGTGCGTGGGTCTACGAGCTTGATCGGGCGGCTGATTATTCGGTGGACAGACTGCTAGTTGTTCTGCGCTCCCTGAGCGATCCACTGCTCGATAAGGGCGAATTCATCGGGCGCAATCACGCCCAGCCCATCGGTACCGAAGGGCATCGGACGTCCGCACCGGGAATCGTCGGGCAGGGTCTTGCGCCAGAGCATGCTTGCGGCGGGATCGCACGGGACCACCCGAACGCTGTCAGGCACCGTCATCATGCAGGTGGGGGACGTCGGCGTGTTCACCAGATTCGCATAGGAATTGCCTGCGGTGAGGTCCAAACTCCCGAGAAAGCGATCGGGGTTGTGACAAGTGATGCAGCGGTTATCGAAGATCGGCTGGATGTCTCTGCAGAAGCTGACGCAGGGTTGGCCGCGCTCGGAGTCCCCTTCGCCGCGATGCTCGGACTGGTCATCACTGCAGATATTCTGCTGCCCCCTGCCATTGCTGGGCTCGTTGCAGACATTCACTCTACCTGTCTGCCACGCATTGAGCGAAACCGCAGTTTCGTTGGACCCTGCCTGTGCCACCAGCGGAAGAGCAACGGCGACGCTCAGCAACGGAAGAACCAGCTTTCCATAACCTGACATTGAATACCCCCTTGATGACATGACTGTTAGTGATTCCCCTCCCAACGAGTGAGAGGCCAAAGTCAATGCGGCCAGCGCGAAAGTAAAGCCAGGCCTTGCCGCCGGAAAGAGGGCTTAGAACCTTTTCAGCGTAAGTGTTAGGTACGCGAAAATACTCTCAAGGCAATACTGGATTTGCCGGTACTCCCCTCAAGAACCCAATCATCATCGACCGCTTTAGCGAGTGATTGCGAGCTGAGGCGGATTCGCTCCGACTTCGCGCGAGCGCAGGTTGATGCGTGTGCCGTCGCTTGGATTGAAAGCGGCGTGGAGTGCGATGGTGGTGATGTTGTGGCCGGCTGCTTTCTCACTCTGGATATAAGACGTCACGTCGAATTCGTACCATGCCTCCGCCGTTCCACTGGCGGTAAGTTGGCTCGAAATGGTGGCGCCGAGCGGCGGGCGATTGTTGTAGGTGATTCCCGTTTCACTCCAGCTCGAATCGACCACCGCCGAAGCAGAAAAGATTACCGCCGTTCCGTCGTCGGTATTTCCGAAGACACGCAGCTTGGCGTTGGACACCGTCGCAACGCTGCTCAAGTCGAATTTGAAATACGCATCGCGGTTGTAGTCCGGATCGGGAGTGTTCTTGACGTTGATTTGGGTCGCGGTACCGAAGTTTTGATCGGCGTAAGTTCCGCTGCGGACGTGGGCGTCAGCAGTGGTGACCAACGTCGAGGGGGCGGAGGCAGGGACGATCGCCAGCTGGGCAGCGTTCGAGCCTGATCTGCGAGAGTGCAGATTAATCCGCGTCCCACCGCTCGGATTGTAGACGGCATGCAGCGCAATTGTGGCGACGGTGTGCCCGGCCGCCAGTTCGCTTTGGATGTAGGAGGTCACATCGAATTCGTACCAAATCTCGGCGGTGCCGCTCGCGGTGAGTTGGCCAGAAACAGTAGCTCCGAGCGGCGGACGATTGTTGTATGTAATTGTTGTCTCACTCCAACTCGAGTCCGCTACTGCATTGGCCGAGAATGTAACTGCCGAGCCATCATCGGTGTTTCCAAAGACGCGCAGCTTGGCGCTGGCAGAGGCCGGAAGGCCAGTTAGATCGAACTTGAAGTAGGCATCGCGGTTATAGTCGGGATCCGGGTTGTTCTTGACGTTGAGCTGCGTGGCGGTACCAAAGTTTTGATCCGCGTAAACACCACCGCGAACGTGGGCGTCTGCATTGGTCACTACGGTTACCCCTGCTGAGCTGCTGATGCCAAAGGCAGTGATTCGGTCCACGCCGACAAAGACTGTTCCGCGGCTGACGATTGGGTCGTAGTACTTGCCTCCCGCGCCGGTGAAAGTCTCGGCCGGGCTGCTGTAGAGCACCTGCATCGTCATTCCATCCACGGCATAGAGCGCTGGGCGCGAATTCCCAGCGAGAGAATCCCCACGGTAGACATTTGGCTCGACGATCCAGACGATTGGATTGCTCGAGCCGTTTGAGGTGACCACCGGCGTGCCCGGGCTCTTGAAAGCGAGCGTATTCTCCGTCGCATCGACCGAGAAGAAGGCTGGCTGGCCTGGACCGGGAGTATTGATTTTGATTCGCGCGATGCAAGGCGGAACCGGCGTGGTGATATCCGACAGGCTCTTGGTCGCACCGGTGTAGAACAAATAATTCGTCCCGTCGGCGCCGACGAAGAACGCCGGCGTTGACCGTGCCCTGGCTTGGTTTCCCTGTGCGTCTCGCTCCCGATAGGGACCGAAAACGCTCAGTGGGCCGGGGTGGTTGTTGTACCAGCTGTAGGTCGTATTTGGATCCCAGAGCGATGTGTCGGCGGGGTTGGCGGTCGGATTATCGCGATTGCACGCGGGACGCTGGTCGAGTGCACCGGCCAAATTCACGCGGTCTATCAGATAGGCATTGCCCTGCTTACCCCCCACGGCCATCAGCGATGAGGTGCTGGTAATCGTCGGGTCCAGATCCGGAACCAGTGTCACGCCGCTGCCGCAAAGGTCGATGTCCTGATCATCCAACTGGCAGTGATTCCAGGGAGTATACGTGCCAGTGAGCTGAAGCGGCACACCTGGTCGCCACCGGAGAACCGATTGCCCCCATGAGCCCGGGTTCGGTCCGGTCGGGCTGTTGCCGGTCACCACGAAGACGTTTCCTGCCGCATCGATCGACGGTCCACCCGAAGCCCACATGCCGCCGTTCGCGGTACCGCTGGTGTGGCCGCCGCCAAACGAGCTGAGGATCGCTGGGCTCCCGGAGACGGTGCCGGTATCAATGGCGACCATCCACCCGGTTGCCTGATCGCTGTAGCCGCCGAATGGCACGTAGACGATTGTTCCATCATTGCTCAGATTGAGCCCTCCGCGCTGCGACATCCTGTCCGGATCCTCGAAGGTTCCGGGCGGGTTTTGATTGACCGGGCTCACCGTCGCCTGGTTGATAACAATGGGGAGATTGGGCAGCGAGACGTTGTTGCCGTTCGTGAGATCGAGGATGTAGAGCCGCCACGCGCGGCCGCCGTCGCTCACGTCAGAGGCGACATAAATCCGAGGCGGGGAAGCGGCGAGATCGATCGCCGGCGTTCCAAGGACGCCGAGTCGCGCCCCATCGACACCGCCGCCGGGCGTACCGAGGAAACGGCGCCAAAGTATCGTTCCCGCGGGAACTCCCGGAGCATCAAAGGCGTTGACTGCGTAAACGTAGCTGTTGCTCGTTGCAGCGATAACGACGCTGAAATGGCGGCCGGACAAGTCGGGCGTCGAAAGCGTGACATCGTCAACGTACAGCGGAGAAGCGTACATGTGAGCCGGCGTCCCGCCGAATGAATCGAAGGCCGGCGACGACCACAGCACCCCGAACGAGCTGCTGCTGACATTGGCCGGGGTGAGCACGGTTTCGTTGGAGTTCCAGCCCGTGCGTGCGCGGTCTCCGTGAAACATCAGCCAGTTGTAGGTTCCGGCGTCATCGACGAAGACGCTGGACTTCGATCTTGGGTTGCTGGGCGTCCCGCACGTGCCCAGCACGAGCGGAATCAGCGCAGCGATCGTTAGCTTCCAGCGGACGCGGGTGCGTTTCCGATCTGTTGAACATGCGCGCACGATTCCCCCCTCCTCGATAGAACTGGCGTACTGAGGCTTGCCCCCAGAAGGCGAGTTACTCTCTCATTGGACTGGTGGAATCGTCAACATCCATGAGTCGTGGATGCGAGGCACGAGTGCAATCTGATTAATCCGATGTTTTGGAAAAACCGGCAGCGAGTAACTCAGGGAAGCATCGTCGGTGCAGCGAAGTAATTGCCGACTGCGTCTCTGAACTGATTGCCGTCGCTATTGATATAAGTTTGATTTCCCGCGCCGACGCCGAATGCCGCGCCCAGGCCGCCGGCGGCGACGAACTCGTCCACGTGATTGAACAGGTATCGAACGCGGTTGTCGCGATAATGCCCGGGCGTTCCTCCCGGGTCGTCGCTCGGCACGCCGAATGGCAATTGCCACCAGAGCAGGGGCTTGCCAACTCCCTGGTTTATCGCGCTCGCCCAGTCGAGATGCTCGTGGAAGTTTGGGCTGGTCCGATTTGTTTCGTCCCAGTACCACGGGCCATCGGCGCGCTGGCAATTTGGGTCGACGTGCGCCTCAAAGCAACCGGCATCGCGGTCGAGGACGTCGAGCGCGAGAAAATCGGAATCCCCTGCTCCTATCCCATTGAGGAAAGCGATGGTGTCGTTGAGCGAGCCTGCCCAGCGGGAGGCGTGAAAGCCAATCGCGACTTGCGGCGACCGGTTTCGCGCCATTTGGATCAAGCATCGGCCCATCCCGCTCAAGTCGTCCGGCAGACCGGCGCAATCAGATGCGAGCGAGGAAACTTGCGCGGGCACCCGCGTCGGATCGTGGCCGGGCGCCTGCTGCTGCGCGAACGCCCAAAAATCGGGCTCGAGTTGAACAATTGCCGGTTGATTAAAGAAATTCAGTCGATCGAAAAGAAGCGCAGCCCCTTGCCAATAGGCTCGCATGTACGTGTCATTGGTCAACACCCAGAGCTGTCCCTCGCCCCAAGCCGCCATGCTGTAGAGGGTGAACATGGGTACGACGCCATGGCGTGCCGCGCTGTCGGTCATGATGTTCACGAACCAGCCGCCCGGGTTCCAATCCGGCCAGCCCCCCATTCCGAGGAGCCCCACGAGGTAACAATAGTGAAGATCGAGGCGCGTTCCGAGAGTGTAGATACCGTCGCGATCGTGATCCCAACCTTCAGCGGCACCGGCCAGATCGTTTCCCATGCCGATCAGGAAATGAGGGTCCAGGCCGAGCTGCGCGGCCAGTTGTGCCGCCGGCCCGGCATCGATCCCGCCCGACCTGCGCCGACTCGGGGAATCGATGGATTGGTTGACCTTAACCCACGGCAGATCGGTGGAGGTTGTCTCGGTTGTCCTATGAGTAGAGTCTGCTCCGCAAGCAAACAGCAACGGCAGGCATGCAACAATTCCAGACCATTTTGCTTTCATCTCGGGTTTTCGCCATTTCCCCCCTCCCGAGGTTGGGCGGCGAACGTAAGAGGATGTCCGACTGCCGGCAAAATATGTAACAAGTGTCAGCCAGCTGAGGGTCTAGTTGCAGCAGCGCCTTTGCGCTCGGAAGCAAGTCAGGCTCCCGAGCATAAATCCATGCGCTTTGTCGCAGATTCCCGCGGGCGAGGAATGCTGAGCGTGAAGACGCGCGAGTGCTCAGCGGGATCGGGCCAACTCAGCGTGAAGACGCGGAATGCTCAGGGAGGTCCGCCATCGCGGCGCTTTTGTCTGCGCCGGCGTAGACATGGACCAAGTAGTCGTTGACCATGCGGGCGCTGCTGAACGCAGGGCCGATCGTGCACAGCGATGCTTTGAGCCGCCGGATCCACCCGCGAGGCAGACCGGCTGCATCGCGCTCGTAAAACAACGGCACCACCTCGCGCTCCAGCAGACGGTAGAACGCGTCGGCATCGCGCGCGTCTTGCAGCTTCCAGTCGGGCGTCGATTCGCTGTGAATCGCCCAGCCGTTGCTGCCGTCGTACGCCTCGCTCCACCACCCGTCGAGCACGCTAAGATTGAGGCCGCCGTTGAGCGCTGCCTTCATACCGCTCGTGCCGCTGGCCTCCAGCGGGGGACGCGGGACGTTCACCCAGAGATCGCAGCCTGAGACGAGCATCTTGGCGATGGCCAGATCATAGTCTTCAAGGAAGGCGGCGCGCGCCGCGGCTCCCTGCTCATTCTTGAGCCCGAAAACGAGCTGGACGGCGCGCTTTGCCTCGTCGTCGCGCGGATGCGCCTTGCCCGCGATGATCACCTGGATCGGGCGCGGTCCGCGCAGCAGCGCCAGCGCCCGGCCCGGATTCTGGGTTAGCAGGTGGAGGCGCTTGTAGAGCGCAACCCGCCGAGCGAAGCCGATGGTGAGCACTTCCGGGTCGAAAGTCAGCGCCGCCTGCTCCACGTACTCCAGCGGCTCGCCGCGCGCGAGGCGGTCGGAAACACTTCGCGCTCGCACGAAATCCACCAGCGCCGAGCGCAGCTGCGTGCGAACTGCCCAAAGCTCTCCATCGGGGATGTCGGCAATTGCTCTCCAGCGCTGGGGATCGGAGGCGCTGCGCTCCCATCCCGATCCGAGGTGGCGCTCCAACAGCGCGCGGAGCGGTGCGGCCATCCAGGTGGCCAGGTGCACGCCGTTGGTAACGTGGATGATGGGGACAGCTTCTGGCTTCTGCACTCGCCACAGTGGCTGCCACATCGCGCGCGCGACTTCGCCGTGGCGACGGCTGACGGCATTGGCGCGGCCGCTGGTGCGAAGGGCGAGCTCGGTCATGCCGAACCGATCTCCCCCATTCGAATCGGGTCCCCGCCCGAGGGCGAGCAGTTCGTGCGGGTCGATCCCGAGCTCACCCGGGAGCTTGCCGAGGATGGCCTCCACCTCGCTGGTGGGGTAGGAGTCGTTCCCGGCTGCGACCGGTGTGTGCGTGGTGAACACGATGCGTCGCCGGGCCGTTTCAAATGCCTGCGACGGCGCCGCGCCGCGAGCGATTTCCTCGCTCGCCAGCGCGAGCGCCACAAGCGCAGCGTGACCCTCGTTGAGGTGGAACAGGGCAGGGCGGATGCCCATTGCCTCGAGCGCTCGCACACCACCGATGCCCAGAAGGCCATACTGCATCAGCCGAACGTCGGGATCGCCGACATACAGCTGACCGGCGATCCAACGCCCCAGCGGCGAATTCGACGCGACGTCGGTGTCGAGCAGAAAGAGCGGGATGCGCCCGACGTTCACCCGCCACACGCGAGCCGAGACGCGCTCGCCGCGCAAAGGGACCGAGACGGTCACCGGGCCGTCGGGACCGACCACCAAGGTCGCAGGCAAGTCCTCAGGTCGCTCGTTGCTCCACCATTCGTGCTGCCACCCCGAGCGATCGAGTCGCTGGTGGAAGTAACCGCGCCGGTAGAAAAGGCCGATGCCGACGAGCGGCAGGCACTGATCCGACGCCTCCTTCAAGAAGTCGCCAGCAAGCACGCCGAGCCCGCCGGAGTAGATCGGCAGGGACTCGTGCACGGCGTACTCGGCGCAGACGAAAGCGATTGGGTGCTCGGCGGATGCGGGTGGGGCATTCGCGAACGGCCGTGCCAATTCCGCCTCGAGCGCCCGCTCGAGGGCTGCTGCGCGCGCAACCAGCTCTGGGTTCGCCGACGCCTCGGCCAGACGCGATGTTTCAATGAGCAGCCGCACTGGATTTCGATTGCTCGACTCCCATCGCTCCGGGTCCACGGCGCGGAACAGCTCATCGCCGCCAGGATGCCACGACCACCAGTAGTTGTAGGCGAGCCGCCCGAGCGCGGAGAGCGGCGGGGGCAAATGCGCCAGCACCGGCAGCCGAGGGGCTGCCGGGCTCAAATCGGTGCTCACCGCTTGGGCCATGGGCGCACCCTGTCAGGAGCGAGTCTGGGAAGCAAGCTTGACATGCCTCGTCTTCTTCGCTGAGCCTTCGCCGCTAATCCACGAGGGTGCTCTCGATGAGCCAAGACCAGGAGCAGCAAAGCTCTTTGCCGCCTCAGCAGATGATGATGATGATCAATGGGCTGTGGCTTAGCCAATCGCTCGGGGCAACCGCGCGGCTGGGGATTGCCGATCAAATCGCCGTCGGACCCAAAACCAGCGAGGAGATCGCCAAGGCAGTCGGAGCGAATCCGGACGCAACGCATCGGTTGATGCGCGCGCTGGCCAGCATCGGCGTGTTTCGCGAAGTGGAAGGCGATCGCTTCGGGCTCACCGAGCTCGGCGAGACGCTTCGATCCAACGTTCCCGGTTCGGTTCGCGCTTTCGCGATTGCACAAACCGATCAGGGGCATTGGCAGTCGTGGGGCAGGATGCTGGAGAGCGTCAAGACCGGCCGCCCCGCGGCGAAAGCGGCGCTCGGCATGGAGCTGTGGGAGTGGTACAGCAAAAACCCGCAGGACGCCCTCGAGTTCAGCTCGGCAATGGGCAGCCTCGCCCAGATGGTGGCGGCGCAGCTGCCGCAGCTCGTCGATTTCAGCAAGGTTCAAACGGTGGCCGATGTCGGCGGCGCTCACGGCGTGCTGTTGGCGGCGGTCCTTCGCGCCAACCCGAAAGCGCGAGGCATTCTCTTCGATCTGCCTCACGTGGTCGCCACCGCCAAACCGGTAATTGAAGCGGAAGGCCTGGCGAACCGATGCGAGTTGATCAGCGGTGATTTTTTCAAAGCAGTTCCGCCCGGAGCCGATGCGCACCTGCTCAAACAAATCATTCACGACTGGGATGACGAGCGCGCTCTTCTCATTCTCGAAAACTGCCATCGGGCTCTTCGGCCGAGCGGACGAGTGCTGCTGGTGGAGATCCCCATTCCCACAGATAGCTCGCCGAGCCCAGCAAAGTTCATCGACCTCAACATGATGGTTTTGCTCGGTGGCCGCGAGCGCTCGGAGGCTGAGTACGCCGCGCTGCTACGAAAGGCGGGATTTAGGCCGCCGAAGTTCATTCACACCGATTCGCCATTTGTCATCATCGAGGCCGAGCGCGGCTGATTGGGAGACCGTCCTGCTTACCGAAAAACTGCCCGCGACGATTTTCGAGAAACTGCGCCTGGCCAATGCAGCGGTCAACGCGCGTTACCCCGGCGAGTCGCCGGCGAGGCAACCGGTCCACGTGGTGTACGGGGGAGCTCATCTGTTTAAAGCAAACACCGCGAAACGCATGGGGGAGATCGCCTTGGCAGCGCTTCGCGAATACGCGCCGGACGCTGCCTCCCTGGCAACGGCGATTGGACTGCCCGCCGATGCAGCTCAGACAGTCTACCGCCGCACCCTTGATAAATTGAGCCGCGAGCCGATCGAAGATTTCAGGATCGATTTCGAGGACGGATACGGCAATCGCAGCGATGCGGAGGAGGATGGCCACGCATTGCAGGCCGCTGCCGAGGTATTGCGCGGAATCAGCGAAGCGTCGCTGCCTCCGTTCATCGGGATTCGCATCAAGGCATTGACTGAAGACACCCGGGCGCGCAGCCTTCGTACGCTCGAGTTGTTCGTCACGGCTCTGGGTCGACAAATGCGCGCCCAGCTTCCCGCTTTCCGGGTCACGCTTCCAAAGGTGACATCTGCCGAGCAAGTTGAAGCATTGGCCGCCGCTTTAGAGCTTCTGGAATCGGAGGTCGGTCTTCCCGCCGATACGCTCAAGATGGAGCTGATGGTGGAAACAACGCAGTCGATCATCGGCCCTGATGGGGAGGCGGCCCTTCCAAAGCTCGTCGCGGCGGCGCGAGGACGCTGCACCGGAGCGCATTTTGGAACCTATGATTACACCGCCGCGTGCAACATTACCGCCGCTTACCAGCAGATGAGACACCCGGCGTGCGATTTCGCCAAGCAGGTGATGCAGGTCTGCCTGGCCGGCACCGGAGTGGCGCTCTCCGATGGTGCAACCAACGTGATGCCGGTGGGTCCCCACCGCGCCAAGGAAGGCTCCGAGCTCAGCCCCGAGCAGCGGGAGGAAAACAAAAGCGTCGTGCACCGCGCCTGGCGATTGGCTTACGACGACATTCAACATTCGCTGGTGAGCGGATTTTATCAGGGGTGGGACCTGCACCCGGCGCAGCTGCCTGTGCGGTTCGCGGCTGTCTATCAGTTTTTTCTTCAGGGCCTGGAGCCGGCAGGTCGCAGGCTGAAGAGCTTCATCGAGAAGGCGGCGCAGGCGACGCTGATGGGCGACGTGTTCGACGACGCCGCCACGGGGCAGGGTCTGCTCAATTACTTCCTCCGGGGAATCAACTGCGGCGCGATCACCGCCGAGGAAGCGCACAGGATGACTGGGCTCACCCTGGAGGAGCTTCGCTCGCGCTCATTCGCGAAAATTCTGGCAGGCCGAAGGCGATAGAGCTCAGCTTCCTCGGTAGGTGCAGGGCGTTAGGAGACATATGAGCCCTTATCAGACGCCGCGGTCGGTGGAAACATGATCGGCGGGCTCCTTCCTCTTTCAGGCCGCGCAGGAGCACCTGAGTCCAAATCGAATCATCGAATTGTGATGGCCCAGATCAGTGTTTCCGCCGGTCTTCCGTCCACTCGCTCCGGATCCCCGAATCGAGGGGCACGTCGACACCCAATCCCTCGACGAACGCAACGCCTTGGTCTGGATAGAGGGCGACCTCGTAGGGGAAGCGATTGCCGAAGGCCCAGATCACGAGGTCCTTGGTGCCCGTGTCCTGGAAGTCGTGGGCCTCTGGGTCCTCCGGCAGGTAACAGAAGCAGTCTCCCGCCGAGACCGCGATGCGCTCGCCGCCGTGATGCAACGTGCCGTTCCTGTGTTTATAAAGCGGTCCGACCCAGGGTCTCGGTGAGAAATTCAAGCACGGTACTCTCGTATTTGCCTGGGTCTGTTTTGTAGGTAGTGTTATGGCCGGCATTGGGCAGCAGCAGAAAAACTTTCTGTTTGCTCGGCAACGCCGCGAACATTCTGCGAGCACTCTCGGTGGGTGCAATGAAATCCTGCTCGCCAGATATGAAAAGCACTGGCATATGAATGCGCGCAAGCGCCGGCACGACCGTTGTCATCTCCGAGCCAATGTACTGTCCTGTTCGCAGGTAGAATACGAGACGCGTGGCGCCCTGAATCCCGGGGCACTTTGAGATCGCGAGCAAAGACCTTGCCCACAGTGGAGTCGCGGGGTCGTGAAGGTAATGGCGCGTGAGGTTCTCGAGAACTTCCGCGCCGGATTCGAACGCACCATCGCTGATGGTGGCGGCGATCTCATTCGACTGTCCCGCGGCGTAGAGAGCGGCCACTCCGCCATACGAATGACCTAAGACGGCGACCGGAGCGCGCTGACCATGCTCTCGCAAGTAGTGAATTGCTCCCAGGATATCCTGGGCCTCGAGATAGCCCGGGGTAATGTACCGACCTCCGCTTTCACCATGAAGGCGCAAATCGATTGCTAAGACATTGTATTCAGCGCGCACAAGGAATCGTGCGCGAGAAAGCATGTACGAGCGATTTGCATCCCTTCCGTGCGCCAACACAAGATTTCCCCGCGACGCCCTTTCAGCCGGAAGCCACCAACCTCGGAGAGGAATTCCATCAAGAGAACTGAACGAGACCACCTCCGAGTTCAACCCGAAATCCTGCGGGCTGGCGATCAGCTTGCGCCACGCTTCGTGCTCGCCCATCGCTTGGCTGCTGCCGAAACAACCTGCTGCGCAATAAAAGACGAACGCGGCGATGAGGGCACACGCAACCAAGTTGCGTGCCCATTTCACACGCTTGCCCCTGCTTCCCGCTCGATGGTCAGATGCTGCCTTCGATGTATTCAACTCTGGCAATCCAGTTGCGCTTCCTTCGCGCGAGGCGGGACTCTTTCCCTTCAACATCGAGATTCATCGGCGTACGGCGAAGGAGCGATGGATCGACACCCTCGAATGCGTTGACGCTAACGACCGCGTAAAGATTGTCGTCGATTCGGCTGGTAACCACGGGCACGCTGCCGCACCGGGCGCAAATGTGGAATTGAGCGGTTCGGGTGCCGAATTCGTATTTGGATACGAGCGAGGGATCCTTGACCACTACCTTCAGAGCGCCGCTCGGAGTAGAGGTCCACACGCCGCCATGTTTGGTGCAAAACGAGCAGGTGCAAGCGCGAGCCGGAATCTCGGCGGGATCAGGCTCCCAAGTCAGGGAGAACGCGATGTTCCCGCAGTGGCATTTACCATGTATCAACATGGCTGCGTTCTTAGTGAGCGTCGTCCAGACCCTGAACGCAGATCATCTCTGTTCGTGTGGTCGCCTGCCGCAGGAGCTTGGCGTCCCTATAGTTGGGTGATTCCCAACAGGACTTGGCCTGTTGCATTGAATCGAATCTCAAAATCACAAAACGCTTGGGAGACCATTTGCCCTCAAGGGTCTCCACCTGTCCGCCCCGGACGAGGTAGCGCCCTCCGTACTTTTGAATTGAGGGCGGCGCCAACTGCTTGTAAGTCTGGTACCTGGCGGGGTCCGTGACTTCAATCTCGACGACGACGTAAGCAGGCATGTTGCCTCCAGGATTGGTAATACCGCGGGCGTTAGAGCCCTTATCAGACGGCGCGGTAGGTGGAAACATGATCGGGCGAGACTGGTCAGGCCGCGCAGCGGCCTGCAGATTCAGGGGATCACACAGATTCAGGGGATCATGCCTGGTGCAAACACCAAAAGAGACACGAATCGAACCACGCGGTTGAGCCGAAGGGAAATACATCGCCGTGGCAAGCGGCCGGCGCGCCGTCAGTCAGCAAGGGAGAGCTGCGGAGGCGCTCGAGCCTTACCCAGCGGAGGAAAACGGCTGGGAAGACCAAGGTGCTCCAGGATGTGAGCACACGCTTTCCGCTCGGTGATGAACGCCACTACCTTCATTCGCGCGCCACAACGGCTACAACGGAAAATTTCAATATCGAAAACCCGCTTGAGCAACGCAGCCCAGTCGAGTCTGGAGGACTGCCGGATCGACGAGGCACTCGTAGTCGGTCCCACTTCCGGTTGAGGCTCTTGAACGGAAGGAAGTTGCGGCTTCGACAAGGCCGTCACAGACGGGCGCAGGCGGGCGGCTGGGCCGAACACCCCATGGAAGCGGACATGATGGACCCGTGGGGGTGGAATGAGCGCGGCCAATCTCTTGAGTAGGGCCAGTGGCGTCAGGACAAGATGCGTCGAACCATCCGGTGCCGGGCGCCGCATCCGGTAGGAAAGCTTCCCATGCGGCCTCTGCTCGAGGCGCTCCAAGCTTATCGCTCCCCGCGCGGCATAGAGACAGAGTTGTTCGAGCCCTTGGCGATCATTGGCGTGGATGCGCACGTTGGCATGAAGGGAAAAGCCGTCTTGAGTCGCGCAGCGCGCCGCTTCCGAGGAGGTGCCCAGCTGGCCTTGCGGTGCGGCAGGGGTAGGCGCGCTTGCACCGAAGCGCCCTTGAGCAGCTCGAGTGCGTCCGTTGGGGCCGGGTGCTGCTCCAAACGTCCGCGGCACTCCAGCAACCGCGTAAGACGGCGGGCAACCTGGGCGAGCAGATTGGCGACATCCTTGTCCGAAGGTGGTGGCAGCTCTCGGAACTCG